>DUPH01000137.1 GCA_012838435.1 Lentisphaerota bacterium | reverse complement strand
TCCGCCGCCGATACGCGCTGATCCTGCGCAAGCAGAACAAGCTCGCCAAACGCGAAGCGCAAGGGATGACCACCCCGGGTTCCGCGCCCTGTCCCGCCGGAATACCGGCGGGACAGGGCGCGGAACTCGGCCACCCTTCACGCCGTTGACCAGCCCCTCGTCCCTTGACCCCCTCGGTGTCCAGTATTTGACGGATCGTCACCGCCTCAAAAAAACCTACGGTGTCTTTTCTATTTGACGGACCGCGCAACAAATCCGTTGGGTTCATTGCTGGCGTTGAGATCCGGCACACAGGCATGGCAGGTCCATGTGCCGTCCGGCGCTTCAAGCAACGCCGCGCCGTGCAAAAACCCGATCCAGTTTTCCGCAGTGTAGGTACGGATCTTGAGCCCCGTCAGAAATGAGGCGATGAAGATGTCGTGGCTGATAAAAATGGCGAGTTGCGCCGTTGTGTGACGACGCAGCCACTCTGCGAATTGCTCAGTGGCCGGGCCGATCGGCCTTGAGTAGGGGGCAATGCCGTTACGCAGATAATCGAGCATGAATTCCATATAGCCGCGCTGTCGCATCTCTTCCTGGACCGCGTAGTGATCCTCATAATAAAAGCCGAGCACGCCGAGCGGTTCGGCGTCGATGATGGGCGCGTCCGGCAAGTTCATCCCCTCGGCTATGTAACGTGCGGTAAGTTGGCAGCGCACCATGGGGCTCGCGAAAAACTGGACGTCGCTGATACCGGTCAAGGGCACCCCTGCTGCGTGCGCCGCCTTGATGCCGCGTGGTGTCAGGCCGAGCGTACGCCCGAACTCCTTGTCATCGGATCGGATCGGGGGTCGTTCAGCGTGGCGCAGTAGTAGTGCGACACGGTGACCTTGATCGATCCTGATGCGGACCTGCGGGATATCGAGTGTTTCTAGGGATGTCTTCACGGGGGCGCAGTGTAGCAGGAATGTGCGCTATTTTCAAATGGCGCATATGGTTTCTGACATGCCGAGTACAAGGATTGAACCGAATTTTAAATCGAATACGCTTGCCACTTGGAGGCGTAATCGTATAAAGTACGGCTCGTTTTCTCCGCTCGGGTGGTGGAATGGCAGACACGTATGTTTGAGGGACATATGCCGAGAGGTGTGGGGGTTCGAGTCCCCCCCCGAGCACCATATTGATTTGAGACCCGTTTTTGCTGGTAGGTTACAGCGAGAACGGGCTTTTTTATTGAGGACAGCAAGCCCTCTCGTCCTCATCGCGCGAGCCATCCGCCGTCGACGGGAATGATTGCTCCGTGCACGTAGTTGGATAGGTGGGAGGCGAGGAATACCGCCGCGCCGCCGATGTCCGAAGCCTCGCCCCAGCGTCCGGCCGGGATGCGATCGAGGATCTGGCGGGAACGAACCGGATCGGCGCGGAGCGCCGCCGTGTTGTCGGTCGCGATGTAGCCCGGCGCGATGCCGTTCACGTTCACGCCCTTCGGCGCCCATTCGTTCGCGAGCGCCTTCACGAGCTGTCCTACGCCGCCCTTCGAGGCCGCGTAGCCCGGTACCGTGATGCCGCCCTGGAACGTGAGGAGTGAGCAGATGAAGATGATTTTGCCGTTACCGCGCGCGATCATGTCCTTGCCGAATTCGCGGGCGAGGATGAACTGCGCGTTTAGATTCACGTTCATCACCTTGTCCCACCACTCGTCCGGATGCTCTGCCGCCGGTTTGCGCAGGATCGTCCCCGCGTTGTTCACGAGGATGTCAATTACCGGATGCGCTTTCTTCGTCTTCTCGATGAAGGCGTAGACGGCCGCACGGTCCGACAGATCGCACTCCGCCGAACAGGTGGTGATTACCTCGGCGCCTTCGGCTTTGAGCGCCTCGGCGATTCCCTTCCCGATGCCGCGGTTTCCGCCCGTCACGAGCGCCACTTTCCCTTTTAGCATGTCCATTTGCTATTGTCCTTTCCCACATCCACATCCGCGGTCTTTTTTCGAGCTTCCAGAGCCACCGCCGACATAGTATACTTCCGCTTCTTCATAGGACAGATTCTATCGGATTTAACCGTGAATGTTAGGTGTAAAGTTGTTAACATGCGAGTAGGGTTCACGTTATGACGGTTGGCTATGTGGAGTCGGCCTTTATGGTTTTTGGACCGAGGGCGGCGAGGCAATGAGGTGGGTAGCAGTTTGCTGGACGATGTTGTGCGCGGTGGCGGTGGTGTCTGACGCACATGCGGCGAAGGGAGTGGGCGTGGATATTCCGTATCATTCAACCGTTCTGGAAAACGGTCTGACTGTCATCGTACATGAAGATCACAAGGCGCCTATCGTGGCCGTGAATGTCTGGTACCATGTGGGTTCCAAGGACGAACGTCCCGGACGCACCGGCTTCGCCCACCTCTTCGAACATCTGATGTTCAACGGCAGCGAGCACTTCAACGACGATTGGTTCAAGGCGATGGAGCGGGTCGGTGCCACCGGCATGAACGGCACCACAGGGCAGGATCGAACCAACTACTTTCAAGAGGTGCCGCGCGATGCGCTGGCCTTCGCGCTCTGGATGGAGTCGGACCGCATGGGCCACCTGCTCGGCGCACTGACGCAGGAGCGGCTGGACGAGCAGCGCGGCGTGGTGCTGAATGAGAAACGCCAAGGCGACAACCAGCCGTACCGCATCGCTTGGCGGTTGATCACACAGAACACCTGGCCCGCCGGCCACCCTTATTCGTGGGAGGTGATCGGTTCCGAAGAGGATCTGAAAGCCGCCACGCTTGAAGATACGCATGCGTGGTTCAAAGAGTTCTACGGTCCCGCCAATGCGGTGCTGGTGATTGCGGGCGATGTTGATACGCATGAGGCAGTGGAACTGGCACGACGCGCGTTCGGCGACATTCCGCCGGGGCCGCCGGTGCAGCGCCACAAGGCGTATGTCGCGAAGCGGAGCGGTACGCAGCGCATGACCGCGCAGGATCGCGTACCGCAGGCACGGCTCCACAAGGTTTGGAACATTCCGCCGTACGGCACGACCGAAGGCAATCTGCTCAGCGTGGCGGCGGGCGTTTTGGCGGAAGGCAAGACATCGCGCCTCTACCGTCGTCTGGTTCACGACGAGCAACTGGCGACGGATGTGAACGCTTGGGCGAGCCTGAATGAGATCGCGGGTCAGTTCATGATCATCGCCACCGTCCGTTCCGGCGTGCCGGTGGATGCGGTTGAACAGGCCATCGACGAAGAGGTGGCGCGCTTGCTTAAAGAGGGACCGGAAGAGGACGAACTGCAACGGGTCAAAGCCGGCTTCGAGGCGGATTTCGTGCGCGGCTGCGAGCGGGTGGGCGGGTTCGGCGGCAAATCGGATGTGTTGGCGCGCAACGCTGTGCTGACCGGCGATCCGGCGTATTACAAGACGGTGCTGCGCGAAACGCTTGACGCGACGCCCACGGCGGTGCGCGACACCGCGCGCGCTTGGTTGTCGGATGGCGCGTTCGTGCTCACCGTCGAGCCGTTCCC
>DUPH01000136.1 GCA_012838435.1 Lentisphaerota bacterium | reverse complement strand
TTCCCGCCATCGACCCGTTGGAAAGCTGGAGCAAATACACCAGCGTCATCGATAAAAACCGCGTCGAGCGGGCGCGTGCGATCTTGCGCCAAGGCAACGACGTGGCCCAGATGATGAAGGTGGTCGGTGAAGAAGGCACCAGCATTGACGACTTCATCACCTATCTGAAAAGTGAGTTCATCGACGCGGTGTATCTCCAGCAGGACGCCTTCAGCGAGATCGATGCCGCCTCGCCGGTGGAACGCCAGCGCGAGATGTTCGAGATGATGGAAAAGGCTCTGCTTATCACCTACTCCTTCAAACAAAAAGACGAGGCACGCAGGTTCTTCCAACGCCTGACACAGGCTTGCATCGACTGGAACATGACCACGTACGAATCACCGGAATACACCGCCCGCAAGGAGGCGCTGGCCAAGACGCTCAAGGAGGTCACGCATGTTTGACAAGCTGGCTATCGAGAACTTCAGGGCGTTCGAGAAAATCGAAATCGCCCCGTTGCACCGCGTTAACCTGATTGCGGGTGGCAATAACGTCGGCAAAACGTCCGTCCTCGAGGCCATCTGGCTCGCGTTGCAGGATAATCCGTTCTCGTCCCCCGAAACGCTGACTCCATACGCGCAATCACTCTTCCGGCGCTCCGCAATAAAGTATGAGCCGCGCACACAATCTCCGCCCGATGATATCGACAACTTCTGGAAATGGCTGTTTTTCCAAAAGGACATCTCTCGGCAGATTTCAATTGGACTGTCTGCTGCATCCGCAAAAGACAACCGCTCGTTATCCCTCTTTTTTGAAGGCTCGTACTTGAAGGCGTCTGTTGGCGATGTCCACTCTACACTTGGACAACATTCCTCATTTTCCTTCACCCTCCCGCCTCCCGGTCCCGATTGCATCGCTTTGACCGCATTTCACCCATCTCCGGTCGTTGATGCCGAGAGAGTAAACACGGTTTCCGTGATAAATCGCGATGAAGAACTGGTTTCGTATCTGCGCCTGATCGACCCGCGTATCCGCAAGCTTAAATACCTGAAGCTACCTGGGCATCAGCATCCTTACGTTTATGCGGATGTTGGGCTCGGCAAAGGCAAGGAGTTGATCCCGGCCACACAGCTTGGCCAAGGGACATCCCGGATGCTCGGGCTGTTCGCGTCCCTGATGACTGAGCGGCCGCGCGCCCTCTTAATTGATGAGTTCGAGAACGGACTCCAGCATGACGCCATCGGCCCGATCTGGTCGGCGCTCGGTAAATTTGCCCGCGACAACGACGTCCAGATTTTTGCGACAACGCACTCCTATGAGTGCATCGTTGCCGCGCATAAGGCTTTTGCTGAAAACGCGGATGACTTTGCTGTCATCAAACTTCGCCTCGACCCTGAGCAGGGCATCGCCGCCTTCGTCCTCAACCATGCCGACATTGATGTCGCCATAGAAACGGAGATGGAGATCCGATGAGCAAATTTTCCATCGAAAAACCTGCTCTTTTGATCGGCGAGGGGCGCGAAGAAGAACTTTTCTTCTGTGCCATGGTAAATCACCTTGGGCTGTCGTCCTCGATCCAAGTCACACAATACGGCGGCAAAGACAAACTCGCAGGGTTCCTTGCCGGGCTAAAGGCCCAGACAACCTTCTCCAAGCTGAGCGCACTCGGCATCACCCGCGATGCGGATCTGGATCACGCTGCGGCGTTGGCCAGCGTAAAGACCGCTATTGACAATTCTAAGCTGCCTGATACGCTTCACGTCGACACGTACATCCTGCCCAAAAAGGATACATCCGGAGCCTTGGAAGCTCTTGTGATTGAAGCCGTGTCCACATATCCAAACTGGCCCTGCGTGGAACAATTCATGGCATGTGTATCTGAAAATGACCAAGCGTCGTTGTCGCCGACAGAAATGGACAAACGCCGTATTCACGCTTGGTTGAGCACGCTTTCAGACCCAGAGTTAAGGTTGGGGTTGGCAGCAAAGAAAAAGTTTATCCCTTTTGACCATGTAGCTTTTAGCCCTATCACTCAGTTCATTCAATCTCTTCTAACGGCAGTCGAGACTCGGAGTACTACTCATGCATAAGATTTACCACACAATTGACAACCTCTCAGGCAGCGTCATCACGTTGCGCGCGCGCGGAGCAAAATACCGTGAACTCGCCGAGGTCACCTCACGGAGTGGCACGTCGTTGGCGCAGGTCATCAAGCTTGACGGCGACACCGTTACCCTGCAAGTTTTCGCTGGGGCGCGCGGCATAGCAACCGACGGCAAAGTGCGTTTTCTGGGCGCGCCCATGCGTGTTCCGTTCTCGGATGCATTGCTCGGCCGCGCCTTCACCGGCAGCGCCGTGCCGCGCGACGGCGGCCCCGTGTTGACCGATAACCTGATCGACATCGGCACGCCATCGGTGAACCCGGCCAAGCGTATCATCCCGCGCAACATGGTGCGCACCAATATCCCGATGATCGATGTCTTCAACTCGCTGGTCGAATCGCAGAAGTTGCCGATCTTCGCCCGTGCCGGTGAACCCTACAACCCCCTACTCGCACGCATCGCCTTGCAAGCCGAGGTCGACATCATCATCCTCGGCGGCATGGGACTCAAGCACGACGACTACCTCGCCTTCCGCGACACGCTGGACGAAAGCGGCGCACTTTCGCGCACCGTCATGTTCGTGCATACCGCCGCCGACCCGATCGTCGAATGCACACTGGTGCCGGATATCGCGCTGGCCACGGCCGAGCAGTTCGCCTTGCAGGGCAAAAAGGTGCTGGTGCTGCTGACCGACATGACCAGCTTCGCCGATGCGCTCAAAGAGATCGCCATCACCATGGAGCAGATCCCCTCCAACCGTGGCTATCCGGGCGATCTTTACTCGCAACTCGCCGCGCGGTATGAGAAGGCGGTCGACTTCGAGGGTGCAGGTTCCATCACCATCCTCGCGGCCACGACCATGCCCGGCGATGACGTCACCCACCCGGTGCCGGACAACACCGGCTATATCACTGAAGGGCAGTTCTATCTGCGTGATGGACGTATCGAGCCTTTCGGTTCGCTGAGCCGCCTCAAGCAACAGGTCAACAAAAACACGCGGGAAGACCACCGCACCATCATGGACGCGATGATCAAGCTCTACGCCGCCTTTAAGGAGACACAAGAGAAGCAGTCCATGGGCTTCCGCATGAGCGACTGGGACGACAAACTGCTCAAATACGGCGAACGCTTCGAAAACGAGATGATGGATCTCTCCGTCAACATCCCACTTGAACAGGCGCTCGATCTGGGCTGGGAGATCCTGGCTGACTGTTTCAAGCCAGGCGAAACCGGCATCCCCACCAAGCTCACCGACAAGTTCTGGCCGAAGAAGGCGGTAAGGCAATGAGGCTGTAAGGCAATGAGGCTGTAAGACTGTGAGCAAGATCAAATACACGAAAACTGAACTGAAGGCGCAGAATGACGCACTCAAGCGCTTCGAGCGTTTTCTACCGATGCTGCAGCTCAAGAAACAGCAGTTGCAGGCGGAGATCGCCGCCATCACCGCACGGATCGACGAGGTCACGGCACGCGAAACCGCCGCGCGGCGCGCACTTGATGCGTGGGTCGCGCTCTTCGCTGAACAGGACGAGGCATTGGACGCGCTGATTCGTGTCGAACGCGTCAACACCGGTACCAGTAACATCGCGGGGGTGACCATCCCTATCTACAAGGGCATTGATGTCGCGCGCGCGACGCTCGACCTCTTCGCGACGCCGGCTTGGTATGACAATGCGGCGGAAAGCCTGACCGCCATTCTGTCGCTCAAAGCCGAGCGGCTCGTGCTCGAACGCCAGCGCGAACTGATTTTTCATGAACTGACCACCACGTCGCAACGCGTGAACCTGTTCGAGAAGATCAAGATCCCGGAGTGCAAAGAGAACATCCGGATCATCCGCATTGCGATCGGCGACGAGCAGACTGCTGCGGTCACCCGCGGCAAGATCGCCAAAGGACGCGCCAACCAGCCCCAACAGGAGGACGCGGCATGATTGTTCCAATGCGACACATGACCCTGCTCTGCGTGGCCGCTGAACGCGAAACCACGCTGGAGCGTTTGCGCGAACTGGGTGCCGTACACCTTGAGCTGGGCGACGCGACCGATTCCGACGCCTGCCGCGACGCACGGGATCAGTTGGCGACCGCACGTCGGGCGCAGCAGATTCTGAAGGACGCGCTGGCCGGCAAGCCTGTTATTCCCACCCTCTCCGGCCCGCACAGGGCCTATAACCGCGATGAAGGCCCCACCGACCCCTTGACGGTTCCGTTGCCAAAGATCACAGGAGACGCCGGAGAACGTATCGCCGCCATCTGCCAACTGGACGAATTGCGCCAAGAGCTGGCCAACGAGGCCGAGTGGATCAAACGAGAGATCGCGCGCGTGACGCCCTTCGGCGACTTCGACATCACCCTGCCCGCACGACTCGTCGCGCGCGGCGTACCGGTCCGCCTGTTCAAAGCACCGACTTCCGTTGCGCTGACGCCGGGCGAAGGTGCTATGATCCAAACGCTCAGCGCCAATACCCGCACTGTCTGGGGCGTGATGATCGGACCGGGTGCCCTGCCCGCAGGCTGTATACCTGAAGCGTTACCTGAAAGTTCGCTCAGTGTGCTGCACGAACAGCACAAAACGGCGCATGCACGGATCCGCCAGATCACGGCACGTTTGCGCCGCACTGCCCGCCGCCGTGCGGACGACATGCAGGCCGAAGTTGACCGCCTGAGTGAAGAAAGCCTCTTCGCCACAGCCGCCGCCGCGATGCAAGCCGACGGCGCGGTGGTCTGGATCACCGGCTGGCTACCTGCCGACCAAGAAGATGAGCTACGCGGGGCTGCGCGCGAAAACGCGTGGGGTCTGCTGATACGCGATCCACAGGAAGACGAGACGCCGCCCACGTTGTTGCGGCCGCCGCGCCTCTTCCGACCCGTACTGGCACTCTTCAAGGGGCTCGACATTTCGCCGGCCTATACAGAGGCCGACGTCAGCGTCCCCTTCTTCTGCTTTTTCGCCATCTTTTTCGCCATGCTGGTGGGAGACGGCGGCTATGGCGCACTGCTTCTGGCGGCGACGTTTTACGTGCGCCGCAAACTGCCAAAGGCACCGCGCGCGCCGTTCATCCTGATGACCTGCTTCTCGATAGGCACCATCATTTGGGGCACACTCTCCAACACCTGGTTCGGTACCCACCCCGGATTCGCAGACAACACGGCCAGCCGCTGGCTGAACCATCCCGAAGACGGCATCAACAACATGATGCTGCTCTGCTTCACGTTGGGGCTCACTCACCTCTCGATAGCGCGTCTCTGGAACTTCGTCGTCCTGTTCCCGGACACCAAAGCACTGGCGGAACTCGGGTGGGTTGGCGTACTGGCCTTCATGTACTGCATGTCGTGTGGCATTGTCGGAATCTTTGCGGTGCCGACCTTCATCTACCCCGTCTTCGCCGTCTCACTGGTTTTGATCTTCCTCTTCACGCTAAAGCGCAATGAACTCAAGACCAATGGCATTGAACTCGGCATGCTGCCGCTCAACATCGTGAGCGCGCTCGGAGATATCATCTCTTACGTGCGTCTCTTCGCCGTGGGACTGGCCTCGGTCAAGGTCGCAGAAAACTTCAACAGCATGGCAATCAATATGGGATTGCCGCTGTGGGCCAAGATTCCGCCGCTGATCCTAATCCTGCTACTTGGCCACGGATTAAACCTCGCGATGGCGGGACTCAGCATCTTGGTGCATGCCGTCCGCCTCAACACCCTGGAATTCTCAAACCACAAAGGCATTACCTGGTCCGGCTACGCCTTCAAACCGTTCAGGCGTAATCCAAACGTGCAATAGGCGATGCCGTGCGATTTGATTATCCCCAAGAAATATGGCACGATGTTCGAAAAAAGGGAGACACACATGGACACCGAGACAAAGACAGATGTCAAGCAGATTGCGATCGAATTAAAGGCACTGTTAAGCCGTGCATTCGGGACGCGATTGTCGTCTGTCGTTCTTTTCGGGTCGATGTCGCGGGGGACTGAGACGGAAGAGAGCGATCTGGATGCGCTCGTAGTTCTGGAACCGTTTGAGACGTACGCAGGTGAGTTACGTACGGCGTTAGAGGCTGTGTATCCCCTAGCTGTTCGCTTAGGGCGCCGGGTCAGCATCAAGCCCATTTCTCTATTCCAATATCAGAACTCCAACGCCCCTATTCTGGCCACTATCAAAAACGAAGGGCTCCCCGCATGACGGAGTTCATTACCGGAGAGAAAGAACGGGCTCGTCTCGCGCTTGAAGCCGCACGAGCGGTTCTCAACATTGACCCCAACTCTGCGGCGAACCGTACGTTTTATGCTGCCTTCCACGCTTTCACTGCTTTCTTTGCTTCGCGCGGTCAAACGTTTACCCGGCATGCAACGCTCAGAAACGCGATTCACCGCGATCTCATTTTAACCGGAGAGTTACCGACTTCCATCGGAAAAGATTTTGATTTTCTGATGGATATGCGTGACTCTGGTGACTATGGGGGCTTGATTCACGTCAGTCTGTCGGATGCACAAGCGGCGATTGAAACTGCCGATCGCATCCTCAGTACAGTCATCCCCTTATGCTGAAAAAAAGGAAAAACAACCATGAATCCAGAAGCAATCAACACAGCAATGGGCATCGCGGGCGCAGTCGCCTGCCTCGGACTCAGTGCCACCGGCTCGGCCTTCGGCACCGGCTACGCCGCAACAGCAGCCATGGGTGCTTGGAAAAAGTGCTACGTGCAGAACAAGCCTGCGCCCTTCATCCTGCTCGGGTTAGTCGGTGCGCCGATCACACAGACCCTGTATGGCATGATCTTGATGTTCGTCATGTTCGGGAAAGCCGCCGTCGGCATGCCGCTACTGATCCTCGGTATTTTCTCAGGACTGGGCATCGGCGTCTCCGCCCTCTTTCAAGGGCGTGCCGCCGCGGCCGCCTGCGACGCGCAGGCCGAGACCGGTCAGGGCCTCACCAACTACTTCGCCGCGCTCGGCGTCGTCGAGACCGTTGCGATTTTCACGATGGTCTTCACGCTGATCGCTGTGTTCCAGATCAAAGTATAGCATTGTCCGTACACAGAAACGTGGACGAGACAATCCCGATTCCGATGCTGTGGGAGGGACGAGCGTCTGCTCGTCCTTGGGCAAGCAGACGCTTGCCCCTCCCGTTCCACTACTTGAACGTTGAGCGTTAATTACCGAGGACTCAGAAACAATGCAACGCATTTTCACGCTTGATGCTCTCAAAGGACTTTCAGCCCGCCATGATTCACTTGTCGGAATCGATTCCGACGGTTGCGTGTTCGACACCATGCGGGTCAAGCAGTGCGATCACTTCCATCCGCTGATTATCCGCTTCTGGAACCTGCAAAATTGCGAAAAGCAACTCCGCGCCTGCGCAGAGTTCGTCAACCTGCACTCAAAAACCCGCGGCAGCAACCGCTTCCCCGCACTGTTACGGGTATTTGAATTGCTGTCCGATTACCCAGGAATCAGCGAATGCGGCGTAACACTGCCGGAGACAACGGCCCTGCGTGCCTACGTCAACTCTGGTTTGCCGCTCGGCAACCCCTCGTTGCAACAGGAGGTCGAACGCACGGGTGACCCTGACTTGCGCCGCGTCTTAGAGTGGAGCTTAGCGATCAACGCGGAAATCGCCGCCAATATGCGCCCAGTGCCGCCATTCCGCTGGGCGTTGAAAGCTTTGGAACTGATCCGGGCATCCAGCGACGTCATCGTCGTTTCGCAAACTCCAGAGGAGGCGCTCGTCAAAGAGTGGCGTCAACATGCGATCGACGGCTACGTGGATTTCATCGCAGGCCAAGAACTGGGTTCGAAAGACCAGCATCTGCGCTTAGCCTCCGACAACAAATACGATATGCATCGTGTCCTGCTGATCGGCGACGCGCAAGGCGACCTCAACGCGGCGCGCCAGGCCGGCGTTCTCTTTTACCCGATCACCCCGGGCGACGAAGAACGCGCATGGGAGCGTTTCTGTGACGAGGCGTATGCCCGCTTTCTGGACGGCACCTACGCCGGGGCTTACGAGCAAGCGCTGATCACAGCCTTCGACGCACTCCTGCCCGATACGCCGCCGTGGCTCACCTTGAGCGTTGAGCGTT
>DUPH01000135.1 GCA_012838435.1 Lentisphaerota bacterium | reverse complement strand
TCCAGCACCTCGTCAATATCCGAAAGCGGATTGACGCGCGCACCGGGCAACGTGCCGTCCGGACTCATGGCATAGAAATGCTTGTAGATCTCGTCCCTTTTTTCGTTGGCACCGGTACCGCCATGGTCATACAGCCTGATGGTGCGGAACATGTTCTCTTTTTCTGCTGGCTCGGTCTCAGTGTTGAAGTTACGGGCTGGGTCTGCTGAGTTTTTAAAATTGTGCGGCCGGATGATAAAACCCAACTCGCCGGGAGATTGTAATACGCCGGTGTTCGCGACGAACATAAAAATGTCGGCGTCACGGCCTTCGAGCGACTGGCGGATATCCAGGGTGGATTTGTTTATACCGGCCGTGATCGGGTATTCCTCGTTATCGTTTTTGACCCAGTTTGAGGCGTTGTGATTAAAGCGCGGATCAGCCACTTCGAGGTTGGTCCAGTCCCATGCGTAAGGAGTGGGAACGACTACCCCGGGGACCAACGCGATTGATGCGGTCTGATAGTAAAGCTTGGGGTTGGTGCCTTTTTCCTCTTCTGGCAAGGGGTTGACAGGGGGGTAATGCGGTACGCTGTCGACCCAGACGTTCCCCTCTTTGATACGGACGAACATGCAGAGCGACACCCTGAAGTTTGCCGTGAAGCCGTTTAGATACTCCGCATCTCTCATCACATCGAACGAGACATCAGCCAGATTGGCTTTCAGGGTTGCGTCGACGACTCTAAAACAATCGTTCTCGTTTACGATTTTCTGGTTCCAAACGGGGGGGATCGAGCCTCCGCCGGACATCGTCAGCCGGAGCCACTCACCCTTGTTCTGAAAGCCCCTTGTGTTTCGTTCAGCCCCGTTTTTGTCCACCACAAGAAACGCTTCGACCTCCAGCGAGTATTGTTGGGGCGCCAGCCCTCTATACTGCGTGTTTTTGAACGGCCAGACAACCTCAACCTGGATCGGGAACTCAAGCGTCGTCTCATCCAAAAGGTGGAGCGTGTACACCGTGACTTGGGGCTGTCCCTGTGCGCCGCCCTCGGCCCGGCTGGTGACCGAATACTTCATAATGTTTTTCGGGATGGTGACCTGGCTAATCATCGGCACCATTTCCAAGCAGGGCGCATTGAGCAGGGATGGCACGTTATCTACATCGATATAATCTTTCAGCAGTGCCGCCATGACCTGTTCGTCGGTCCCCGGGAAGAGGTCTGAGTGGGTGAACGCCTTCCAGAACTCATTGTTCACCGCGCCCGCCAGTTGGCCCGGTTGCGGCGTTTTGTTATTTAGGAGCGTGTTTTCAATCGGCGGATTGAGCCAGATGTTGCAGGCATCCTGTGCGGTCGGCTGGGGTTTGGCGATACCGTCGGTGATGAAGACTTGCTTCAACAGCCCCCCGTTGTCGAATGGCGTGAAACCGCTATTCCCTATGACGTAGTTATGGAATGGGCTGCTCAGGACACTGCTGTCCCGCTCATAACGTGCCGAATAAAAATCCTGCAGTGAGAAGTAGTGACCGTCGTCCCGAGCATTGTTGTCGAAGTCTTGGCGCTGGCTATCGCCATTGAAAAGATGGCCGAGGCTGACCCGGTTGGTGGCGATGTCACGGTATTGTGCCCTGCATACGTTCACGTTAAGCATGTCGGAGACATTGACGCAGACATAGGCGTAGCGGCCGACCACTGAACCGCTGGCGTCTCCGCCATCGATGCCGCTGCTGAACGAGCGCCATTTGGCGCCCTTGTAAACCTCGTCGCCGTCCTGCCTGTACGCATAACGCCGCACGTCATTGACCAGGAAGGGCGGCAGGAAACTCAGCGCCTCCAGCGAGAGCACACGCGCATCGCTCTCTCGTTGCACGTCATCGTCATTGTCGGGGACAGCCGAGACCAGCACACGGCCGGGCCAATCCGGGAATTTCAGGCTCGTGTTGGATTTGAGCCGCAACTCGGAGTCCACCTCTTCCATGGCACGGACGAGACCGAGATTGAGCAGGTGGCGTGCGTTGACCGCATGGCGGTAGTTTGAAGAGGCTTGGCGTTCGGTACGCATGTAGATGGCGAACGAGACCGCACTGATGACCATGAAGCTCAAGAAGCCCAGCACAATCAACAGGGCTGAACCGCGGTGCCGCACGGGCGACCGGCTT
>DUPH01000002.1 GCA_012838435.1 Lentisphaerota bacterium | reverse complement strand
GGGGCGGGTTTGACTGCCCCCCCGAACTTAACCCCAAAAAGGAGAGAAAACATGACGAAGATTCGTCCGCTCGGCGACCGCGTGTTGGTCGAGCCACTTGACGTTAAGGAAGTCAGCAAAGGCGGTATCATTATTCCCGATTCTGCCAAAGAGAAGCCGATGGAGGGTAAGGTCATTGCCGTCGGTAAGAAGCGTGATGAGGACGGCAAAGAGATTCCGTTCGACGTGAAGGCCGGCGACAAAGTGCTCCTGCCCAAGTACGGCGGCACGGAAATCAAGATTGACGAAAAGACCTACCAGCTCGTTCGCGAAGATGACCTGCTGGGCGTGATTCTGTAAACACATTCACAATGACCCCACAAGGAGAATTCTAAAATGGCTGCGAAGCAAATGATTTATGAAATGGAAGCCCGCCAGAAGATTCTGACCGGTATCTCCAAACTCACCAAGGCGGTTGCGTCGACCCTCGGCCCGAGCGGGCGCAACGTGATTCTTGACAAGAAGTTCGGTTCACCCGCCATCACCAAGGACGGCGTGTCAGTCGCGAAAGAGATCGAGCTGCCCTGCCCGTTTGAAAACATGGGCGCCCAGATGGTGCGCGAAGTCGCCAACAAGACCAGCGATGTGGCCGGCGACGGCACTACGACCGCGACTCTGCTGGCTGAGGCGATCTACCGCGAAGGCCTGAAGAACGTCACCGCGGGCGCCAACCCGATGGCGATCAAGCGCGGCATCGACAAGGCGACCACTGCGGTCGTCGCGGCGATTGCGAAGCAGGCGAAGCGGGTCAAGGATCCCTGCGAGATTGCTCAAGTCGCTTCCATCTCCGCCAACGGCGAAGCGGAAATCGGCTCGATCATCTCCGACGCGATGGACAAGGTCGGCAAGGACGGCACCATCACCGTGGAGGAGGCCAAGACCCTCGAGACCACGCTGGACGTCGTGGAAGGCATGCAGTTTGACAAGGGCTACCTCTCGCCGTACTTCGTGACGGATGCGGAAGAGATGGAGTGTGTCCTTGAGAACCCCTACATCCTGATCTTCGAGAAGAAGATTTCGAGCCTGAACGACATGCTGCCGCTGTTGCAGAACGTTGCCAAATCCGGCAAGCCGCTGATGATCATCGCCGAGGATGTCGAGGGCGAAGCCCTGGCCACGCTCGTCGTGAACAAGCTGCGCGGCACGTTGCAGGTCTGCGCCGTCAAGGCGCCGGGCTTCGGTGACCGTCGCAAGGCGATGCTCGAGGATATCGCGATCCTGACCGGCGGTCAGATGATCAGCGAGGATCTCGGCATCAAGCTCGAGAATGTCGAACTCAGCCAACTCGGCCGCGCCAAGAAGGTCACGGTCGACAAGGACAACACCACGATCGTCGAGGGCGGCGGCAAGACCAGCGACATCCAGGGCCGCGTCGCGCTGATCAAGAAGCAGATCGACGAGACCTCCTCGGACTACGACCGCGAGAAGCTGCAAGAGCGTCTGGCGAAGCTCGCCGGCGGCGTGGCGATCATCAAGGTCGGTGCCCCGACCGAGGCCGCCATGAAGGAGAAGAAGGACCGCGTGGACGACGCGCTGCACGCGACCCGCGCCGCGGTGGAAGAGGGCATTGTCGCCGGTGGCGGCGTGGCGCTCATCCGCTGTCAGAAGGCGTTGGATGCGGTTGAGGTCTGCGGCGACGAGGCGGTCGGCGTGTCCATCATTCGCAAGAGTCTGGAAGCCCCGCTGCGCCAGCTCGTCGAGAACGCCGGCCTGGAAGCCGCGCTGATCGTCGAGAACGTCAGGAACGGCAAGGGTGCCTACGGCTACAACGTGGCGACCGGTGAGTACACCGATCTGGTCAAGGCCGGCGTGCTTGATCCGGCCAAGGTCACGCGCAGCGCGCTGCAGAACGCGGCGTCGATCGCGGGCCTGTTGCTGATCACCGAGTGCATGGTCACGGAGATTCCTGAGAAGAAGGAAGCTCCGATGCCGAACCCGGGCATGGGCGGCATGGACATGTAAGAGACGCAGAGCCGTCAGCGCTCCGTCACGCGCGGTTTCAGCCGCGCGGGCGGGGCGCGTTTTTTTTAACGCAGAGGCGCAGAGACGCAGAGGCTGGTTTCAGGAACTGCGCGTGGAGAGAGGCCCCGTCGGAATCGGTATCGCTATCGGAATCGGTATCGGTATCGATTATTGCGACCACTCAGTGGTCACAATGATGAGTGTAAAAACTGGCGAGTGTACGGGCACCGGGTGCGCACAGGGCATGCAATGGCGTTGTGCGCGGAGACCGCCCACAAAGTGCCCCCAAATGCTGTGAATGATCATGGGCGCGGCGCGGCTGCATGGTGAGGTTTTAATCTCGTCTTTGTGACCTCTCTGTGGTCACAAAAAGTGGCTCGCAACGGCGAGTGTAAAAGCTGTGCTCGGCTTTTTGAACGCAGAATACCGAACGCCCAACTCAGAACGCCGAAGTGTGAAAAATGAAACGATTGCAGAACGGGATTGACTGTTTTTCCGCCCCCCCACATAATGAAAGTCGAAATGCCGCATTCTGGCGGGGACTCCCGTTGCGGTAAGCCATTTTTTTTAAGGAGATCGGGGAGCATGATGCGCGGTGTGATGTGTGTGACGATAGCGGCGCTGGCATGGGCCGGATGGGCCGCAGAGGGTG
>DUPH01000134.1 GCA_012838435.1 Lentisphaerota bacterium | reverse complement strand
TCTGCCGCGCCGAACGCGCCGCGCCGACCATCTGGCCGCTTGTCTTGCCCAGCGGGTCTTCCTTCCACGGATAGACCCGTCGGCAGAAGCGCGTCGTGGCGTGGTAAACGAGGCAGACGAAACCGAAAGAGTGCAGTTTGCGGTATCCGCCGAAACGTCCGAAGGGGGGCTTTGACATTATGCGTTCCTTTCTGGCCTGGTTGTGTTTTGACTCGCGACCTGCGACTTGCGACCTGCGGCGGCAGGGTCGGCGCGTGGCGTCGGGCTGCGGGTCGCGGGTCGCCTCCTTCTTCGGATGACTCGCGACCTGCGGTGGCAGGGGTGGCGCACGGCGTCGGGCTTGCCGCAGCACCGCGAGTCGCGGGGCACCTCCTTCTTCGGATGACTCGCGACCTGCGACTTGCGACCTGCGGTGGCAGGGGCGGCGCACGGCGTCGGTTTTGCCGTGTCACCGCGAGTCGCGGGTCGCAAGTCGCGGGTCACCGCGCAAGCGGGAGAGCGGGAGAGCAATGCCATGGAGCAGCGCTAGTAGACCTTGACTTCGACACCCGGGGGCAACAGAGGTTCCAACTGTTCCTTTGTCGGGATGGAAGCTTCGTAGTCTGAAAAAGCGCGGGGCACCTCGACACGCTGGATCCGTTTCTCAACCAGATCAAAAAGCTTGTGAGCAGGAGCGCATCCCAGCATGGCTTCACGTTCACGCTGCTCATTGGTCGCCATTCCGACATGTTTGAACACGTAGAGCCGACGTACGGACATCAGCCCCTTGCTGGCTGAGCGATCCTGTTCGTACATGTTCATGATCGCTTCCCACAAAAGTTCAAGGTCGGCATCGGAAAACCCAGTTTGCGCCGCAAGATTCGCGCTGACAAAGCCCCTTCCAATAAACAAGCCATAAGGAATCAAAGCCTTGCGTCCCATGGTTCTCAATTGGTCTTCAGGCGTGTCATCCGCAAGTTTTTGGTAGTCCTCGCTGGACTTACACTTCTTTGGATCCCCCACAGCAACGGCCATACGCGTAATTGAGATATCCATTGGTAAGACCGGATCGACAGAACGGGCGAATGTAAGCTGGACAGGCCCGCGTACTTGTCCGGCATTCGCTCCTGTGCTCATGACCGCACCGAACGTGCGGACGTCATAAAAGTTCGCGCACATCCAGTCACGGGCAAGGTCGACTTTGGCTTTTCCCGCGCCGCCTTTTCCGGTGGTGAGTTCCAGGCCGCCTTCGGTCTTTTCATGTGCGACGGCGATCGGTACGTTGAGGTTGCTCGAGTGTTGAATGAAGATTGCGTTAGGCATCTCGTTCCCGCACCTGATCTGGACGTAGTTGCGGATGCGACGCTTAATGGCGACGTCTGAAATCAGTCCGTGCATATCCTGTGGATCGATACGCGGGCTGTTGCCCATGTCGGGATCGCCGTTCGGGTTTCCATTTTCGCAGTCGAAAAGGAATAGGAATTCGTGGCGGTTTTTAATCGGGGTGTTCATAGTGATTCTCCTTGCAGTTGAATGTCGTCTGTCAGGTCAGTTGTTTCTGTTTCATCTTGCGCAGATGACTTTGCTTTCTTCGTCGCAATGGCATCGGCAGCGTCTTTTCGGATTTGGGCAATCTGTTGATAATAGCCCATCGCGAAAAGAGTCTGCTCTTCGAGTGTTAACGTTTTAGGGATCTCCGTCCTGATGCCGTCCCAGACTTCCGCCAGTTTGTCTTCGTACCGTCTGGCAAGATTGCCGCCAATCTTATCTAGGTGCGCGTTGCTGTTCCGGATAAGTCGGCCCAGCACCAAAGCGGGCGTGGTAGAGGCGGCCGCATAGTACCGCTGGACAACGCCGGCACCAACATCCCCCAAGGCCCGCCGCTGAATCTCTGCAAGCAGCGCCATTAGTCGCCCGCATTGATAGGGAACACAGTCTAATCGTTCGTTGAGTTTTTCGGTCACTTCCACGCCTCCTTTTTTTCTGAGATGATACGCTTTAATCAGTCCCATCCGGGCATGATTGAACGCCTTGGGTTTATTTGTTCTCGGATCGGTCGAGATCAAATCAATCTTGAAGCGTGCGTACGCGGCTGCTAACGCACTTTGCGGAATCGGGACGTTGCGTCCGCCTAGCGCTGCTCGAAACATGGCGGCAACAAATGGCGCATTCAGTTCTTTCAACTCCCGAACGGTTGCCCCCATGACGGCCATGAATTTGGGAGAGGGTGCCATGCCTTGCCCGTATCGAGCCACGATTTCAAAATCCTCAAACCAGTCGGCAATGTTTTGAGCAAGTTGACCGAACTGCCCTTCAATCCAGTCGCGGATCATGATCCGTCCGGATGCTCCGGACAACACCATGACGTAGAAAGCCGCTTCCCCGAGATCGCGTCGCTCACCGGTTTTGAGTGAGTCCAACAACCTTCTGGCATTGCTTAATGCGACAGCTTTATCCTGCTGTCGATCGAAATCGTCCCCGTCGAAAGACAGGTCTTCCTTGGTTTCTTTTTCGCGAGGTGCCAGCATTTCAATTGGATCGTCTTCTGGTTTCACCTTTCCTTTGTACCAGTAGACCACTTTGGACTTCCCAAGCCGCCGACTGTGGTTTTTGAGCAAATGGTTGAGTGCTTCACGATAGACCGCCGCATTCTCCTCAGAAACGGCTGCGTTTTCTCCCTGCTTAAAACCGAATGAACGAAACGATTCTTTGTCAAAGCCGATGAACACATCACCAAAGGATTGGCCGCCGACATCGGAGAGATTGCTGATCTTGCCCTGCGTGAGGCACGGTGTAATAGTTTCGCCGGTGATGAAATCCAGCATGAGAGACGCATCAGCTTTTTTCTTCTTCGGCTTTTTTTTGTCGGTTGAATCGGCAAGTTTTATGCGGAAGTTGCGCCACCAGTCGTGCCATGCGGATGAATCCAAAGGGCGCGCAAAGTCCACCGCGATGGTTACCTTGTCGGACGGTTTCGCTTTTTTCTCTTTCAGCGCGGCCGCGATTTGTGTGCAGGAAGCTTTGTCTGACAACGTCTTCGCAACATTTGCCAGTTCGGGCATGGCGTGTTGGGCGCAGTCCGCCAGAGAGGAGACGAAGAAGTTGTGTTTGCCTTGAATTCGGTCTTTATCCTTATCAGTGTCATTTTCCTTGAACATCAGGGCAATTATTTGAGCGCTTTCATAAAGGACTTGGCTCCTGCCTGACGAACCACCGATCAGTTCGCTGTGCGAGAGTGCCGGGCATTTAGGAAACAACAAACCTTTGGACTTTTTGTCGCCTCCAGAGAGGTCAACGACCTCCGAAAAGGTGCCGTCTTTCTTAAAGAGCAGACACCATCGGATTTCTTTAGCAACGAAGCCGGGCTCTGCGGCCAGTCCGATGTCGCGGGCATAATCGGCGAGCAAGTGTAGCATGGTCACTCCCTTGGGGGCTTGAGTACGGCGTCACTTTCGAAAGGCGGAATCTCCATTATGCCGTTCTCTAGATTGGCATGGAATAGCGTGACGAAAGGTGATGCGGTGCCGGGCGGGTTTTTGACGGAGAGGTCGAATGTGTCATAGACCATCAGCCCTATGTTCTGCGTAGCGCTTTTTTCCGGCGGTTCAGACGGCTGGGCGAATTTCTCGTCGGTGACGGGCTCGAAATAGGCTGCAAATTCGCGGCAGCCAAAAGCCGGCTGATAGAAGCACTTGCCCTTTTCGGCCCGGCGGATGAATTGCGCCTCCAGTCCCTTGACTTGATTCGCGAACTCCGGCCAGGGCACGATCTTGGCGTGCAGCCTATAGGCCACATCTTTTAACGCCATGGTCTGGCGTTGGGTGCGTCCTTTTTTGTCGTTATTGAAGTAGGACGTGTCGGCATCCGCCACCAACGGAACGATCTCTTCGCCTTCCATCCACTTCTGGATCTGAGTAGCGTCAACCGAGATCTTATCTTTAACTTCATTTCGGCGCAGGGCGATATACTGAATCGGCTTCAGCACCTCGACTCTCACCGGCTGCCACCAGAACTCGATGGGTTTAGAGTAGATGGCACTGAAGATCCCCCGCACCGCCGAAGGCGGCGGAACAGGGTAGGAGAGACGTTCGACTTTCCCGCCGTCGGGACGTGAGAAGCAGGCGAACGGCCCCCAACATTTTAGCGTAAAGGTTGTAGTATCCATTGGTGGTGCAACGTTATCACATTTCTGCTCAACAAGCAATGACAAGTTTCTGGTTTTGTCAAAAAATTCACTTATGCTATATTGCTCTCTCGCCTTTCGAAGGCGTGAATTGAAACAGTGCTTGTTGTGCAGGTGCTATTTGGGGCGCGGCACTTTAAACGGTGTCGCGCTTTTTTACACCTCGCAAAAATCGCAAAAATCATTGCCATGCGGAACTTCTAGTCCTGTTAATTCGTCATATTTCGCATTCGCCGTGCAAAGGAACCAGTCTTCTGATTCGAGCCGCTCGCTCCGCTTGAAAATCGGCGCGGGCTCCATGATATCTCGAATGGGGTCGCCTGGCCTTGGACGGCGGACGGCTACGGAATAAAGTTGCGCCTTGCGCGACCAGTCGGCGTTTAGCCCGATCTTATGGACGGCCTCCATCAGTTGACGCCCTTCTTCACCGTAGGGCACGACCAGATTCACCATGTCCTGTTCGATCAACCGATACTTCTCAGCGACAGTTATGAAATCAGACCCCTCCAGCGCTTCGCAGATGTCTTTGAATTTTTTAGCCGAAGTTGGTTGGTTTAGAACATCGTAAAGTCTGGTGTAGTACGTCTCGATGACCGATGGGTCATCAAGATACACCTTGGCTTCTTCATCAAGTGACTCAACGTATGAGCGTGTGACTGCCGTTACACTACCGTAAAATCCCATCGGGAATTTTTCTTCGATAGGCGTGAAGACATGGCAAATGCCTTTTTCGGGGAAGAGTTCATTGTTCCTATTGCAACGACCCGCGGTTTGGATAATCGCCTCCAGCGGAGCCCAAGCACGGAAAACAACGGGGAAGCTGATATCCACCCCCGCCTCGATGCACTGCGTCGCAACCAAATAACAGGGCTGGTGCGCATCCAGACGCGCTTTGATCTCCGTGAGTCGATCCCGTCGATGCTGAGGACACATGTCCGTTGAAAAATGGAAAACGGAGTCTCGTTCTTCAGGCGACATTTTCGAACACAGGCAGGCTGTCAGTTCATGTGCCTGTTTCTTGGTGTTGATCACGCATAGCGCCTGCTTGTGTCCCCCACCCAGCATCCTATCGGCGACCGCTTCCCATGACAGACGGTCATCTTTGGCACCCCATTCAAAACGAACCCGACGCGCATTACCGAACAACTGCGTTTCCGTTTCACGAGTGAGCATGGAGCTGGGCGACCACCCTTGCGCACACCACTTCAGCGTTTCTTGATGGAGCGCGGAGAAAGCCGGTTGCGTAGCTGTTGCAAACACGACCGTCGTCTGGTAACGCTCAACCAGACGGGAAAGAGCTGTCAGCGTGTGGATGGCCAGTTCAGAGGGGAGTGTCTGGGCCTCGTCAAACAGGACGATGCTTCGTGCGACGTTGTGCAGCTTGCGGCATGCCGAGGGACGGTTCGCGAAGATCGACTCAAAGAACTGCACGCTTGTCGTGATGATGACGGGAGCGTCCCAGTTTTCAGCGGCCAGACGTTCACGGTATGCGGCACTTTCTTGATCCTCGTCATTGTCTCTGCCCTCAGTCGAGCGAGTTCCTGCAAGACTGTGATGTTCGATCACGTAACCGTTTGGAAAACCCTTAAACACCTCACGGTAAACCAGCGCCGTTTGCTCGACGATGTTGAGGAAGGGAAGGACAACGATAATGCGGGAGATGTCTGGATTTTCGATGGCGTGCTGCAAGGCGAAGGCCAGCATCGAAAGCGTTTTCCCCGATCCCGTGGGAGCACTCAACGTAAAAGCCTTTTGAGAAGTCTTCGCCGCCGCAAGGCAGGACTCAAGCAGGGTCGCTCGCATAACCGCGACATCTGAACGCAAGTTCCCGTGCTTCGTGTTCAGTTTCGCAATGTGTCGGGTTAAAGCATCAAACGCTTGCGGTGCTTGGAGCAGTGGCGCGGCCATCCGTTGCGGCTTGACCTCGACCGTATTGATAAACTTTTCGGTCTCGAGGTAGTCCGCGTCGACGAGTGCCGAAAACAGCATCCGAACGTCCAGCATGTCGGAGCAGCTTTTGCCCGTCCGGTTATAAAACGACTTCTGCAAGGCAGGCCACGACAATCCGTCCTCTGCGAACTGTTGCAACAATTCGTTCATAGAGTCCGCTGACAGCGTTGTGCCGGGAGAAGGCGTACGGGTACAAATTTTATCAAGGAAACTCTTATGGTCTTGCTGCAACCCCAAATGATGACCCTGCGCAACTAACGCAAGACAACGGCCTGTTTTCCCATATTGCTTTATTGCGGCCCACGCACCAGCAGTCCAGTGGTCGATGTGCCGTCCCTTGCCGTGCAACCGTTCTTGAAACCGTATCCCGTACTTCCCCAGATCGTGGAGCAGGCCGGCAATATAGCCCTCGACGCCTGCACCGAAAGCAGAGGCGAATTGGCGGGCGCGAACGGCCACGTTCAGCAGGTGCGTTTTAAGCGGCTCCCAATCTTCTCGGTGCCGTGCCGTATGTGCGAAACATTTCATGCCCCGTCCTTCCCTTCCGCTTCCGTCAAACAAACCCCATCGTGTACGTCACGAAGGGTAACGCTCACAGTCACGTGCGTCAAGCGTAATCGGGTGACGCAACTCATGCTTGAAAGCGGCGTCGTGCGGAATACCGCTTGCCGCCGCACTCCATATTTTCCGCCTGACTTGCAGAGCATCGCTATCGGTATCGGGATCGCTATCGCCATCGCCGCGAGTCGCAGGTCGCGAGTCGCGAGAGTAAATGCCCTTTCGCTGCGAGACGGCTCATTCGGTCACTGGGCTTGCGAAGCACCGGGAGGGTCAAGCGTCTGCTTGACCGCGCCGCGTTATGCGCGGCGAAAGGAGCACGGGTTTTCCAACCCGTGCCACGGACAGGAATGTCCGTGCCCCTGTTCCTTGGACATCCGACCATTTGAGCGTTGAAAGTTGACCGCCGAACATTGAACGCTGAACGCCGAAGTTTGAAACCTTGAAACCCTGAACCTGCCCATTATGGGCATGAGAAACTGGACGGGGCGGCCTTTCTATGTCACAATGTCTTTGCTTTCTAAAAACCCTAAGAATGGTTGATTTTTCATGTCACGATTTATCATTAAAGGCGGTCGGCCTATCAGTGGTGTTC
>DUPH01000011.1 GCA_012838435.1 Lentisphaerota bacterium | reverse complement strand
TGCCCCGACCGGCGTTTGGCAGCAGACCGAAGTTGTCTGGCTCAGTAACGCCGTCTATCGCGCCGAAATTCCGGCCATGCCGCCTGAGACGCACGTCCACTACTACCTGCGTGCCGCCCACATGGACGAAACCGCGTTCCTGCCGCATCAAGCCCCAGACACAACTTTTACCTTCTACGTGGACCGTGAGGTTGATTTGGTCGTCGAGGGCGCGCCCGATCGATACGGTACGGTGACGCCGCCCTACGGCACCAACATCATGATCGCCTCGGTCGCATTCACCGCATCAGCGCCGGAGACCATGCCAGTCTCCACTGGCGTCCGCCGCGCTTGTGACGGCTGGACCGGCGATGGCGACGTCCCCGAACACGGCTCGGAAAACTCGGTCGCGCTCACGCTCACTCAGCCCAGCACCCTCACCTGGCAGTGGGCCACCGAATACGCTCTGACTTGCCGCTACCGCCTAGCCGACACTGGACGGGTTTTGGACGAGACCGTCTCCTGGTACCGCGCCGACAGTAACGCAACGACCGAAACCGCGCAGGAACTCGAAGTCGTCGGCGACACCCTCTACGCATTCTGCGGCTGGAGCGTCGACGGCGAACGCTGGCCGGATGCCGCCTCCACCTCGCCGAATCCCGCCGCCGACATCCCGATGCACGCACCGCGCCTCGCCCAAGGCGACTACCTGCCCTACCATCTGGATACCGACAACGACGGCCTGAACGATTGGTGGGAACTGCGCTATTTCGGACTGACCACCAACAATACCCACGCCGCCTCCGATGACTCGGACAATGACACTTGGACTAACCTTGAGGAGTTTCTGGACAACACCGACCCGAATGACCCGCAAAGCGTCCCCGTGCCGCCAGAGATCACCTTCGTGCCGCTCGCTCCGTTCCAAGCGGTACGTTCCCCTTGGACGGTGACAGCCACCGTAACGGACAACCTGAACGTCGAGGAGGTCTATCTGGTCTGGCGCGAGAGCGGTGACACTGACTGGACCTTCACCCCCATGGTCTGGACCGACTTCGACACCTTTCAGGCCGAGCTGGCGCCACCCTCGCACGGTGCGAGGCGGATCGATTACTACGTGTATGCCGCCGACCTACTCGGATACCGTTTCCCTGAACACGCCTCGGTCACTCCCGTCTACAGTGTGATCGGCGATTATCCGCATCCCTGGCTCTCGGTCACTCCGAATGGGTTTGAACCTTTCGAATTGTCAGAGGCACCCACCAATCCTCCTCTTTCCATCGCTAACCTGGCCGGTCCCGATCTGGTCTGGACCGCTCGTCTGGCTGTGGCCGCCGCGCCTTTCTTGGGCACCAACGGCTGGACGCACAGCGGTACGCACGATGTCTGGGGCACCACCACCAACCGCACGTGGAACGGCGACGCCGTCTGGTACTGCGGCAACTCCTCGTCGCGCACCTATCCCAACGCTTGCCACGCTTGGCTCGACACGCCGCCGTTCACGGTCGGCAGCGGCGGTGGCCTGCTTTTCCGGCAGTGGATCCGCACGGAGTACGATGGCGCCACGCGTTATTGGGACGGCGCAGTGCTACGCATCTCGACCGACGGCGGTGCGACCTTCTCCCTGATCGAACCAGTCGGCGGCTACCCCTTTGAAATCTCCGCCAACCCCGACTCGCCCTTCGCGCCCGGCCATCCCTGCCTGGCGGGTGACGGCCAAGGCTGGGAAACTGTCCTGCTCGACCTCGCCGATTACGCTGGTCAGAGCGTGATCGTGCGTTTTGAATTCGGCTCTGACCTCTACGTAGTCAGCGAAGGGTGGTACATCGCCAACGTCACGCCTTTCGCCTGCGACACACCCGCGCCCGCCTGGCTGAAGGCTCCTGGCCCTTGGGGCGGGACTCTGGCCGACACCTGGTCCGTGCCGCTCGGACTGACGCTCGACCCCGCCGGACTTGACTACCACGAGGAAGACATCGCCTGCATCCGCGTCGAAAGCAACGACCCCACGTCGGCGCCACTGATCCCGCTGACGGTGCGCCGCGGCCACCGGCTCCACCTGACCGCGCACGGGCCCGGCACGGCCACGGCCGACCGCACCTTCCTCTTCGGTACCGCCAGTGCCACCGTCACCCTCGCCGCCGACCCCGGCCACTACCTTTACAGCCTGATGCTCGATGGCGTGCCGCAGCCCGGCGTGTACGATTACGCAACGGAAAACCGCATCTTGACCTTTGATGATGTCACGCAGGATCACTACTTGGATGCCTGGTTCACAATCAAGCTCTGGACCCTCAACGTGGTCTCGCCCTATAACACCGCATCGCCGGCGGCAGGCACATACACCTTCCCGAATGGCACGGTCATCACCGCGTCGATCGATGATCCGGTCGTACCGCTGGAAGAGACCGTGCGCCTCCAATGCTCGCACTGGGAATTGACCGGCCACACGCCCACCAGCGGCATCCCGCCGCAGATGAGCTTCGCGATCACCAACCACGCAACCCTGACGTGGCGCTGGAAGTACGCCTTCCGTCTGCTCGCCCACGCCGGTCCCGGCGGCACGGTCGCTCCGGCTAATAGCTGGCACTTGGTCGGCTCGACCGCCTGCGTGACCGCCACCCCCGCCGCGTACTATCACTTCGACGCCTGGTCCGGCAACCTTACCGACACCACGGCCGACGGCCCGCGCCTGACGGCCCTCATCAACGCGCCGCGTACGGTCTCCGCTGCGTTCGCCCCTAACCTGACCCCGACGCACGGTGTTCCAGAGTACTGGCTGGCGCAGTACGGCTTGGGCGACGATTTCGATGCCGCCGCCGCGACCGACAGCGATGAAGACGGCATGCCGGCCTGGGCCGAGTGGCGTGCGGACACCGACCCCACCAACGCCCTCTCGCGTTTGGTGGTCACCGCCCTCGCGCCGCAACCCGACGGGTGGTCACTGACTTGGATCGGCGGTCAGAACCGTACGCAGCGCATCGAACGCGCCGACACGCCCGCCGGCCCTTGGAGCGCGTTCTACACCAATCTCCCGCCCACGGCGGTTACTAACACCCTCCTCCTGCCCGCCGCCGCCCCTGCCGGCTTCTACCGCATCGCGGTGCCGTAGGGTGAGTGCCGATTGGAGACGACAAAGGGACAGGTATTTAGACCACACAACGACGCGTGTAAAGATGGCGGCGTGACCGCCGCCGGTCAAGCAGACGCTTGACCCTCCCGGTGTTTCGCGAGACCAGACCGCATTTGGGACAAATGAGGGAATGGATTTGGGACAAATGAGGGAATGGATTTGGGACAAATGAGGGAACAGAATTGGGACAAATGAGGGAGCGGTCTTGTTTTCGATGGATCGTTCTGCTAAGATTTTTCGCATGAAAGCATACAAGGCGCGTGTAGTCGATTCACTTCTTCAACGCAAACTTGAAGGGACAGGGGCCGTCCTAATCGAGGGGCCTAAGTGGTGTGGAAAGACAACAACCGCTGAACAGGTCGCTCAGAGCGTCATCTACATGGCAGAGCCCCAGAAGCGAGACGACAACATCGCCATGGCGCGGATGGATCCAAGACGCATCCTGTCGGGTGCCCATCCGCGACTGATTGACGAATGGCAAATTGCTCCTGTCCTCTGGGATGCCGTCCGGCACGATGTGGACCACGCGGAAAATCTCGGCCGTTTCATCCTCACCGGATCCTCCGTCCCGGCAAACGAAGATGAAATCAAGCATTCGGGCACGGGCCGGTTTTCCTGGCTCAAAATGCGCCCCATGTCGCTATGGGAGTCCGAAGAATCCTCCGGCGAGATTTCCCTTCACGAATTGTTCTCCGGCGCGGACGTCCAGACCGCTTCAGCAAAGTCGTTTGAATTAGAAGAGATCGCCCGAATCGTCTGCCGCGGAGGGTGGCCACAAGCCATCTCTCTTCCCGGAAATGCCGCCCTTGATCAGGCCTACAATTATGTCGATGCGGTAGCAAAGAAGGACATTTCGCGCGTTGACGGCACCACACGCGACGAGGATCGGGCGCGTCGTTTGATGCGATCATATGCTCGACTCCAGGGCACGCAGGCATCCGCGAGTGTCATCAGGGAAGATCTGTCCACGAATGAAATGACGTCCATTGACAACGGTACCATCTACTCCTACCTCAATGCCTTGAAGCGTTTGTTCGTTGTAGAGGACATGCCTGCCTGGAACCCCAATCTTCGTGCGAAAGATTCCATCCGAACTTCCGATGCGCGCTACTTTGTCGATCCGTCGATTGCTGCGGCCGCCTTGGAAATCGGCCCGGAAGACTTGATGAACGACCTCACGACGTTCGGCCTCTTGTTTGAGACGATGGCTATTCGCGACTTGAGAGTCTACGCCGACGCCCTCGGCGGAACGGTACGCCATTATCGCGACCGTCACGGACTGGAATGCGATGCCGTGATACATTTGCGCAATGGTGCTTACGGCCTGATCGAAATCAAACTCGGAGGCGACAAGTTGCTTCAGGCGGGAACAGAAACACTGACAAAACTTGCGCGCCTGATTGATTCCAAAAAGGTCCGAAAACCGGCCTTTCAAATGCTCCTGACCGCCGTGGGAAGTTTTGCCTATCGGCGCGACGACGGCATCCTCGTCTGCCCCCTGTCGGCACTCCGCCCTTAGGAATTCAGCGCTTCAGCCGCTCGCGCGCCACATCCCGTATGGGGCGGCCGCCGAGTTCGAGATCCTCGATCACCCCCAGTCCGCGCCAAACGCGCACCACGGCCACGCCCCCTTGCTTGTCGCGTCTGCTGGCCCACTCCGCCTCTGGTGCCAGCTTTTCTTCCATGTAGAAGCGATCAAAGGGCCATGCAAAGCAGACATGGTATCGGCCCGTTGGCACATACCGTGTGTCCTGAAAGTGCCCTGCCCGTGCGACATCGTTGGTGCCGACGGGAAGCTGACGATACTCCTCCCGGCAGGACAAGACGCGCGTTCGAATGTAGATCTCCTCCGGTTCGGGGCGTGTCGTCAGACGCGCAATCACGTTGTAGCCGTTGGTCCCCTCGCCGATGACCGCATAAATGCGTTGTCCGCGTACATACTCGCAATCACATAACCATCTTTTGTTTTCCGCGAAGTTCAATGCCACGTAGCGGCCACGAAAAGCGTCGTAAGGATCGACCGGTGCCGTAAGGAAACGGCAGACCACGCCGTTACGCAGCGTCATTTCACGCCGGGCAATCATAAGGCCCATGACACTGAACTGCGCCGCCAAACCGATGAGTGCGATGATGAGCAACCAACGCCGGTTCATGCCGCGCCTCCCTTCTGTTTCATACGGCGCGAAACCACCAGATTGGCCCCCAGAAACACAACGCCGCAGATGATGAACACCACGCCTTTGGCCGTAAAACTGGCGTCGCTGCTGAAGAACCTGCCGATAATCACAGCCAGCAATACCAGCACCCCTACGTTGATCGTGCCGGGGCGGCGTTTAGCCAGGCCTTCTCCCAATGTGGCCAAGCCCAGTCCGGCCAGATAAAAAGTCATGAGCAGCGCCGACAGTTGGTCGTTCCCGCCGTAGGCGGCAAGAGCATAGGCGATGGCCGTCATGAAGGGCGCGACACCCCACAATGCCCAAGCCGGCAGTAGCGGCACGCTGTGCCAGTTGCGTCTCGGTACACGCCTGAAGGCCAGCACCAGCAGGAAGGCGGCCGTTACCGGCAGTGCGATGGCGAGGCTAAAATCAAAAAATGTCGCCCATCGATGGCAGAAGGCATCCGTGCGCCAATAGTTCCACCCGATCTCTTTCCACGGCCACCGAAAGATCAGCAGGTAAAGCACCACGGCCAGACCACCGCCGCCGAGCGTCCGCAACGGGTTATGCCACCACCCGCGTTCATCGCTATCGCGCACCTCACCCCCCAGCAGCAGCGCGGCGAATGCTCCCGTGTAGACAATCATCCAGAGCCCCGGCAGACTCTTCTCCAGCGTAATACCTAGTGCCGCCGTGCAGCAGAGGGCTGCGGTCCACAGCATCCATGTCGAACGCACCTCCGCATTGGGCTCGCACCGCACGCTATAGATCAACGGCACGATGATCGCAGCCAGAGGCCAGTACCAGAGCCCCACACCGCCCGCTAATTGCGACATCGAGACCCAAGTCAGCAGGCCGGCGAAGTACCCCGCGACTGGTGCGAGCGCGCGGGTCGCGTAGCACACCGGAATCAACAGCAGGGTCCAGACTAGCGTGAAAGCTTTGGCATCTTGTGGCAGATGGTAGGTCTGTCCGATCAACGCTACGCCCACACCGATGGCCAATCCCCAAAAGAGTCCCAGCGGCTCTAGGAAGGCGCGCGAACTCCATCCACGCCGATATCCCGCCACGTAGAGCACGGCGCACGTGCACAGCGGCATAAACGCGATGATGGTCCGCACCGGTCGCCCAAGGTCACTCCAGTTAGCCGCCAAGAGGGCAATAATGCCCAACCCCACCAGTAGTGCACCCAGCGAGCCGAAAATAATCCGTCCCCAAGGCGTCTCATTCGCTACCGCCAGCGCATAGCGCGTCCGTAACCGCGTCGCAGTCGCCGTGTCAACGACACCTTCACGTTCCCAAGCATCAACTTCGCGTATCAACCATTTGACTTTGCTGGATGTCACGAGTCACTCCTTGCTTGTCATGCAGGTAGGGTATCCCGCTGACCGTTCACAGTCAATCTGATTCGTTTGCGATTTAGCTTTCAAAACTAACCCGAAGCTAACACAATGCAAACGTTTCTGAAGTAACATTACTCGCACACACACGATGAAAAAGAACAGCAACACAGTGGAAGAGGCGGTGGTACCGACCACGATCGCCGTCATTGACATAGGCGCGACCTTCATACGGATGTTGATCGCGGAGAAGCGCGACACCAAGGAGGCGTATATCCTCGAGAAGACCGTGCAGTCGGTGCCCATAGGGCGCGATATCATCGCCTCGCGCAGAATATCGAACGCCACCGTGGAACAATGCGCACAGATCCTCAAATCGTTCCGCAAGCTGCTCGACGAGTACGGCATCCCGTTGGAGTCGGTCACCGCTGTGGCTACGCCGACGCTGAACATGGCCGACAACAGCGCGGTCTTCCTCGACAGGCTGGCGAACACCTCGCACATCGCTTTCCGTCTGCTTGATCCGGGACAGATCGGCTACTACTACCATCTGGCGTTCCGCAGGCTTGGCAAGGGCAAGGGCGGAAGCAACCACGACAAGGGAGAAGCCGTGGTACTCGAAATCGGTGGCCTGACCTGTAGCATGCTGTGCCGTAAGGAAGGCGAGATCCGCTTCGTGCAGACATACAGCCTGGGCTCGCTACGGATGCGTCAGCAGATGGAGCAGGGCGACTTCCGTCCGCAGCAACTCATCGCGCTTGCCGATGGACGAACGCATGAGATCGCAGAGCAACTGCGCAACAACGTGGATGACATCAAATCCTTCAAGCTGTTCCTGATGGGGCGCGAGATGCGCTTCGCGGGCGCACGCCTACGTCCCAGCCCAAACAACGCTGTCGAACTTGATCCGACCGCCGGTGTAATCTCGGTCACCGTGGATGAACTTAGTGCATTGCTCAAGCAGATCGAGAATTCGTCCACGGAGGAGATTGTGCGTGAGTGGCGCGTCTCCTACGCAGACGCCGAGCTGATCGCGCCGGCGCTGAGCATCGCCATATCTGCGGCGCGCGCCGTGTCGATCAAATCGGTCTACATCAGCAGCCTCTCCTTCTGCCACGGACTCCTCGAAGAGGCCGTGGACGGCACGCTGTGGACCAACACCATGCGCAAGCATGTGCTGCGCGTCGCCAGAGCCACAGGCAGAAAATATCAACATGACGTCAACCATGCGGAGCAAGTGGCGAAGCTCTCGCTCCAACTCTTTGACCTGCTACAAGAGGAGCACGGCTGCACGCAACGCCATCGCCTGATCCTTGAGGTCGCCGCGTTGCTGCACGACATCGGCGCATTCGTGAGCGCGAATTCCCACCACATCCACACGATGTACCTGATCCGCAACACCGAGTTCGCGGGCCTCTCCTCGGAAGAGATCGAACTCATCGCCGTTGTCGCGCGCTACCACCGTAAGTCCATGCCGAAGGCCAGCCATCCGGAGTACGCCGCACTCTCGCCTGAGGACAGGCTGGTTGTCAGCAAGCTCGCCGCCATATTGCGCGTCGCCGACGCGCTTGACCGCGTACACGATCAGAGCCTCGGCAAAATCAAGTTCAAACTCAGCGAGACATCACTCGTCTGTATCCCGTCGCGCCGCGTGGCGACCAGTGCGGAACAGGTGGCCCTTTCTGAGAAGGGCGATCTTTTCGAGGTGATGTACGGACGCCACTGCTACCTTTACGATCCGGAATAATCCAAACGGTGCCATGCGATGAAGAAGACACAGAAAAAAAAGAAAACCGCGCCCGCAACACCAGACGCCTATGAGTTCCTGAACCGGGAACTCAGTTGGCTTGAGTTCAACCAGCGTGTGCTTCTCGAGGCATGCAACCCGAAGGTGCCGTTGCTCGAGCGCCTGAAATTTCTCTCCATCACTGCCTCGAATCTGGACGAGTTCTGCATGGTCCGCGTCGGCGGGCTCAAGATGCTGGTCGCGGCCAACATCCGCCGCACTGATCCTTCCGGCATGACGCCGCGCCAGCAGCTTGTCGCTTTCACGCGCCGCATGCGCAAGATGGTGGCGGATCAGTACGAGTTGCTTGAGGTCCTCTCGAAGGAGCTTGCCAAGCACGGCTTTGTCATACAGGAAAGTGTGGAGGATCTCTCTGACGAGCAGCGCAAATGGCTCGAGCGCGAGTTCATGGACAACATTTTCCCGCTGCTCTCACCTGTCGGCGTGGGCGAGGAGCGTCCCTTCCGCCCAGCAGGGCTACTGTCGCATTGCGTGGCCACGCTTGCTCCAACCACACCGGACGAAGCCTCGCGTATGGTCTTCATCCCGCTGGGACCGAAACTCCCGCGCTTCATCAGAATCCCCGACGCTGACGGCCGCGCCGTCTTCATCCCGATCGAACAGGTCGTGGCGTGGCAGGTCGCCGCAGTCGTGGAGGGTCAGTCGGTTGTCGAATGCGTGCCGTTCAGGGTCACGCGCAACGCTGACATCGAACTGCGTGAGGATTTGTCATCCGACCTGCTCGCCGGCATGCAGGAGCTGCTCGACGACCGCCGCGAGACGGAGTGTATCCGCCTTGAGATCCACTGCCGCGCCACACGCGCGCTCGTGGGCGCGATGAAACAACAGCTTGGCCTCGAACAGGCGGATGTCTATTTAGTGGACGGCCCCGTGGAGCTGCGCAGTCTCATGTCGGTCACTCAGACAGACGGCTTTGAAGACCTGCGCGACGAGCCATGGGAACCGGTTCCCTCGCCGGATGTGGACATCAAGGAGTCCATGTTCCCACAGATCGCGCAAGGCGACATTCTGCTCGTGCATCCCTACGATTCATTCGACCCCGTCGTAAAACTCCTCAACGACGCCGCCGATGACCCGCAGGTATTGGCGATCAAGCAGGTGCTCTACCGTACCGCCTCGCAGAGCGCGATCGTGGAGGCGCTCATCCGCGCCGCACAGGTCGGCAAGCACGTCACCGTACTCATCGAGTTGAAGGCCCGTTTCGACGAAGCGCGAAACATCTCACAGGCGCGCAGGCTCGAACTCGCGGGCGCACATGTCGTCTACGGCGTGCGTTCGCTCAAGACACACGCGAAAATCTGTCTCGTTGTCCGGCGCGAGCCGCAGGGCATCGTGCGCTATGTGCACTTTGGCACCGGCAACTACAACGAAAAGACGGCCACGCTGTACAGCGACGTCGGGCTCTTCACCTGCCGCAACGACTTTGGCGCGGATGCCTCCGACGTCTTCAACGCCATCACTGGCTACTCCCAGCCGCAATCGCTGCGTCGCCTTGAGGTGGCCCCTTTCTCGATCCGCTCCACCATCCTTGCGCTCATCGCCAACGAGGCCGAACGTGCCCGCAACAATGAAAAAGCCGAGATCACGATGAAAATGAACTCGCTCAGCGACAAGGGTATCATCGCCGCCCTCTACAGCGCTTCCAAGGCCGGTGTGAAGATCAGGCTGAACATCCGCGGCATTTGTTGCCTCAAGCCCGGCGTCCCGGGCATGAGCGAAAACATCACCGTTGTCAGCATCGTGGACTACTACCTTGAGCACGCCCGTATTTTCCGCTTCCGCAACGGCGGCCTGGATGACCTCTACATCTCCAGTGCCGACATGATGACGCGCAACCTCGACAAGCGCATCGAACTCATGATTCCTGTGCTCGCACCCGGTCCGCGAAAAAAACTTCTCGCGACCCTCGATGTTTACTTTACCGACTGCGTAAAAGCGCGTACTCTTTGCGCGGACGGTGAGTACCGTCCTGTCGCCGCGCGCGGCAAGGAGAAACCCATCAGAGCCCAGGAGGAGCTTTACAGGCGGGCCAAAGCCGCCGCCAGCCTCAAGGAGCAGACGAAGCCCACGATGCTTGAGCCCCACCACCGGAAACGCAACCCGCAAACGGACGTAAAACTTTGAGTAACGACAACAAGAAACAAAATGGTAAAACGGCACGCAGCATCGGCATCCTGACCGCAGGTGGCGACTGCCCAGGTCTCAACGCCGCCATCCGCGCGGTGGCCAAATCGGCCATGCACTACGGCATCCAAGTCGTCGGTTTCCTTGACGGCTTCCGCGGCCTCGTTGAAAACCGCTACATCCCGCTCGAAGACCGTACCGTGAGCGGCATCATCACGCTCGGCGGCACGATCCTCGGATCAAGCCGCGACAAGCCGCATAAGATGGATATGGGGGGCACCATCATGGATATGACCGATGTCGCCGTGGCCAACGCCGACAGGCTCAACCTCGACTGCCTCGTGTGCCTCGGCGGTAACGGCACGCAGAAAAACGCCTACCGCCTCTCGCAAAAGGGCCTCAACATCATCACGCTACCGAAGACGATCGACAACGACGTCGTCCTGACCGACACCTGCTTTGGCTACGACACCGCCAAATCGATCGCAACCGAGGCTATCGACCGCCTCCACACCACCGCAAGCAGCCACCACCGTCTCATCGCCGTCGAAATCATGGGGCATTCCGCTGGCTGGCTGGCGCTCGGCGCCGGTATCGCGGGCGGTGCCGACGTCATCCTAATTCCAGAAATCAAATATGACATCCACGCCGTCGCCGATTTCATCAACACCCGCCGCCACCGTGGCAAGCGCTTCTCCATCGTCGCCGTGGCCGAAGGAGCCATCGCCATCGACGATCAGCCCGAAGACGAGGATGAAGAGGACAGCGACCCCAAGCCGCAGAAGAAAAACGGCAAGAAAAAGAACGGTGAAGCCAACGGTAACACCCCCGTAAAGCTACCACAGAAGCCTCGTATGATACGCGAATCCAAGGTTAGCCGCATCGTCCGTGACCTCCAGCAACTCACCGGCATCGATGCGCGCATGACCCAGCTCGGCCACATCCAGCGCGGCGGCACCCCTACCCCGGCCGACCGGCTGCTCTGTACCCGGCTCGGTGCAATGGCCGGCGAACTCATCGACGCCCGCGAGTACAACGTGATGGTCGCCGTGCGCGGTGACGATTGCGTCGCCGTGCCTCTTGAGGATGTCGCCGGGCACGTTCGCACCGTGCCGCAGGACCACCCTTGGATCAAGACCGCGCGCCTCCTCGGTACCTGCATGGGCGATGCATCCTGAATCGCGTCCCGATGTGATTCCGATGTTGCGGCAACGGCGGAGCTACGGTATGATGGGGGGCATTTGTTGGTTTCCCTGAAATAAAAAGTCGGCCGGGTGGTCGACGCAGGGGACGCGAGGTGTTGCTTGCCATGATTCGCATTCAGATTACCTGCCTGTGCGCAGTGTGCGTTCTGCTGGCGTCCGGTTGCGGTTCGGACTCCGGACAAAGCGCGTTGCGCCGCGGCATGGCCGCCTTCGGTGAGAAGAACTACCCCGAAGCGATCACCCACTTGACGCTCGCCTCGCAACGCATCACAGACTCACCGGATCTTTACTATCACCTCGGCTGCGCCCACCTGCTCAAGGGCGAGCTGGATCCCGCCGCTGCTGCCTTCAAGGCCGCGTTCGATCTGGATCCGAAGCATGGCGAAACCCTTGCCGGGCTCGGCCAGCTTGCCTACTACACCAAGGAGCTGCCCAAAGCCCAGATCTTCTTCCGTCAGGCACTGGAAGCAGAAACCACCAGCGATGAGTCGCGCGCCAGCATCCTCACCGGCCTGGCGCTGACCGAAGCCGCGCTCCGCCGCAACGATCAGGCGCGCCTCTGCCTGCTACGCGCCCAGCAGACCGACCGGCGCTACGCACCCGCGTTCTACAATCTCGGCGCCCTCTATCTGAATGTCTACTCGCTGCGTGAAGAGGCGCTCGATCAGTTCGAACTCTTCGTGCGCCTCACCGACGCCTCCGACCCCTATCAAGAAAAGGCGCGCAACCAGATCACCCGTCTGCGCGCCGCGCTGAACCGCGCTAAGGCCGAAGAGCTTGATCGTGTGCGCCGTGACCCCGACCTCGCTGCACGCCGCCTGCATGAAGGGATCGACGCCCAGTGTGCGCGACAGTTCACCAAGGCGATCAGATGCTACCGCGAAGCGCTAAATGCCGACCCGCTGGCTTTTAACGCCGCCTTCGGTCTGGGCAAGCTCTACCGCGACCAGAAACAACCAGCCGAGGCGCTGGAGGCCTTCAAACGCGCCGCTGCCATCAATCCCGTCCATCAGGACAGTCTGCTTCAGGCCGCCGTCCTGGCGGTGCAGCTCAGGCGTTATGATGAAGCCGAACGTATTCTCGATCTTGCCATCGCGCGATCTCCCTTCACCCCGGAAAGCGCCGATCTCATGGCCCGTATCCGTCACGCTCAAGGACGTTACGCCGAGGCACGCGCCTACGGCCAGTTCTATCTCTCATTGCTACGTCCCGATGCAGAAGGACGTGATGCCTACGAAAAGTGGGTCAACGCGCTACCGAAATAACCAAGGAGCCTCCCATGCCTGCCTTTTTAGCCCAGATGTCGCTGCTTGATTACCTGGCGTTTGGCGCTGTCGCCTGGCTGGTGATCCGCGGCTTTATGCGTGGTTGTTCTGGCGAACTTAGCGGCTTGGTCGGCCTGCTGGCCGCCGCCGCGATCGGCTACTTCGGTTTCGCGCCGCTCGAACGCACCATACTGGCTGCCAAACTGCTCGCCGCCAACCCCTACGCTGCGCGGCTGATCACCTTCATGTTGATCCTCGTGGCCTGCTTCTCCGTCTGGCTAATCATCGCCCGCACGCTGAAAGATGCGCTGGAGCTGGTTGTGGGACAACCCTTCGATGCGCTGCTCGGTGGCATCATCGGTGGCACCAAGGCCTTTGTTGCCATCGCCGTACTCTGCACCCTCGGCCTACTCAACCCACGCGAGGCTGATCGCGCCCGCCTGAAAGACCAGTCGGTTACCGTCAAAAAATTCGCCCCGCTACTCCAGCGTATTACCACGCCGGCCCAAGGCTCGTCCGACGAGGCATTCAGAGAGAAGCGCCAGTTGGAGGAGTGACGCCGCCGATGGACAGCGCACCGCTCGAACAATTAGACGACGCCGACCTCATGTTGCGCGTGCGCAGTCAAGATGACGAGGCCGCTTTTGCCCTGCTGGTATCGCGCCACCAAAAATCCCTGCTGAACTTTTTCATCCGTTCCGGCGTTCAATACGATAGCGAAGACCTGGTGCAACAGACCTTCCTGCGGCTCTACCGCTACCGACAGCGCTATGTGGCGAGTGCCAAGTTCACGACTTTCCTCTTCCTGCTGGCGCGGCAGGTGTGGATCGACGAATTGCGTCGCCGGCAGCGCCGACAGCGGCTGGCCGAGAGCCTAGCCGCCGAACCGTACGAGGAGTTCGCCGCTCCGGCCGCCCCCAGCGCCGGTGTAGAGGGCGATCTTGATCTCGCACGCGCTCTGGCGGCTCTGTCCGAGGGGTTGCGCCAAGTCATCGAACTGGCGGTCTATCAGGATCTGCCCTATGCCGAGGTGGCAGAGATTCTGAAGATTCCAGTCGGGACTGTGAAGTCAAGGATGTTCAACGCGCTCGCTAAACTGCGCGAGATGCTAGGGGGAAAGAGAGGAGACACGCCATGAACCTGTACGCCCACTTGAGCGAATTGCCCGCCGCCGAGGCCACCGCCTTCCGTGCGCTGGTCACCCGCCTGCGTGCCCAGCCCCAGCACGAGCCATCCCCCCTGCTCACCTCCCGCATCATGGCCGCCGTCGCCGCCGAACGCGCCCACCCCACCCCCAACGTGCAACCAGAAACCAGAAACCAGAAACCAGAAACCAGAAACCAGAAACCAGAAACCAGAAACCCAAAACTCTGGTATTGGGCCGCAGCCGGTCTCGCGGCCTGTCTGCTGGCCGTACTGACCCTTTTCGACCGCCCCGCCGCATCGACCGCCGCCGATCCGACGACCGCTTGGCTCGCCGCCAACCAAGAAGCGGACGGCTCATGGCAGCCGGCACGCCACGGCGGCGACTCGGCCTACCGTCCAGCCCTGACTGCGCTAGCTGCACTCGCTCTGGCGCGCGATCCCGCCGACCGCTTCAGTACCAACGTGCAGCGCGCCTGCGATGCATTGACCGCGCTCCAGACCCCCGACGGCACGTTCGGCGGCACGGGTCGTGTCCGCGCCTACAATCATGCACTCGCCACCTACGCGCTGGCCACACTCGCCCCGCAGGACGGCCCCGCCGCCGTTGCGCTCGAACGCGCCGTGGCCTACAGCCGCGCCAACCAGAGCGTCGAAGGCGGCTGGGACTACGAGCCCGGCTCCGAGGGCAATGCCGCCGTGACCTCTTGGCAGGTTCAGGCGCTGGCCGCGGCTGCTGCAAAAGGGATCAGTCAGGCGAATATCCCGCTACGCAAAGGACTGATTTGGCTGAGAGGTGCCGCGCGCGACGACGGCGGCGTTGCGTACCATCGCGGCTCGCCCGGCCGTTCCGAGGGCCTCGCCGCGCTGACCGCCCACACGCTGATGACCTCGGGCCAGGCGTTCGAAGGTCTCCCAGCGATCGGTCGCCGTTTGACCGTCAACCTCACCGCTGAAGACAGCACAGCCGACTGCTACCGCGATTGCGCCAAAGTCATGGCCTTTGAATCGGCCGGCGATACCGCGCGCGCCGAGACCGTACGCGACGGCATGCAACTGCGCCGTCAAGCCGGCTCGCAAGATCCGTGGGAACCGATCGGCGGCACGCTCTACACCTGCGCCTTCACAGCCCTGGCGCACAAGTAAATGGCTTTCCGGCGGCGTAAGCGCCGCCGCCCACCACCTTGCACTCCGCGCCCCTCTCGTACCCACGCACCTCGCGCCACCTTGCACTCCGCGCCCCTCTCGTACCCACGCACCTCGCGCCACCTTGCACTCCGCGCCCCTCTCGTACCCACGCACCTCGCGCCACCTTGCAC
>DUPH01000133.1 GCA_012838435.1 Lentisphaerota bacterium | reverse complement strand
GGGCATGTCGTCATCCGCGTGAGCGAAGGCGGCGCACGCTTCCGCGTGTTTGTGCTGGATCCGGGAGACTTTTCCGTGGTCGACGCTACAGACGAGTTGCACGCATCGAAGAAGTGAGTGGCGAGTAGAGGAGGGGGCCAGGACATGCGTTTGAAAAGAGCTTGGATGCGATGGATTGCCGCAATTCCCGTTGCGGTGTGCTGCCTTGACGCGCAAGGTCGGGGCGAGTCGTGGGTGCCCAAACCTCCGCCACCGCCGCCGGTTGAGACGTTGACGAACGCGGCGCGTTATATCGAGTGGAAGTGGCGGATGGATGTCACCGACCCGCAGACGGGCGTGAACGCCAAGACGGCCACGGCATCTGTGCGTGAAATGGCGCAACGGCTGGAGCCGACGGAGCCTTGGTGCTGTGTCAAGGCCAAGCTGTACGCCTATCTGTGCGACAATCTGGCGATCGGTATGTCCGAGCATGATTGGTTCCCGGCCTTTGCGGTCTGGAACCGGTATGCGCGTCCGGTAAGTCCGGTCGTCGGACGGCGCAACCAGAAGATTTTCGCGCGCTACAATGCGGACGAGCAAGCCCGTATGAATGCGGGTAACGCATCCGGCAAGTGGACGTTCTGGAAGGACTTCGACCATTCAGTGCCGGAATGGGAAAAGAATCTCGCCCTCGGCTTTCCCGGCATGGACCGTCGCCTACGGGACAACTGGCGTGACGAACCGCGCTATCACGCGGTCTCGGAGGTCTCGCAGGCGACACTGCGGCTGATCGACCGCCTTATCGCCTACGGCGAGGCGCATGCGAACAAAGACGCTCTGCGGGTGCGGCGTCAAGTCGCGTCTCTGCGCCGCTTGCGCGCCGGTCCGCCGCAGACGGCACACGACGCGATGATGTTCATCTACCTGTATTTCTTCTGCAGCGAACATCTCGACGTCATCCAGTGTCGCAGCCTGTCGATCATCGATGTCGTCCTGTGGCCCTACTATCAGGCCGACCTCGCGGCGGGCCGGACGACTGAGGCCGAGTTCCGCGAGCAGTTCAAGCATTTCCTCTGGCAGTGGGGGTCGATCGATAACTACTGGGGGCAGCCGGTCACGATGGGCGGCACGAAGGCCGACGGCACAACCGAGTACAATCCGCTCTCTTACATTATCCTTGATGTCATGGACGAATGTGCGCTGCCGACGCCAAAGTTTCACCTCAAGATCGCGGACAACACGCCGCGGGGGATCTTGCTGAAGGCGCTCGATATGGTGCGCCGTCACCGTCCGATCTCCTTCTGCGGCGAAGGGCCGATCCGACGCATCCTGACACACTACGGCTACACCGAGGACGAGGCTCGTCGCTTCTATACCAAGGGGTGCTACGAGTTCTGCCCCCCAGAAGGGGCGAACGGCACGGGGGTCGGTTACGTGAGCCTGGTGAAGCCAATTGAGGAACTGTTGGCGGCGGCAGCGCGTAACGAATTTTCGGCAGAGACCTATGAAGATTTCGAAAAGGCCTACTTGCAGGCTGTTGTCGCCAACATGGTGGAGGCGACCGAAATCGCCAAGGCCTTTGAGTGCCATCTCGACGACGTGAATCCGGCGAACCTGACGACTTTAGCGGTCGAGAATGCCGTCAAGACGGGCAAGGACGCGTTTGCCAACGGTGCTTCGCGCGGCAACAACACGTCGATCCTGACGGTCGGGCTGGGAACGGCGGTCGATGCGTTGATGGCCGTACGGTCGATCGTTTACGAGCGCCGTGAAATGTCTTTGGTCAAACTGGGCGCGGTCATGCGTGACAATTGGGCGGGTCATGAGGAACTCCGGCTGAGGATGCTGCGTTCGAAATGCAAGTGGGGGACGAACGATCCCCTCGCGAATGCGGCGGCGGGACGCATTTCCAAGGCACTCTCCCGGGCTGTGAATGGCAAGCCGAATTCCCGCGACGGACGGTTTTTCGTCAGCGGGCACTGCGCCCGTCAGTTCGTGCTGCAGGGCGAGCGTATAGGCGCAACGCCGGATGGCCGCAAGGCCGGGGAGGAGGTTTCCAAGAACCTCTCACCCACCATGGGGGCCGACACGGAGGGCGTCACGGCACTGGTTCTCTCCTTGGGTTCGCTTGATTCAATCGATTGGCCCGGCGATTTTCCGTTGGATGTGATGATGCTCCCCTACACCGTTTCCGGCGACGAGGGGTTGGAGGCGATGGCCGTCATTGTCCACGAGTTCTTTAACCGCGGCGGAGCCATGATTCAGTTCAATATCGTCGATGCGGAAGAGCTTTTGGACGCGCAGGCTCATCCAGAGAAATACGAGAACCTCCAGATTCGCGTATGCGGGTGGAACGTCCGCTGGAACGATTTGTCCAAGTCCGAGCAGGATGCCTATATCCTGCGTGCGCGTGCGCTGGCATTTTAAAAGGGGGAAACAATGAATAGACGTGCGTTTTGCATGGGAGCGGGAGTCGTCGCGGCGATGCCGTTCTATTCTTGGGCGAAGGTTGGCGGACGTCCGATGAAGGTACCGCTGATGCTGGATACGAAGCGGATGTCGATTCATGACGGACCGGGCATCCGCACGACGTTCTTCGTGAAGGGGTGCCCCTTGAAGTGTATCTGGTGCCATAATCCGGAATCGATCAGCACAAAGCCACAGTGGGCGCGTTTTCAGCATCTTTGCCGGAAATGCCCGAAGGGCTGCACGATGGACGAGGCGACATGTCCGACCCGTGCGTTGAAGCACTATGGCACGGAGATGTCAATGGACGAGATAGTTGCCAAGGCACTCGAGGATAAGCCATTTTACGAGGCGTCGGGCGGAGGCGTGACGCTCTCGGGCGGCGAACCTCTTTTCTTCTGGGAGTGGACGGCCGAGCTTTTTAAACGCCTCAAGGCGGCGGGACTCCACACCAGCCTCGACACTTCGCTCTATGCGCCGCCTGCTGCGATTGAGGCCATGCTGCCGGTCGTGGATATGTGGCTTCCCGATTACAAGGCAGACGATGATGCGCTGCACCGGAAGTACACGGGCGTCCCGAACAAGCTCATCAAGGCAAATCTCGAAAGCCTCGTTGCGGCGAAGGCCAAGCTTGAGGTGCGCTGCCTCGTCGTGCCAGGCTGTACGGACGGCGAAGACATCCGATCGCGCCATCGGTACCTGAACTCGATTGGCATCACGGATAATCGCATCGTTGACCTTGAGTACCATGATTACGCGCGCTCGAAATACCTCGCGCTTGGGCTTGAGGACACGATGCCCCCCATGTCCAAATGACCGGTTGCGGACGGAGCCCGCAACCCTCACCCCGGCCCTCTCCCAGCGGGAGAGGGTGAAACAACCGAGCGGTGCTTTTACTCTCACGATTGCGAGCCACTGCGTGGTCGCAATAAGAGAGGTTGACTCGCGACCCACGACTTGCGACTTGCGGCTAGAACCCTACCCTCAGGCAACTAAGGGACAGGTGTTTAGACGACCCAACGCTGACAGATTGTATTGACATTTCTAAACCGGCACTTTATAAATGTCACATGAAATACCGGAATAGGACACTGGAAGCGGAGGTATTGCGGGCGGTCGCGCACTTTCCCGCTGTGCTGGTGACGGGGCCTCGGCGCTCCGGAAAAACCACGCTGTTGCGCCATCTGTTCCCCTCTTGCCAGCACGTACTGCTGGAAGATCCGGATGTCGTGGCGCGGGTGCGGGCTGATCCGCGCTCGTTTCTGGACAGCCTCACGCTTCCTGTCATTCTCGACGAGATGCAGAACACGCCCGAGTTGTTCGCCTACGTGCGCACCCGCATCGACCGGCAGCCGGATCGCAAAGGGCTGTGGCTGCTCACCGGCTCGCAGGAGGCTCAGCTGATGCAGGGTGTTACCGAGTCTATGGCGGGGCGCGCGGCGGTCTTCTCGCTGCTACCGTTCTCTGCCGAGGAAACGCCGGACATGACGTTACGGCTCGGCGGCTTCCCCGAAGTGCAGGCCGCGCCCGAAGTGGCGGACATCTGGTTCCGCTCGTACGTACAGACCTATCTTGAACGCGATGTACGCGCCGTCGCCTCGATCCGCGACCTCGCGACCTTCCGCCGTTTTATGGCGCTGCTGGCCAGCCGTTGCGGCCAGATGCTCAACAAGACGGCCCTGGCCGCGCCGCTGGGGGTGAGCGTGCCCACCCTCACCCAATGGCTGAGTATCCTGGAGGTCACCGGACAGATCATCCTGACGCCGCCCTATTACGAAAATTTCGGCAAGCGGATCGTCAAAACTCCCAAGGTCTATTTCGTGGACTCGGGTTTGGCGGCCGCATTGCTGGGAATCCGAAATGACGAGGATCTGGCCGTTTCGCCCTTCCGCGGCCCGCTGTTCGAGGGACTGGTCGCCTCGGAGATCGTCAAGCACCGTTTGAACCGGGGACAGGAACGGGGACTGTACATTTTCCGCGACCGCCAAGGGCTGGAGGTCGATTTCGTGGTGGACGAGGGCAACCGCCGCCTGCTGCTGGTCGAAGCCAAGGCTACCCGCACGCCGATGCCCGACGATGGACGTTCCCTGACGCGTCTGGCAACGGCGATGGGGAACAGCGCCATGACGCGCGCGGTGGTCGTGCATGCCGGCACGGCGGATCGTGCCGCGCCCATGCCGCTGTGCCCCGGTGTGCGGGCGGTCGGCTGGCGCGCGTTGCATGCGTTGCTTGATGAGAAAGTCTGACACCGCCCCTGCGGGGCTGTGACTCCGCGCTCAGCGCGGCACCCCTCACAGTCTTAACACCTCATAGCCTGATCGCGGGCTCCGCCCGCGTTGCGTCTTCGCGTCAGCAGCGGAATCGCACCCAGCATGCTCACGGCCGTGACTAACGCATGGCCCGCTAGGCTGAGCGCGACCAGGTGCGTGTTGTCGAGCCCCAATGGTCCGGACACCGCCTGCGCCGTCAGTTCACGCACGCCCAGACCGCCGATTGAAATCGGCAGGGCTGAAACCACGCCGAATAGTGGAATCACCATCCACATGGTGAGCGACGGAATCGCAAGGCCGAGTGCGCGGATGATGAAGAGGTTGCTCCAGGTCTTGAGCACCTGTGAGGCGAGTGCCGCCAACAGCAGCGGCACCAGACGACGCGGCGCACCCGCGAACGCGCAGGCCGCGCGGAACAATGCGCGCACAGCATCCCGCCAGCCGGTCTCGTCCGACCCTTCAGACACATCGTGCGCGGGCACCGCGCACCGTCGCGCTGCCATACTGACGAGCGGCAGCGCCACGAGCACGGCGCCCGCAGCCGTCACAGCCATACCCCATCCATGGCGGTCGATCAACAGCGCGAACCCGCCGATGCCGAGCAGCATCGCGAGATTGAGCGCGCGGTCCAATAATAGGCTCATCACCACCACGCGCCACGTCGGCGCGGTGGAGGTTTCACCGCTCGGGGCGGGCGCACCGTTGCGCATCACGAGATAGCCCTTGACCACATCACCGCCGACATTGGAGGGCAGGAAGCTGTTGAAAAACATGCCGCTCCAGTGACAGGCCGCCGCATCGCGGAAACGCATCGACGGCAGGCGCGCGCGCAAGATGCAGAACCATGAGGCGGCACCCGCGAATCCGCCCAGTACCAGCATCAGCGCGGCGACCAGCAGCGGACCGGGGCGCGCCTGGCGCAGACTGGCGGCGAGCACATCAAGGCGTACCCAGCGCAGACTTACCACAAGCAACACCAATGTGACGGCGACCTTTATCAACAGGGATGAGCGTTTGCGGGCGGCTTCTGCCGCACCAAAGCCCGGTAATCGGTTAGTGATAGGAGTCATGCGAGTTGAGTGCGTGTTTTGTGTGTGCGCAGTCGGGAGCGCGGGCGTCCCCGCCCGCAGAAAGTTGAAAGATTTTAACGCAGAGACGCAGAGGCGCAGAGATTTTTACGGGATGGCGTCGTGACCGCCGCCGAGGGGGGAGGGACGAGCGTCTGCTCGTCCACGGGCAAGCAGACGCT
>DUPH01000010.1 GCA_012838435.1 Lentisphaerota bacterium | reverse complement strand
CCTCTTCAGCCAACCGATCCAAGAAGCGGAGACAGGCCTGCGTGGTGGCGTGTTTGCCGGTGCCAAAGCTCAAACCGGGGTCAAGCGTGATCACGCACTCGCCGGGCTGCGCCGTGTACGGTTCCCACGAAGGACGCACCACCACACGAGGGGAGATTTTCTCGACGTGGAAAAAGCGTTTCCAACTCTCGGCCCAATCGGTCTGCGCGACGGCCGTGACCGTCGGTTCGACCGTCACGCCGAGCAGCGCGGCAGCGGCGAGCAACGCAGCCTGCGTGCGCGCCACGCCGTCCGGTTCATCCGGAAAGAGCGAGACACGGCAGACGCCGCTTTCCACATCGTACCACGAGGTCGGCGTAAAGCCATCGTTGCCGATGATCTCAAACAGCGCGTCCGCCGTCTCGGGCGGCAGCGTGGCGGTGACGCAGGGAACGGAAGCGGCAGAGTCGGTCATGTCCAGGCACCCCTGTCTTAGCGCAACTCAATCTGCGACAGGTAGTCCAGGCTTTTCGGCAACTGCTCCAGCACCGTCGGGCTTTCGTCTTCGATGAAGTAGTACTTGATGCCGATCTCTTGGCAGACCTTCAGAATCGCGGGGTAGTCCGCTTGGCCGGTACCGAGCACGACATCGTTCGTCAGGTCGGTCCCACCGCTGAGGTTGCCAACGACGCCCTTCTTCAAATCCTTGAGGTGCATCAAGACCCAACGGTCGGGATATTTCTTGAGCAGCTTTACTGGGTCTTGACCGGGGAAGACTGTCCAGAGCACGTCCATCTCGAATTTGACGAGATCAGGATCGGTCTTCTCCATCAACAGGTCGAACAGCGTCCCGTCCTTGTATGGATAGAACTCAAAGCCGTGGTTGTGGTAAAAGAACTGGATGCCCGCCGCCTTGAGCCGCTTACCGATCTCGTTGAATTCGGCGGCGATCTTCAAGGTCTGCGCTTCGTCGAGCGGCTTCTTGTGCGAAGCCCAGGCGACACCAAGATACTTCAGACCGAAAAAGCGTGCGGCGGCGATCGCCTCATCCGTCTTGTTGAGCAGGAAGCCTTGCCCGGCATGTGCGGCGATCGGGATCAGACCGCGCTCGTCCAGCGCCTGCTTCATCTGCTCCTGCGTCAGACCGTAGTGGCTCTCAATGCCGATCTCGACATACTTGACGTTCAGGTCTTTGAGCACATCAAGCGCCTTCGCCCCATCCTGCTTGAGTTGATTGCGCAGTGAATAGATTTGGACACCGACAGGCCCCTTAAAGGTTGCGCTGGTACCGACGCCTTGGGCGGAAGCCGCGACAGCAAGGAGTGTCGCCGTAACGGAAACAAGTAGGTTTTTCGAACTTTTCATCATATCATCCTTTTTGTTTACACCACCGTACAGAGGGTGTAGTGGGCGTTGACTTCGGTCTTGATCGCTTCGAGCATATCCTGCGAAATCGGTTGGTTGAGCTTGATGATCGCCAGCGAGCGGTGGGTCTTGGCGTTGTGCGGATTGCGCATGTCCTCGATGTTGATGTGCGCGTCGGCCAGCTTGCGGCTGATCGCAGCGATCACGCCCGGCCGGTCGTCGTACAGGCAGAAGAGGGTGGCGCCGCTCGGCTCGAAGTAGAGGCGGTCGAACTCGTCGATGCGCGAAACCGTCTGCACGCCTTCGGTGACCGTGCCGCGCACGCTGAAACTCTTGAGACTCTTGCCGGACTTTTCGACTTTGAGATCGATCGTAATGGCGTTGCCGTAGCCCTTTTCGGGATCGGCTTCGCGGTCGATCAACTCGATGCCCATATCCTTGAGGAATTTGGTCGCGGCTTTATAGTCGTTGTAGCGGTCGAACTCGCTCCAGATGCCGGCGAGGATCGAGACGGTCAGCCATTTGCCGAAGGGCGCGAGATCGCCGTAGAAGCTAGTCTCGATCATCTTGATCGGCGCTTGGGTGCCGGACATCTGCCGCACGAGGCTGGCGAGGTTGAAGGCCAGCTCGCAGTAGGCGCGTTCGAGACCCTCGGGGATATCGCGATTGACGATGCAGCTCATATCGGCCTTTTCGTCGAGGTCGATCAGCTCTTGCGCCGCGCGCTTCGCCGCCGTGAAGTTGGCCTCATGGGTGTTGGCACCGAGGTGCGGCAGCATCAGGTCGGCGATGTCGGCCATGCTCTTGGGGCCGGCCTCGTCCTTGGGATAGACGTCGTTCAGATAACGCAGTCCCTTCTCGGCCTTGACCGCACGTAGCGCATCTTCGTCGACGATACCAAAGCGGGCGCAGTTGATAATCGTGGCGCCCTGCTTCATGAGACCGATCAGCTTAGTGCCGACCAGACCGCGCGTGCTCTCGCCGCCCGGGACGTGGAGCGTGACGTAATCACTCTGGCTGAAAATCTCCTCCAGCGTGGCGGACTCGATGCCGAGATCGCGCAGGCGGTCGCGGTTGACCAACGGGTCGTAGCCGAGGATGCGGCACTCGAAGCCCCTGAGGCGTTTGGCGACCAGACGGCCGATATTGCCGAGACCGACGATGCCCACGGTCTTGCCGGAGATCTCACGGCCCATGTAGTTCTTCTTCTCCCAGCCACCGGCGCGCGTCGTAGTGTCGGCCTGCACGATGTGGCGCGCATCGGCCAGCATCATGGCGATGACCTCTTCGGCGACGCCGTTGGCGTTTGCGCCGGGCGTGTTCATCACGTCCACGCCTTTTTTGCGGGCGTGCTTGATGTCGATCGTGTCATACCCCGCACCGGCGCGCACGATTACCTTGAGCTGCGGGAGCGCGTCGATGATCGCGGCAGGCACCTTTTCACTACGCACGATCAAAGCGTAGGTGTCTGGATGTGCTTTAATTTGCTCCTCAAAAGGCGTCTTTACGTCTTGCACCACATTGTAACCGCCATGCGCATTCAAGATCTCGGCGGCAACGGCATCCAGCTTAGTCGGAATCAAAACTTTTTTCATGCTTCTCCAGTCTCTCGGGGTTTGGTACGCTTAAAAGTGAATTGGGCTGATTCAGGCGTGGCCACACCTCGCCTGTCGCCAGCCAAAAAAGAGGGTACTACTTTAATCCTGTTGCGGACGGGAATCAAGCTCCGTCGCAGCCATGAACGGACCCGGCGGCACAGGGCGGAATGGAAGAGGCATGAAGAAACAGGTTACAACCATCGGCTTCGCGGTGCTCATCGCGGTGGCGACTGTCACGGCAGCTTGGGCGCAGGTCAGCCGTCACGGCAGGACGCACGGCTACGCCACCGACCACTTCGAAGGGTTTGACGCGCTCGATGAGGATTCGCGTATCCCGCAGAAGAAAAAATCGTTCTGGTATTCGGTGGACGCCGAAACACCAGCCGCCCAGATGCAGATCGCGGAGAAAAAAGAGGCGCTGGGACGCAACCGTTCCGCGCGCAAAGCCTATGAGGCGCTGATCCGCGAGTGGCCCACCGCTCCGGAGGCGGCACAGGCCCAATACGCGCTGGCGCAACTTCTGGAACGCCAGGGGAAGTACGAAAAAGCCTTTGATGAATACCAGTATCTGATCACCCACTACGCTGGCCATTGCCCATACCAAGAAGTGCTCGACCGCCAGTTCCGCATCGCCAATTACCTGCTGCATAACAATACCAGTATGTTCGGGTGGACTCTGAGCGGCAGCGACACGATCCGCGAACGCTTCGAGCAGATTGTGCGCAATGCCCCGCGCGGCGCTCAGGCACCGGAGATCATGCTGGTCATCGGCAGCATCCGGGTCTCCGAAAAAGAACTGCCGGAGGCGATCGCCGTCTACGAAGGGCTCCTCAACCGCTTTCCGCAGACTTCCCAAGCGACCGACGCCGCCTATCTTGCAGCACAGTGCCGCCATGAACTCGCCGTCAAGCACAGCTACAACGAGCCGCGCTGCCGCGAAGCGATCGCCTTCATCAAATCCGCGCTCGTCCGTATACCGAACCACCCCCAGAAGGTGCAGATGACGACGTGGCTGAATGAGCTGACCGCCTTGCTGATTGAGCAGAACTACCAGCAGGCGGTTTTCTACGACACCAAGCAGCGCAATGCCGAGGCCGCCAAGGCCGCCTACCGCCGCTTTCTTACTGAGTTCTCTGACTCCCATTATGCCGCGCAGGTCCGCGAGCGCCTTATGCAGCTCGAAAAGGGCGCGGCTCCGTTGCGTTAACCATTGGAGGTCACTATGTTCAATATGCAAAAAACGCGGGTTGCTGGCCGTTTGGCCCTCTGTCCACTCTTCCTTTTCCTGACCGCAAGTTGCGCCTCGTACCGGATCGGCTCGGCTGTTCCCCAAGAGCTACGCACGATCGCGGTGCCGGTCTTCGAAAACGCCTCGGGATTCCCCGAGATCGATGCCACCGTCACCCAGTATGTGCTGCGTGAATTCCAGCGCGAGGGCACCTTCAAAATCGCCTCGATGGATGATGCCTCGGTCAAGTTGCTCGGCAAACTGATCAGGGCCGACCTGCAATCGCTCAACTACGACCGCGGCTACGGCGCACGCACCTCGGAGTACCGCTATACGCTTGTAGCCGAGATCACGCTCGTCGAGCGCGGTACCGGCAAGTTGCTGATCGATGGCGAGCGGATCAAGGCCAACACCACCTTCCTCACGCACGGCGACATGCTGACGGGCATGCAGGACGCCGGTCCGCGTATCGCCAAGGAGCTGTCCCGCTCCATTGTCGATGCCGTGCTCGCCTACTGGGCGCCCCCCCGCGAATGAAGTTGCATGACACAGCCCGTGTCGAGCGCGCCGTTCTGGTTCAGGTCGTGCATGCCCGCATGGACGCGCTGGAAGCTGCCGACTCCCTCCTCGAATTGGGACGTCTCGCCGACACCGCCGGGCTGGAAGTCGCAGGCCAGTTGACCCAGAACCGCGACAAGCCCGACGGCGGCACCATGATCGGCTCGGGCAAAGTCGAAGACCTCAAGACGCTCATCGAAGAAACCGGCGCGAACACCGTAGTCGTCGACAACGAACTGAACGCCTTTCAAGCCTTCAATCTCGCCAAAACACTGGGCGTACGCGTGATGGACCGCACCGAGGTGATCCTGGAAATCTTTGCGCGCCGCGCTCGTTCCGCCGAAGCGCAGCTCCAAGTCGAACTGGCGCAAACCCAGTTCTTGCTCTCGCGCATCCCGGTCACCGAATCGCAGCAGCGCTTCGCCGGCGGCGGTGGTGGCGCCTACGTGCGCGGCCCCGGTGAAAGCCACCTAAGCCTGCGCAATGAACCACTGCGGCGGCGCATCGCCGAACTGCGCAAGCGACTGGCAACAATCCAAAAACGGCGGACCGTGCGCGACCGCACCAAGCGCGAGTGGCCCGTCGTCTGCCTCGTGGGTTACACCAACGCTGGCAAGTCAACGCTCCTCAACGCGCTCGCCGGTGCGGGTGCCTACGTGGACGACCGCCTCTTCGCCACACTCGACACCAAGACGCGCAAGGTCTGGCTCGCGCCCAGCCGCGAAATCTTGCTGACCGACACCGTCGGCTTCATCCGCAATCTACCGCACGGACTGATCGCCTCCTTTCGCTCCACCCTCAGCGTCGCGACCGAGGCCGACCTGCTGCTGATCGTGGTTGACGCCGCCTACCCGCGCGTAGCCGACCATATCGACGTCTGCTTCCGCACCTTGCGCGAGATCGGCGCGGGCGACGTACCGCACCTGCTGGTGCTCAACAAATGCGACACCGAGGGCGCGGTTTCCGCCAAGGAAGCCGCCACTGCGACGTTGCCGCTCCTCGCTGGGGAGCATCCCCAGGCGCTACCGATCTCGGCCCTGACCGGTTACGGGCTCGACCTGCTCAAACAAGCCATCATTCAGGAACTCCAATCATGCTCCACGTTGTGGCGACTCCCATCGGCAACCTCGCGGACCTGAGCCCGCGTGCGCTGGAGGCGTTGAAGAGCGCCGACCTCATCGCGTGTGAAGACACGCGGCGCACGTGGGCGCTGCTCAGCGCCTTCGACATCCCGCGGCCGGAGATGATCTCATACCGGCAAGGCAACGAAGATCGCGTCGCCGAGCGCATCTTGCAGGCGGTCGCCGCCGGCCGCAACGTCGCGCTCTGCTCCGACGGCGGCTACCCCGGCATCAGCGATCCCGGCTACCGGCTCATCCGGCGTGCCGTGCAGGAAAAGGTGCCGTTCAGCGTGCTACCCGGTGCCTCGGCCGTGGACCTCGCACTACTCTTGTCCGGACTCTCCACATCGAGCTACACCTTCAAGGGATTCCCGCCGCGAAAGCCCGGCGCGTTGCGCCGTTTCTTCGAAGAGGAGAAAACGCTGCCGCACACACTCATCTGTTTCGAGTCGCCGTTTCGCGTGGGTGCCGCACTCAAGGCGGCGCATGAGGTGCTGGGCGACCGCGAAGCCGCCGTCTGCATCGAACTGACCAAAGTGCACGAGCGCGTACATCGCGGCTACCTCACCGAGTTGATCCCGCTCTTCGACGACAAGCCGATCAAAGGCGAAGTCACCCTCGTCATCGCAGGCGCCAACCCCAAATTCGCACGCGATGCGGACTGAGCGTTCGTCAGCCCCTACGCCAGTCCCTTGACTCATTCTCACCGTTGCCTATAATGGTTCACCGGTTGTAGCGGTTGGTTAGAATGTATGGGAACCTGTAACTCGACTGCTGATTAAGCCAGTAAAGCAAATAATCGTGTAAAGAGACATGTTTTTTAGCTGATGGTTACCCATAACCCAGTTGAACCGCAGAACCTCGAAGCGCCT
>DUPH01000132.1 GCA_012838435.1 Lentisphaerota bacterium | reverse complement strand
GGTTAGTGACAGGGGGTGCGAGTCGGGCGTTTCTGGTGAAAAGGGGGGCAGGGAGTCGGGAGCGTGGGCGTCCTCGCCCGCAACAACGTGTCTCGCAAAAGGCTGATGCTTACACATACTCGTTTTTAGGTTTTTTGACAGGATTTACATGATTAACATGATTTGACAACACTAAGGGACAGGTGTTTTGGCCACGCTAAAAATGCCCAAGTTATGGGCAAGGAAAGGAGCACGGACATTCCTGTCCGTGCCACGGGTTGGAAAACCCGTGCCCCTGTTTTAATGCCAAGTTATAGGCAAGACGATTGATTTAGACGATTCTCAAGTGGCGTGGCTCGCGGAGCGCTGGGAGGGACGAGCGTTGCTCGTCCGGGCGGCGTTTCACGCCGCCACACGGGCAAGATGCCCGTGCCACACAGCCCGGCACCTGCAACTAGGGGACAGGTATTTAGACCCCCAAAAAACCTTCGTGCCCTTTGTGCCTTTGTGTGAGAAAAAACTCCTGCCTCTAGCCGATTATGTCGAAGCCGAAGTACCGCACCGCATTGCGGTAGCAGATGTCTTTGACGATCTCGCCGACCCACGGGATGTCGTCGGGAATCCTGCCGTCCGTAATGTCGCCGCCCAGCAGATTACAGAGGATGCGGCGGAAGTATTCGTGGCGCGTATAGCTTAGGAAAGAGCGGCTATCCGTCAGCATGCCGACGAAACGGCTGAGCAGCCCGAGTTGCGAGAGCGCCTCTAACTGGCGCAACATGCCATCGCGCTGATCGTTGAACCACCAGCCGCTGCCGAACTGCATGCGGCCGGCCACCGGACCGCGCTGGAAATTGCCGATCATCGTGCCGACCACTTCGTTGTCGCGCGGATTGAGCGTATAGATCACGACGCGCGGCAGGGCGTCTGCCTGCTCCAGCCGGTCAAACAGTCGCGCCATAGGCACCGCCACGTTCCAGTCGCCGATGCTGTCGAATCCGGTGTCCGGGCCGAGCGCCTCGAACATCCGAGTGTTGTTGTTGCGCAGAGCGCCGTAGTGGATCTGGGCGCTCCAATCACTGCGCGCGTCCATACTCAGCGCTTCAAACAAAAACGCCGAACGGAACGCGGCGATCTCATCAGCCGTGGCGGTGCCGCCTTGGCGTACACGCGCGAAGAGTTCGCGGATCGCGGCATCGCGGTAGGGCGTGGCATAGAGCGTATCCAGCCCGTAGTCGGAAAGACAACAACCGTTCTGCGCAAAGAAGTCGTGGCGCTTCTGCAAAGCGCAGAGCAGGTCGTCCCACGTCGCGACCGGCATGGCTGCGGCGGCGGCGAGCCGATCCAGCCACGCATTCCAAAAGGCGGGCCGGTCGATGGCCAGCGCCTTGTCCGGACGCCAGGTGGGCAGAACCTGCACCTCAAAGCCCGAGGCCTTCACCGCCGCATGGTGTTCGAGCGTGTCACAGGGATCGTCCGTGGTGCAGACCAGCCGCACGTTGCTGCGCGTCATCAGGCCACGCGCGCTGAAAGCGGGCTCTGCCAGACGTTCGGCGGTCGTCGACCAGACCGCCTCCGCCGTGGCGGGCGTCAGCAGATCGTAAATGTCGAAATAGCGCGCGAGTTCAAGCTGCGACCAATCGAAGAGCGGGTTGCGCAACAGGTAGGGCATGGTTTCGGCGAACTTCTGGAACTTCTCGCGGTCGGGCGCGTCGCCGGTGATAAAGCGCTCGTCGATCCCGTTGGAGCGCATGGCGCGCCACTTATAGTGGTCGCCGCCGAGCCACACCTGCGCCATATTCTCCCAGCGCTTGTCTTGCGCGATCTCCGCCGGCGGCAGGTGGCAGTGGTAGTCAATGATCGGCATCTGCGCGGCGTAGCCGTGATACAACTCGCACGCCGCCGGGCTCTGAAGTAAAAAATCGTCGTGGATAAAAGGTTTTGCAGTCATGGTTCCATGGTATCCTAACGGCTGACGCCGGGTCAATGAAACCGACGTTTACTTTTTAGACCAGCCCCCTCCCACCCTCGAACGAAATCCATCCCTTGCGATGGGATTGTGCTGCTATTTGGCGAAGCCTCGCACGCCCCTGACCTTGAGCTTGATTGAATAGACGCCTCTCTTGCCGCAAACATACAGGATGTTCTTGTCCGGCCCGCCGATGCAGCAGTTCCCGCACCAGAACTCCGGAATCCTGATGACGCCGAGCTTCTCGCCGTTCCGGTCCCACACGTTGATGTCTTCCGCCGTCATGTACAGTCGTCCGTCCGCATCGATCGTCATGCCGTCGGTTCCGAACCCTATGTCGCAGAAAAGACGCTTGTCCGAGAGACGTCCGTTCTCGTCGATGGAATACGCCCAGCATTTCCTGCCGCGGTGGTCGGCCACGTAGAGCGTCTTGCCGTCCGGCGTTCCCGTGATGCCGTTCGGTTCCACGAGGTCGTCGGTCACGCGGATCACTTCACCGTTTGCGGTCACATAATAGACCTGCTTCGTGTCCATCGGCGGTTGCGCGTATTTCGACCATTCTTTCCACCGGTAGAAGGGATCGGTAAAATACCATCCCGATCCGTCAGGACGCTCCCACACGTCGTTCGGCCCGTTGAAGTCCCGGCCGCCGAAGCCCTTGGCCAGCACCTTCCGGTCCGTGCCGTCGCGGTTCAGCAGTCGCAGTTCATTCTCGCCCATCGAGCAGGCCAGCAGCGTTCCGTCTTTCCGGAACAGCATGCCGTTGACATGTCCTGCTGGTCTTTTGAAGAGCCTGACGCCGTCCGCCTCGTTCCAGCGCAGGATCTCGTCCGACATGAAATCGCTGAAGAACAGGTCTCCGCTCACCGGGTCGACCGTCGCGCCCTCGGCGGTCTTGAAAACGTCACCGAGCGTGCGCACGTACTCCCCTTCCTCGACAATCTCCCGCATCCGCTCGCCTTCGACGACGTATTGCCACACGTCGCCGCCCTTCACGCCGCGCCACGTCGCTGGCACGTCGCTCACCGCCAGCGCGCGAAACAGGTCCGGACGCTCCCGATAGGCCCTCACGGCGGCTTCACAGACGTTTCCACTGGCTTCGAGATAGATTTTCTCTTTGCCGCCCGGCTGCGCCATGATCTGCTGCGCCCGTTCAAGGATCAGGGATTTCTGGTTCTCGATGTCGTTGCACGCTTTTCCGCGGCAGCCGGGATCCTTCGCGAAGATCCGTCGCCCGCCGCCCCATCGGACGGGTTCGACGAACTCCACGCCGTGAATCACCTCACGTATGCCGTTCCCGCCAAAAGGCGCGGTCGGCTCGTGCCCAAGCAGGATGCGATACTTCGGATCTGCATAGCGTTCAAAAAAAGCCGCGCTTTCGGCCGCGTTTCCCGTTGATGCGGTCGGTATCTTCCGCACGAGGTTGTCCGGCGAATAGCAGGCATCGCCGGCAATCACGTAAACCTGTCCGCACGCGAGCGGAATCTCGACGACCGAATGCCCCGAAGTGTGACCGCCGACCCGGCGCAGGATCATGCGTCCGCCGAAAAGTTCAAGCTGCTCGTCGAATGTCGTGACCGCGCGTCCATACAGCAGTTTCTTCGCACGTTCCGCCTCCTTCGCTTGAATGTAAACGCGCGCGTCGGGAAATGACGCAAGAGCCCCGATGTGGTCGTCATGGTGATGCGTGATAAGGCAGTCGGTAATGGTTTCGGGCGCGATGCCGTTTTTCCTGAGCAATTCGTCGGGGCGGATGAAATGCTCGGCCGTTCGCCCGAGGAAGAAAAACTTATCGCACCCGACGTCGACGAGAATGCGGCGTTCGCCGAAATCAATGAAGTGGAACAGGAGCGATATCGTCTGCAGCTTCTCCTTTGATCCGCCCGGAAAGATCATGTTCTCCGGCAGGTCGAACTCGCCATACTTGCAGGTCCAGAGGCGCGGTTTCGGCGCATCGTTCTCACCGTGCGACATGCCAAGGAGCGGATAAAGGCCGCTCAGCGAAACAAACAAAAACACAAGCACTGTTCTCATGGGGCTCCCTAGGTTAAGTCATGTTGGGCCTTCGCCGCGTCTTTTGTCCATTCTACAGATCTCTTTTCGAAGCGATCACCGGATTTCGGAAAGATCGACCGTCGGCAGGTTGCAGGCGTCGAGCGAGACCTTGTGAACGAGCAGGTCATGTTCGTAGAGCCCGGGCGGATTGGGAATTTCGCCGCGGATGATGCGCGCCAACTCCTGAAGCTGTCCCGCATAGCGATCCGTCGGCACCGGGAACGAAATGCGGTTGATGCCGGTGTGGTACCCCGCCGCCTTCGCCGCGCCGTTCACGACCTTCAAATACATTTTCACTTCGAGCTTGTCAACGCGGGCAAGACCTTCATTCAGCCCCGTCGTGTGCTTGACTGTCCTGAAGTCCTCGATCGGTTCGAGCGCCATCGACCCGTTGGTCCCGTCGATCCGAATGTGGCGGCACGGCTGCGTGCCGCGCGAGCAAACGCGGATCACGACGTTTGCACGCGGATATTCGAGAATTGTCAACGAATGCGTGAGCGCATCCTCCGGATCTCCCGGCGCCGCCTTGAGAATCGAATACGTCTTCGCCGGCAACGCATCGTTGAAGATCGGCATCGCCCACTCGATCACGTGGCACGCGAGAAGGTAGGCCGTGCCCCCAGGGTAAAACGATGCGTATTCGGGATATTTCGGATAGCCGTAACTGTGATCGAGATCGGCTTCGACTGAGTAGATCTCCCCGAGCGCTCCCGACTTCGCGATTTCCACCATCTTGTTGATGGCCGCGTTGGAGCGGAACATGTAGCCGATTTGGAGCGGCACACCCAGACGTTCACAGATGCGACTCATCTTCGCGAACCCGGCCTGATCCGTGCCGAGGGGCTTGTCCATGTGCATCGGGATTCCATGGTGCGCGATTTCGGTCGCGACACCGACCAGTTCCGAGTTGGAACACTCAATGACGATGAGGTCCGGCTTCACCTCGTCGAAAACCTGCTGCGGCGTGAAACACGGATAGTTGGTGTAGCCTTTCAACGACGGCTCAGTCATCCGCATCGCCGTCGAGGCGCGGTCATCCACCCAGCCGACCATCTCGAAGTCATTCGTGAGCTTCAGCACCGCATCCCACTTGCCGCGCGAATGGTTGTGAATAATTCCCCAATGGACGACCCGCGCCTTGCGGTTTCCGATTGGTTTCCATTGCTCCCCCACCGCCCTCTCGCAGACCACGCAGCCGACCAACAACATCGCCGCCACGCCGAAAATTCCCTTCAGCCTGTTCGTGCTCATTTCATCCCCTCGCAAACGGATCCCAGCCCTTGCGATAGGCCTTCGTGACATTCTTGTCGGCTTCCGCATTGTTCGTCACATGATGGCCGTCCCACTCCAGCACCGAGCCCTTTCCGGCCACTGACGAGATGTTGCCGAGGCAGACCGTCTTCGCGAGCGGAACCGAATACTCAAAGTTGTCGTTCGCTTCGCGCTGTTCGCGGATCGCCTTGTAGAATTCGTAGAAGTGCATCGGCGTCACGCGGCGGTAGTTGAAGTCGTGCGGACGGTCCACGCGCGGGATGCACCAGCCCGCCGAACGCGGCATGAAGCGATAGCCGCCGTGATGCGTGAACCAGAGATTCGCCTTCGTGCCGACGAAAAGGACCCCGTTCTTGTAAAACGGATCGTTCTCAAAGCCGTTTGCCTTCTCGACCTCGAGAACCTTCGGCGGGATATTGAGATGCTCGCGCTTATGGGGCATACCGAACTTGTTGACGAATTCCTTCGTGTAGGGCACGCCTTCGTTGAGTCCGTCCCACCAGTGCATCGTCACCTCGTGGCCGAACTTCGAGGTCGGATAGTGGAACTCGAACGCATCGCGGAAGCCCCAGGCGCCTTCAAGCGCGAACTGCGCATCGTGACACGTCACGCGATCGGGATCCTTGAGGCCGAGCGCCCAGAACGCGACATCCATGATGTGCATGCCGAGGTTGCCGATCGACCCGTTGCCATAGCCGATCCAACTGTGCCAGCCGTGCGGATGCATGCCGTCCTGGTCAGGAGTTTCTGGGTAGTAGTCGCAGATGGGCGAGCCGCCGCACCAGAGATCCCAGTCCATCCCCTTCGGCGGCGGAGCGGCCGCGGGACGCTGGTAGATGGAATTACAACGGTCGTCGTAAGCCCAGACCTCCTTCACCTCTCCGAGATTCCCCTCGGCGATGCGGTCGACACAGTACTTCATTGACGGGAAGGAGTGTCCGTACGTGCCGCACTGCGTCACGATACCCGGACGCTTACGCGCCTCGGCGAGGATGAGGTCGCATTCGGCCACTGTAAGACAGAGAGGCTTGTCGAGATAAACGTGGATGCCGCGGCGCAGCGCCATCACCGCCGGCAGCGTGTGCTGATGGTTCGGGGTTTCAACGACGATGGCATCGATCTCGTCACCCATCTGATCAAACATGTCCTGATAGGTGGAGAAGCGCCGCGCGGACGCGAAGTTCGCCTTGTCTGCGGCACTGCACGTCTTGGCGACGAGCTTTTCAAGAATGTCGAAACGGACCGGATCGGGATCGACGATCGCAACGAGATTTTCGCAGAGAACCCCGTCGATCATACATCCCGTCTGCAATCCGCATCCGATCAGCGCGACGCGGATTTTCGCGCCCTTGGCGATCTGGCGGTTACGCGAGAGGCCGAAGCCTGCGCAACCGATATTAAAGAGCGGCAAGGCCGAAGCCGCCGCGACGCCCTTCAGAAGATTCCGTCGATTGGTGTTCATGTTCCCGCTCCTTTTGATGCTCATGTTACCATCTTCTTTCCGGGATTTCATCCTCAACCTCATGCCGAACAGCAATCGGTTAGTGACGGGGGCACGCGAGGATCATGCGTTTCTGGTGAAAAGGGGAGCCGAGAGTCGGTTTTTGGACATGATAGACATGAGCACCAACCACGCACTCGACTCGCACCCCCTGTCACTAACCGATTATTTTTTACGCGCTGTTTTCGCTTGATCGTGAAAGCGTATAGGCGTTAAGCTACGGGCGATCTATCCCCTGTATCTTTAGGTGAAGAACGATTCGCACGACGAAAGGAGATTGACATGATCCGTCATTGTGTCCGTAGTTCACGCTTGGCCGCGTTTGTGATTCTGGTAGCCGTGAGCGTTGTCTCGGCAGTGGATTCTGTTTGGATTGGAGGTGCCACAGGCTCGTGGACAGACGCCGCCAACTGGTCGGACGGCGTGCCGCAAGCCGCGTCCGACACGGCAACCTTCAACACCCCGGCGGTTGTCACGATCCCGGCAAGCATCACGCTGAAAACGATCTTCGCCAATGCCCCGGCCACCGTCACGGTCGCGGCGGGTGCAACGCTCGCCCTCTCGAACGGCGGCGGCGATATTCTGGTCGCCAGTGCGGACTTCACACTCGACGGCGACGGCGACATTACGGTCTCGCGCAACGGCACGTCCACCACAGACTTCGCCAACATCAAACCCGCGGCCGGCACCACCCTCACGATCGCCGCCCGCATCACCGGCGTGGAGGGTTCGGGCGTCGAGTTGAACGCGGCGGGTACCCTGCTGCTGACGAATCCCGGCAACTCCTTCACAGGGACAACCCGCATCTCGAGGGGCAACGGCACCGTCGTGTTCACCGATCCCGCCGCACTGGGCGTGACGGCCGTGCGCTCCGACGGCAGCCCGTCCAAATTCGTCTACACCGGCACCTCGCAAGCCACGCTAACACTCCCCGTCCAACTCAGCGCCGGCAGCACATCGTTCGAAAACGCAGGCGGCGGTCCCTTGACCTTCAGCGGTGCCATCGCCCCCATTTCGTCCGGAACCAAAACGCTGACCTTCAGCGGTACGCAGACCAACATCCTCAGCGGCACGCTCTCCAACGGCACCGGTGCCCTGAATGTCGTCGTAGCAGGCGGCGGCACGCTCGTTTTCTCCGGTACGGCCACTGACAACGCCTTTACCGTCAACGAAGGCGGCACGCTGGCAGTCGGTCCCGGCGCGACCTTCAACACCACCTTGCTCACTTGTCAGGCAGGCAGTACCCTAGCGTTCAACCCGGCGGCGGCAGACAATTTTGCCGTCACCCTGCCGCTGACCAACGCGCTCAACGGCGCCGGCGTGCGCTGGTCGCTCCCGCGCGCGCCCACTGCCTCGACCGTCACCGTGCCGACGCTCGTGCGCGCCGCCGGCGCCACCCTGGACATCGCGGCCCCGGCGCTGGGTTCCCCGTCCAACCGGCTCGTGATCCAAAACATGACGCCTGGCCCGATGCCCGCCTGGTTCACCGTCAACGGCCAGCCCGCCCTGTATGACGCCGCGCTGGGCGTACTGGCCGCAAGCGCATGCGGCCCGACCGTTTCCCTGACGGCGCTCGGCCCCTCGGTGATTCCGGACGACGCGACCGCAGCCGCCGTCATCGACGCCGCCGGCACGGCGGGCGGCATCACCCTCGCCGCCGACCCCACGCGCCTCTTTTCGCTCACGCAGCAGCATGCGGCCGACCCTGCGGCCGTCGAACTCGGCGGACAGACCCTCGCCGCCTCGCTCGTCGCCATCGGCGCCGGCGGCAACAGCCTGACGCTCGCCAACGGCACGCTGAACGCGCCCTCCGCCCAGACGCCGCCCGGCGGCGCCGCCGCGCTGCCCGCTCTGCCGACCGCCCCGCTGGCCTGGTACGACCTCGCGGACGCCGCGACCGTCACCACCAACGCCGACGGCCGCATCGCGCTGCTGGCCAACAAAGGATCGCTCGGCAGCGCGCTGGACGCCGTC
>DUPH01000131.1 GCA_012838435.1 Lentisphaerota bacterium | reverse complement strand
TTGAAGCCCGCTTTGTTGCCGATGAAGATGCCGACTGGATTGCCGAGCATGGTTGCGGCAGAACCGATGTTGGTACAGAGCACCGCCATCATCACAAAGGGGGCCGACCGGATCTTGAGCGTGTCGCAGACTTGGAAAACCAGAGCCAGCACCACCACGATGGAGGAAACCTCGTCTACAACACTGGACAGCAGAGCCGACAAGCCACAGAGGATGATCGTAAAGGTCGTGCCGTTCATCTGCTTTCTGTTGATGATTGCCTGAATGACCCAAGTGAGAAAACCGAGATCCTTCAGGGCGCCGACGATGATCATCATGCCGATCAGAAAGAAGATGATGTCAAGTTCGGTGGCGCGCAGCATGCCGTGCAGCGTCATGGCGCGCGTGCCGATGAGCACTGCCACGCCGAGGAAAGCGACCGCAACGCGGTGCGTCCAGAAAAGCAGCGTCGTGCAGATCACGGTGACAAACGTGCAGACCGCAATTACCGCGAGGGGGGTCGGCGCGAGTCCGATCCGATGCGCTCCCCAGCCGACGAAGGCGATGATCGCGGCCATGAATCCGACTTTAATAAGTGCGCGCAGAGGGGGTGTGGCAACAACCGGTTCGCTGTACATGGAACATTACTCCCTGAAAATCTTGTTCAAAAAGATGGGAAGGTCGATAATCCCCATCAGTTTCTTATCGTCCAACACATAACAGATCGAGGCATTGCATCGGGTCATTTCGCCGGCCACGGAAACGGCCGGATCCTTTATTTGGACCGATGCAAAATCATCAAGCAGGATGTCGGAAATCCATGTGTTTTGTTCGTTGCGCAACACATTGACGAACGGCTCGAAATTGATGATCGGCGACAAATCGGTCATCCAGAGCAGGTATTCCGGCAGACAGACCTTGAGCAGGTTGCCGGCGCAGACCACACCGACCATCTCGCCGTCGCGGTCGACCACCGGTATTTCGCTGAGGTTTTCGCTGATAAAACAGTCGATCGCGGTCTCAAGGCTGTCGTTGCTACCCAGCGTGATGAACTCCTTGCTCATGAGGTCGGCTGCGCACACGTATTCGGGAAGCACGACGCCGCCCCGCTCGAAAAAGTGCATGATCTCTTCGGCGCTGTTGAGGCTTGCGACCGTTTTCGCGGCGTTGCGGTCGCGCAAAACAGAGGCAAGCGAACGCAGAATCTGCAAATAGAGGCCGGGCTGGTCACGCGGGATCAGGACCAACAGGATCAGGTGGACGGGGGGGGTGTCCTCAACGAAGGATATCCCCTTCGCAGACGTAGCGACGCTAACGTAGGGACGCTCCAGCGCGTCGAGGCGCGCATGCGGGATAGCGATTCCGTTGGCAATCACCGTGTCATTCGCGTTTTCACGTTCGACAATGGCGTCGTAATACGCATCAATCCCCGTGATGTCGTGCCTGTCGGCCAGATGTTTCAGCAGGTGTCGAATCAACTGATTCCGGGAGATGTCCTCCTGATGAATCAGAATATCCTCCACGTTAAAAAACGATGTCAACGCGAGACCGTTTTTCGCGGGCGCTTCTTTTTTTTGCATGCTTTCAACCGCTCCCATTTACCTGGCCAGCAACCGCTGTTCGTCAATTTCGTCTTTATGCCGTCACGATAAGCAGAGTATAGCGTAAGCGGGCAGCGGGTTCAACCTCGACCGCGCATGGCCAGGTTTTTTATCCACAGATGGGCACAGATTACGCAGATTTTTTTAGGAGGGCACTGCCGGGACTGCGGGTGCTGCGGGTGGGGGCGGCGTAAACGCCGCCATTTTGTGAACGCCGAACGTCGAAAAACTCTTAACTCCTAAATCCTAACTCCTAAATTTTCCTTGGCTGCGATTCGGCTGCTATCGAGTCGCAGCCTTGCCGGGCGGCGGGAAGGTGAAATCGAAGCGTTTGATGTTTTGGGTACCGGGATCAACGAGCAACAGAATGCGCGAAACATAGGGCGGCGCGCCTTGGACCTCCCAAAAGGTATCCCCGTCTTCCGAAATCTCCTTGACGATGACGGGATCGGGCAGCGCAAGCGTGAACTTGTCCCGGGTCATCTGGACCGCCTCGCGTAGGGGCACGGGCTCCTGAGGCATGAACTGCATCTCCTTAATTTTTCCTTTTTTTCCGGATTTGGTGAGATAGCAGTCCGCTCCGATGTACTGCCAGCCGTACATTGAAAACGCATCGCGTATGAGGAAGGCGAGCATCTTGTCGTCACGGTCGTTATTGGTGAGCTTCGTGTAGGTATGGAGGATAAGGCGGCGAACCTTCTTGTGCCCCTCCATCTTGTTGATCTCAAGCTGAGTGGCTTTCGCGAACGATTCGGTTTTGGCTACTTTCTCAGGATTTAAACGCGCGTCGATCCAGAGCAAGTCGTTCGGCGAGAGCTTAGCGCGTGTGGTGGCGACGATGGAGCCATCTGGCCGTTTAAGGAAGACCTTGCCGTTCTCTTCTTTGACAAAGGCCCCTTCAACGATGTTGCCATTGATTGATGTCCACGCCCGCATCGGGGCTTCGGACGCGGCTGACGCCTGCGGGGCCTCTTGTGCGATGGCGGTGAGACATACGCCTGCCGCAAGCACGGTCACGAGGACTGTACGACGGAATGGGATGGTGTTGTTAAAGGGGCTCATGCTCTTCTCCTTAATGGCCCAATCATACCGGTGAACGGCCCGCAGCGTCAATCCCCAGACGATGTCGTTTATTCAGTGAGCCAGCGCCAATCGTGGATCGTCCAGCG
>DUPH01000130.1 GCA_012838435.1 Lentisphaerota bacterium | reverse complement strand
TGCAAGTCCGGTGTTGTTCCTCACGCACCAGCCGGATTTTATGGGCATGCTCGTCGAGGAAGATCGGGGGCATGTCCTGAATGCCGGGGGTCGTCAACAGCATTGCGCTGGTCAGGAACTTGCCGTCGAGATTCGTCATGCCGACGATCTGCACGCGTTTGCCCATGGTGCGCACACGCCGCAGCAACGGGATGTAGTCGGCGTCGCCGCCCACCAGCGTGGCGATATCGAACGCACCGGGCAACGCGGCATAGTAAAGCATGGACGAGGCGAGCGCGACATTCACCCATTTGTCGTCCGGCCGCGCATGCGGCTCGCGGCGGAAGTCAATTTCAAGGATTTCCGTATCGTACGCGCACTGCAAAGACAGGAACTCATAAAAGGCCTTCTGCTTGGCAGGATTGTATCCTTGCTTGTTCACCGGGATGGTACCGAAATAATTGGTGCGTACTACATCGACCTCAGCATCGAGAACGTCGGCGATCTCATGTGCGATAATATTAGGAATCCGCTTGTAGTCGATTTCGAAGCCGCTTTCTTCTTCCAGCGACTCAAAGAGTGCTTGGCGGCTGTGGTAGAGCCAACTTCCGTCAACAAAAATCATCGTCTTGACCGACATAACTATTAGCCTTTCTGCTAGTCCCTGTTTATTTTAGCTGACGTTGCTGTGCTATGCCATGCAACGACAACGCTCTAACGTCTTGAAATTATGGCAAAACCATTTGGCTGTGTCTATCAGGAAACCGCAACTTTAATGACGATTTTTTTCACCTGAGAGGGTTTTTCCGTGTAGCGTGAGGGCAGATGGAGGTCCTGTGGGAAGAAGATGGCGAACATGCCTTTCCGCAGTAGCGTGAACCATGACTCACCCTCGTAGAGCGCGAAATCCTTATCGGCATCGTAGGGGTGTGCAATTTTTTGGTTACCCAGTGGAGCGTATCCCACAAACTCCTCCCCGTCAGCAATGAACTGGATGTCAATATGCTTCCGGTGAGCCTCCAACTTACCCTCATGGATGGGCTTGGTTTCGTAGTGTTGCACAAGCGCGAATACCGCATTCCCCACGATGTCGGTGCGGCCGACGGGCAGGGTGTGCATGTCCGGCTTCTTGAGGAAGTCGAAGGCAGCTTTGAAGTGGGGGTGGAGGCTTTCGTAATGGGTGCAGTTTTTCAGCGTGTCGATAACCATGGCGGAACCTTTCTAAGTCAGTGATCGCCGTTCAGGCGGTTTGGGTGAGATAGGTGATAAGACCGGGCAGAGCCTTGCGGATGACATCACGGCAGCGGCGGTAATCATCCAACGTGCCGCAAAAGGGGTCGTCGACAGCCGCCGCCTGCGGGGCGTCAGGGTCGAAGGCCCTTAGAAGAAAGAGGCGGTCTTGCACGGAAGGGGAACGCCGAGCGAGTTGTTCGGCCTGTGGGGGCGTCATGGCAATGACCGCGTAGGCATCGCGGAGCATGGCGTCGGTCACGCACCGGCTGCAGTGGTTTGTGAGTGCGGCGTCGACCTCCGCCAGCACATGGAGCACCTCAGGGGAGGCGGGATGGCCGTACTGTGCGGCC
>DUPH01000129.1 GCA_012838435.1 Lentisphaerota bacterium | reverse complement strand
CCGCCTGCGTGAAGATATCCTCGCCCAGTGCTTCGGCTGTGTATCCACCGTCGGTATCCTGAGTTACATCAAAAATAATCTCATTTTTCATGGTTCAAGGGTATCACGCCTATGCGTCGTGAGCAAGCCGCTTATTTTTCGCGAAGGCGCAGCCGCGCGACGTGCGGAGTTTTCAGTTAGGATTGAGGAAGATAACTGCTTAGCTCATTGCTTAAATCTCTGACGCGCTCAAAACCGGCCTCAAACAACCTGTCCCACGCATCAAGACAGGCACCAACGCACTCGGAATCTCGTGCAGCTTGTGACTCTTCGTAAAGACGAAGTAAGACTCCGGAAAGGCCGTGAAAACGCCAGCCTTCTGTCGGCTCTGTTGCCGTCTGCAAATGAGCAGTCAGGTGGTCAACAAACTTCATGATGACGCGCCTAAAGGGTAGTATTGACGCCTTATGTTTTTTAAGATGATGCAGAAGATAATTGTCCGATTTTAGTATCGAATCAGTAACGTAGCGTTCTAAGCACTGTGGCGCGTTGGCAAAGGAAAGGACCTTTTCCGTTATCCAGCGATGTGCGCTATTACGCAGTTCCTGCTCCATTTCGTCCCTATAGTCACACAAAATAGAGACACAGCGCTCAAAATAGATCGGTTGTTGCGCCAAGGCAGTAGCGGCCTCGACAACGCCTTTCTTGTGCGCCAGTGTTCCCGACTGCCTAATCCATTGATATTCATTCTCGAAACACCCATGAAACAGATACCGCGCTGTTACCTCTGCTGCGCCTTCTTGGGCAACTTTGTCAAATGGCGAAGCAAGCATTGAACGAATTATTGGTTCAATCACAGGGAGATACTTGGGGATCGTTTGATTAAAAAAGTGGATTGCAATCCGAGCCGACGGGACACGTGGATCGAGCCGACAGGCCTCACAGAACCAAGTAACCGCCTGATCTTGATCGTATTTAAGCATGAAGTCACAAAGGTGCAAAGCACTCTGACGGACGGCAGGATGGGGATCTCGAACAAGCTGCTCAATAGCGTCTCTGAACACACTGAGTTTTTCGGGTTTCTCCCAAAGGATGTTCGCGATTGTTTCTGCGGCCACTCCTCTAACCGAGTTCAAGGCCGTAGAAGCCAGTACACTTGGGCTGGCCGTTTCAATCGTCTGGTCCCGATATTTATAAGAATCGGCATCAACGGCAGGATCAGCATGCGACACCGCCAGTCTCGCAAGCCATTCATAGAAATGGTTTGGCCAATCGGCTTCAGATCGCTTTTGCATCATCCAGAAAAAGTCTCGGACGGTATAGGTGTTTTCAAGAAGCGGAAAAAACCTCTCCCAGAATTGCACACAATCGGCGCATGTGGCGGGCGCCCATTGCTCACCTTTCATGCCCGAAAGTTCAGAATCCTGTTCCGGTTTCGTTGTGGCTGCTGCCGAGGCTACGGCCTCTATATAACGCAAGTTCGTATTCGAGGGGAACGCCATCGACAGCTTGATGAAACGTGTTGGGTTCTTCTTTGCGACTTTTCGGAAATCACCAGCGAATGACTCCACATCGGATTTGACGACATGATTCTCGGCGACTTGCCGTATGGTACGAAACCCATCCTTGTGCGTTTTGCCCGACTGAATGATTCTTAACCAAGTTTTGTCAGATAAATGATCGGCCTTGTCATGCACTGGCGAGACGACCCAACCTCCAGCTGCACTTAGCCGCACCCCACTATCAAATGGATATTTTGCATGACGTCGTTCAAGAGTTCCCACGAGTCCTTGAGTAAATTGCGAGATTCTGTGTGTCGGCAATGCGGTCAAAAGCGCATGTTGGTCATTACCCCAAAATGCAGAATAGAACCCTTCCCGACTCCATTCGAGACATCTTTTTACTTTTTCTATTAGTTTCGGTGGTTTGTAGAACACCAAAAACTGTTCGACGCTATGAAAAACGCGGTCGGAACATGTGGCCGCATGTTTCTTTATCAAATTTGACGCTGCTTGCCATTTAGAAACGCCTTCTTGATGCTCCGATGCCGTCAAGCGTGCCGGCACTGCAAGCAACCAATCAAGGACTTCGTCCGAACATTCCGATGGAAGCTCACTATAAGCCTCTGCCAGAATAAGATCCGTTATTGGAGATCTTGTGTCGTGATATTTCGTCGTCTCGTGAAAGAGGTTAGCGCCTTCTGTTTGCGCCCGTTTTATCCCCGCGATAATTAGAAGCCTGACAGCACAAACCATCAGTTCATGTTCGTGATTGTAAGTGTGGAAAGAGCATTGGATGTCTTCTCTTGAGATGCTCGGATTCAATGGTAACGAGAGTTGCGTAATTAAATCGATGCAACTATTCCATAGTTCCGCTGGGTACGCATCCGCCGCACTCGCAAGCCCGTCAAATCCATATTCCCCCATATGGTCGAAGCATTTTTGATAGGGCTCGCGCAACTTCCATGAAACAGGTGATGAGGATGAATTACTTTTAGTCACATGTACCTTCGAAAGGAAAAATTTAAAATAGGCAATCGCTTCCCGGGGGAAAGACTGGCCTAGGTGATGCCAGTCAAAATAATGCTGTATGACACCCCGCTCTAACAGATCCAGTCTGATAGGCAAAAAATGACCGGCCTTATCGCCTACACTAAAAGGCAACATTCGAACAACAGTGTCGGTGTCGGATGGGTTTGCCGCCTGAATTCTCCGGATATGTTTGACAACTCTTTCTGGGTCGATTGATGCAACGGACTTAAGCAGGTTGAGTGCCCTGTGTCTAAGTGCGCTGTCTTTGCTGTCGATCCACGCAACGAGCACCCCCTTTTCGTCAAGAACGGATATCCACTTTGGATGCCCCCAAAAAACGGTGTCGAGCACTCTGTCCGCCAGATCTTGCACCGAAAGCCATTTCATCACGATGGTAGACAGTCGAGGTGTCGGAACCTCCTGTGCGATTACTGCAAGAACAAGGTGTTTCAGGTGGAATCGTACGTTCGGTGATTGCACGAGCAGGTCACACTCATCGGCAAATTTGTCTGGTTCCTCTTCCGCTAGCTGGGACAAGACGAGTTTAAGTTGTTCCCGTTTGAGAAGGTGCTGATTCTCCCTTTTGCCAAGCCACTCAACGAGGGTGTGCCGCCGACTCAGTTCAGATAAAACCCGGCTTGCGACCTGATAATCTAAGTAGCTCTGATGAGCGAACAGTATCTTGTTGGCGCTTTCCCGAAGGACGCCAACCGACTGCAACAGGTCATAAGGTAGCGTGTAACGTTCTGCAAGCCGCGAGGGGGACCAGATGCGATTGTTGCGATCCATGTCTGTGACGATCAGATCCAAGAATTCGGTCAGATCACGCTCGTTCGCTCCAAGTTGGATAGCCCTTCTTTTCCGGTCAGCCCAATAGCATCGGATCAGCGATGTTCCGCTTTGAAACCTCACATCTGGATCGTCGCGGGAAATGGTCATCCACATGTGCAACAGATGAGGTGATTGAAGCGATGTTTTCTGACGAGCGGAAAGCTGGTTGAAAGCATTTTCCTGAAAACGCTTGAGCGACACCTCCAGTTCCTGCTCTGTCAAAGACGGGATGTCGATACTCGCTATCGTTGGGTTTCCTCCAAGCCAGCTCTTTAACCCTGGATGATTATCCAGATCAACCTGCCTTACAGACAGAATGACCGATACAGGACGCGAAGGTGTGCTCTGTTCTCGACACTGCTTGACCAACTGCGTGCAGACTTCAAACGCGGCGTTGCAGGCTCCGCTGGTCCATCTTAAAGCGTCAAGCTGGTCTAGGATCAGAACACAGGGCTGCTGTTCTGAAATGGCAGCAAGGCATAGGGCAGGCGAATCTGGAAGCCCCATGCTGTCTCCGTATGACCGCGTGCAGTCCGAGGGTGGACGCCGATCTAATCGCAATGGCAGAAACGGGATGTTTCGGTTTTTGAGTTCAGACGCAACCTCGTAAAGAACCCCGCTCTTGCCACATCCCGCAGCGCCTTTCAACAGGATGATCCTGCCCTCGGGTATGAGATTAAGAACTTGTTGCGTTTCTTTCCGGCCTAACGTTAGCGCATTGATAAGATCCGGTATGATAGACGCAAAAAACTCCTCCTGCAAGATCGAAATGGCAGGAACAATGCGATCATCGTAAGCCAGTTGCTTGGTGTGTATGCCCTTTTCGGACAAATAGCCAACCAGCGTTGAAACCGAAATTGGCTCAGCCAGGTGACTCTCAACATAGTCTCTTAGCACAGCAAAGGATGCACCGGAGTCGCCTGTCAGGGTCTGATCCAACCATGCCATGAGATTGCTGTGCTCTGCCGCATGATCGCCGAAGTATTCAAGATCAAAGCGCCTGAGAAAATCCAAAGTCCGCTGCTTACGGACACACTCGTCCCCATCCCCCCCGATTTTGTTTTGGAGTGCACCAATAAGGTCACGGTTCGCGGTAGAAATCGAGCACAGGTAATCAAGGTGCACGACGGGGGCTAATTTTAGATCTTTCCTCGCATTGTCTGTGAGATCGGTGAGACAAGTAAAAGGTAGGGGAGATACCAAACGGAAACAAACTGAACTATCCCTGTGCAATTGCCGATATGCTTTTACAATAACAGTTGTCAAACTGCCAATGGACCACTGGTTATTATTATGGTGTCTTCCTTTGCACTGATATGCAGTGCGAGCCCCGTCTTTCGACGTAACCCAGACATCGACACCATCGTTGTCATCTCCGATAGCTTCAAGTGTGATTGACCGGATTTCTTCCCGTAGCAGACGCACACACTGCCGAACAACCCATTTGGCTTCATAGCGGTTGCCCAGTTTTCCAGCTTCACCTCCGGGGCGCCATGCCATGTCCAGTGTCTCCTAAAAACAAATATGAGAAAGCATCAAAATGCACCATTTAAGACTCCCAGTCCGCGCATACGAGTTCGGCTTGGGCTAGGACGGTCTTGACGGCCTCCTCCTGAAGGTCTGGCGGGTAGCCGTATTCCCTGAGGATGCGCCTGACCATGACCCGGATCTTGGCCCGTGCGCTCTCTCTGAGGTTCCAGTCGATGGTCACGCTCTTGCGTACGGTTGACAGGAGTTTCACGGCGATGACCTTGAGCTTGTCGTCGCCCATGACTTTGACGGCGGCATCGTTGGTGGCAAGCGCGTCGTAGAAGGCCACCTCGTCGTCGTTGAGCCCCAGGTCCTGCCCGCGCTTCGACGCGGCGTCCAGATCCTTGGCCATGCGGATCAGCTCGTCGATGAACTCCAGCGTGGAAATCGCCCGGTTGTGGTAGGCGTTCAAAGCCTTCTTGAGCCGCTCGCTGAAAAGCTCGGCCTGCACGAGGTTGCGTCTAGACCTGATTCGGAGTTCGTCGCGCAACAGCTTCTCCAGCAGTTCGGCGGCCACGTTCTTGTGCTTGAGCCCCCGGACTTCGGCCAGAAACTGGTCGGACAGGATCGAGATGTCGGGCTTGGCGATGCCAGCGGCGGTGAAGACGTCGATCACCTGGCCCTCGGTGACGATGGCTTTGGACACGAGCTGTCGCACGGCGGCGTCGAGTTGCTCCGGTGTCTTGCGGCTGCCTAAGGACTGCTTGTTCAGCGCCGCCTGCAGGGTCTGGAAGAAGGAGACGTCGTCGCGGATCACGCGGGCCTCGTCGGATGCTGCGCACAGGGCGAAGGCGCGTGACAGCTCCGTCACGGCCTTGACGAAGCGCTGCTTGCCGTCAGCCTGCGCCAGAATGTGCTCTTGGCCCGCCGGGATGAGCTGCAACCTTTCCGTGGCCGTGCCCGTGGTCCACTTTGCCCACTTAAACCCATGCAGCATACTGCACGCGACCTCGTGTTTTTCCAGCATCACGGCAATGGCCTGGGCGGTGTCGTAGGTGGGGTCGCCCATGCCGCCGCTCTCGGTGTAGACGGCCAAGGCCTTTCTCAACTGGTCGGCCAGCCCCAGATAATCGACCACGAGTCCGCCGGGCTTGTCCTTGAACACGCGGTTGACGCGGGCGATGGCCTGCATGAGGCCGTGCCCCTGCATGGGCTTGTCCAGATACATGGTGTGCAGGCAGGGCGCGTCAAAACCGGTCAGCCACATGTCCCTGACGATCACGATGCGGAAACTATCCTTGCTGTCCTTGAACCGCACCGCAAGCTTGCGCCGCTTGAGCTTGTTGCGGATATGCGGCTGCCACCCGGGGCCGTCGTCGGCTGATCCGGTCATGACAACCTTGACCACGCAGTCTTGGCCCCTTTCGGCATCGGCATCATCGTCTTCGGCGCCGGCCCAGTCCGGACGCAGGCGGATGATGGCGTCGTACAACTCCACGCAGATCCTGCGGCTCATGCAGACCACCATGGCCTTGCCGTCCATGGCCTCCCAGCGCCGCTCGAAGTGGGTGACAATGTCCTGCGCCACGAGGGCGATGCGCTTGGGATCGCCCACGAGCGTTTCCAGCGCCGCCCACTTGGTCTTGAGCTTCTCCTTGCGCGTCAGCTCCTCGCCCTCGGTGATCTCCTCAAACTCTTCATCCAGTTTCGGCACGGCGGCGGCGTTGAGGGCGAGCTTGGCGATACGGCTCTCGTAGTAGATGGGCACCGTGGCCTTGTCAGCCACGGCACGCTGGATGTCGTAGACGCTGATGTAGTCGCCGAACACGGCGCGGGTGTTGGCGTCGGCCTTCTCGATAGGCGTGCCGGTGAAGCCGATAAAAGTCGCGAAGGGCAATGTGTCCCTCATATGGCGTGCCAAGCCGTCAATGAGGTCGTATTGACTGCGATGGGCTTCGTCCGCAATCACGACGATGTTACGCCGGTCGCTGAGCGCGGGCATGCGCTCGCCCTTCTCCGGCAGGAACTTCTGGATCGTCGTAAAGATAACGCCGCCGCTGGATCGATTGAGCAGCTCGCTTAAGTGCGCCCGGCTCTCCGCTTGGACAGGCGTCTGGTTCAGGATCTCGTGGCAGCGCTGGAATTGGCCGAAGAGCTGGTCGTCGAGATCGTTGCGGTCAGTCAGCACGATCAGGGTCGGGTTCTGCATCTCCCGGTTCCGGATGATGCGGCCCGCGTAAAAGAGCATCGACAGGCTCTTGCCGGAACCCTGCGTATGCCAGACCACGCCGGCCCTGCGGTCGCCGGCGGCACCGTCGTTCATACGCCCTGTCCAGTAGCGCCCCTCAGTGTCCTTCGGGTCATGGGCTTCGCCCCAGACGCCCATGCCCGAGGCCCAGAGCGTCTCTTCAACGGCGGCGTTGACGGCGTGGAACTGGTGGTAGCCGGCGATGATCTTATTGACCGCGCCCGTGTCCGGGTCTTCCTCAAAAACGGTAAAGTGCTGGATCAGGTCCAGGAAACGCCTGTGGTCAAACACCCCGCGTACGAGCACTTCGAGTTCCAGCGCGGTCTTGGGCGCGTCGCCCTCGCCGTCGATCGTGCGCCAGACCTTGAACCACTCCTGGGATGCGGTGAGCGAGCCGATCCTGGCGCTGACGCCGTCGCTGACCACGAGCGCGGCGTTGTAGCCGAGCAAGGACGGGATCTCGGCCTTGTAGGTCTGCACTTGCTGGTACGCGCTCCAGATCGTGGCGTCGGCGTCGGCAGCGTTCTTGAGTTCGATCAGCCCCAGGGGGATGCCGTTGACGAAAACAGTGATGTCGGCGCGGCGGCTGCACGGGCCCTCGACAACCGCGAACTGGTTCACGGCCAGCCAGTCATTCTCGCTTGGGGTCTCGAAATCAACGAGCCGGACGCGGTCACCGGCGATGGAGCCGTCAGGGCGCGGGTACTCGACCTCCACGCCGTTCCTGAGCATGCGGTGGAAGATGCGGTTGGTCTGGACGAGCGAGGGCGTGGCCACACGCAGAACCTTGCGGATGGCGTCCTCCTGGGCTTCGGCGGGGATATCAGGATTGAGGCGCGCCACGGCGTCGCGCAGCCGTCCCGTGAGCACCGTATCGCCGAACGAGTCGCGCTCAGCCGCAGACTCGTCAGGAGCGATGTGCGGGCCGAACGCGACCGCGTAGCCCAGTTCCTTGAACCAGACCAGCGCCGCGTCTTCGAGGATGGATTCGGTGAGGTTCATGATTATTAGAAATAAGAGACTTGGGAAAGATGTTTGTCGAACTTGTTTTTGGCTGTTTTCACTTGGTCCAGCGACCCTCCAAAAAAACCTGCTTTCAAAGGGGGCCAGTTGGCACCTGTCGTCTCAATTTCATTTTCAATTTGTTCTGCAATGTTAACGCCAAAATGACGACCGCGCCATATAAAGCGCCCAAGTGGTCCCCACCAACCGTCTTTCCATTCCCGACGTTTCAAATCCGCATGCACGAGTCCAAGGAGATATTCGAAGCGATCAAAGCAATTTCCAAACTCTTCTTGATCGGGGAGATAATCACGAAACAAGTCTTGCAGTTCCTTCGCTAAATGGTCGCTCACGGGTGTTCGTTGCTCATAACCGGGCAAAAAGCGATCTTTGTTTTCGATGACTGCAAAAGCATAAATCTCGGAACATATGGCAACTTTCTTGCTGTTTTCGTCCTTCACCTTGGTGTCCAGTAGTAACGAAGCAAGTGTCTGATAGTTGCCGGCCGCAACAGAGGCGATCCCCGCACCGTAGAGCAAGAGAAGCGCTGGATAGCGACGGAACTTGAGCAAATAAACATAGCCACTCCTAGAACCGACATCAGCGATCCTTTGAAGCGCACTCGTCCAGTAGCGTGTATGCTCACTTGATCCCCAATAACAACCGGTGATAAGTATGTGAAGCAGAGTGTCACACAGGCTGCGGTACTTGACTGCACGTTTCTGGAGTTCCTCTTTCGGCTCCAGTTGCTCGTCCCCACCGAACATCGGAGAATTGATTTCTCTAAATAGCTTCTCAGTTTCTTCGTGGACAAGATCATGGAGACGAATCTTAGAAGACGGATCAACGATGTAACGCTTCACGCTGGCCGCTGCCATTTTGGCAGAAAGTGGATGCGGGTTGTTCATGTCCTCAAGCGATTGCACTTTATCCACTAACGATTCAAACAGGTGGTTCGCGTCCTGAACTCGTAGAACTACTGCTTGCCGGGAATCGACCAGCGATTGCGCTTTCTCTTTCAGCTCAGATACCGTAGACCAGTACATGGTAAACCGACGTACCGGACAGCGCTCAATCGCTTTGCGAAGAGCAGTGTCCCATTCGCCAGACCAGCCGCAGACCAATAGACCGTACTCGTCCAGAACTCGGTCAAGCAGAAGATTCATTTCTGGATCATATACGAGAAGCTCCTCGCCGGTGTTTTTGATGCGTGTGTCGAGATAGTCACCGTGAAGTTTAATGACCGTTACGCCTGAGTGTACGAGTGGCAGCGCGCCCTTTAATTGGTCTGTAGTGCTAATGACAGTCGGTGATATGTCCGCGTCATGGAGCGCCTTTTCGATTAAGCGGTCAAAATTAGTGGTTAGGATGACACGGATATAGCCAGAGGCCGCCAGTTTTGCAATAGCGACGTGAGCCTTGGTTGGTGACTTCAAGTTTTGGTCTCGTTCGTCCTCTGTCGGCTCAAAGTAACTACGTAGAAGTTGTTGACGCTCTGTCGGCGTCGTGGCAAGTCCGTCAAGCAGTGCGCTGTAGTCTGGGCTCGCCCCGTGTTGTTTGTTGTACCAGTCTGCAGGATCAGGTTCACAATCCGCTCCCTCCAGTTTTGATACCTTGCGAATGAGATCGAGGGTAATCTCCCAACCAGTCGGAATGCCAGCAGCACGAGAAATGCCCGAGCCGAGTAGAAGGGCGTATGCTCCCTTATTCGAGTAGACAGAAAAAGCTAATGACACCATCGGATCAATCATGCGTTAATCACTCCCCTTTTTGTTCATTTTGATAATTCGTTATGAGGCGGCACCCAACTCCCCGCTCAGCAGTTTCGGCAACAGCGTGTCGCGCAGGGTGGCGAGGGTGCGGGATTGCAAGCGACTAGCAATAATTGTTTCGATCAGTGGCTGCATTGTAATCGTCATTCTGTGCAATAGCCTGGGGGAAGGAATCAGTGTCAACGCATTGGTTAGATGCTTACGTTGGATATGACCCATTGTGGTGGCCTTGTCGGCGGCGATTAGTCGGAACTCATCAAGGTGGTGCAGTGTCCAGAGATAATAGAACCATTTCTGGAAAACGGTGGATGTTACTTTGAAAAGGTG
>DUPH01000128.1 GCA_012838435.1 Lentisphaerota bacterium | reverse complement strand
TGTGTTTCGTGGTTAAATAAACCCGAGCCATGCCATGCCGCCCCAAAACCTCTGTGTCCTCTGTGTTCTCTGTGGTTCCAAAACCCGAGCAATGCCACTCAAAAAACTCTGCGTCTCCGCGCCTCTGCGTTAAACAAACAACTTGTTTTTTATCGCGCTTGTCGAGCCGTAAGGCACTAATACACTAATGCACTAATTAACTAATGCACTAATGCACTTCCCTTGGCACCTTTCCTGCTTCCCTGCCCTTTATCATGCCGCAATCGGTTCATTATTCAAGTTTTCAGGACGCTCTGCTACAGCGCGGTGTCCTGACCCAGGATCAGCTTCAGGCCTCGCTGGAAGATGCCGGTAAGCTCCCGCTGGAACGTTATCTGGCGCAAAGCAAGTTGGTTTCTCCCGAGGCGCTCACGCTGACCGTTGCCGCCTATTTCAATCTGCCCCCGATTACGCTGCCGGCGACCTTGATCCCGCCGCAGGAACTGATCGACCTGATCCCGCCGCAGATCTGGACACGCTCCAAGGCCGTCCCTCTCATGAAGTTGGGCCGGCACTTGACGGTGGTGTTTGGTGACCCCTTCGACTTGATGGCGCAAGAGGAGGTGTCGCGGCACACGCGCCTCGAGATTATTCCGCTGATCGCCGCAGAACGCGAGGTCACCGATGCGCTGGGCCGCGCTAAGGCGCGCACCGACGCCTCCAACCCCAAGTTGGCGATGGAGAACATCATGAAGGGGGGCGACGCCGACATCGAGTTCTCGAACGAGCCGCAGGGTAGGGAAGAGAGCATTGACCAGACGCTGGAGACTGCTGAAGGAGCCCCGGTGATCCGGATGGTCAATATGATGCTGGTCGAGGCACTGCGCACCGGTGCGAGCGATATTCATTTTGAGGCGATGGAACGCACCTCGCGCCTGCGTTACCGGATTGACGGTGCTCTGATTGAGCGCCCCAGCCCGCCGCGTGCGCTTCACAACGCGATTGTCTCACGTATCAAGATCATGTCGGACCTCGACATCGCGGAGCGCCGCAACCCGCAGGACGGCCGCTTCAGGGTCAAAGCCCTCAAGAAAGAGGTCGATATCCGTGTCAGCATTCTGCCGACCGTCCACGGCGAGAAGGTGGTGATGCGTACGCTGGACAAGAGCAATCTGGCACCCAGCCTGGCTTCGCTTGGCTTAGACGACTTCGCCTACCAGGCCATGAAGCATGCCATCAATCAGCCGCACGGTATCATCCTGGTGACCGGGCCAACCGGTTCCGGAAAGACGACGACGCTCTACTCCTGCTTGCAAGACCTGAACACGCCGGATGTCAATATTGTGACTGCCGAAGATCCCGTCGAATATCAAATCGAGGGCATCAACCAGGTACACGTCAACCAACAGGCCGGCCTTACCTTCGCTTCGATCTTGCGTTCCGTGCTGCGCCAAGACCCCGATATCGTGCTGGTCGGCGAGATCCGCGACGGTGAAACCGCCGATATTGCTGTCAAAGCGGCGTTGACGGGCCATCTCGTGTTGAGCACCCTGCACACCAACGACGCCGCCGGGGTCATTCCCCGTCTGATCGATATGGGGGTCCCGCCTTTCTTGATAGCCTCCTCGCTGATCTTGGCTCAAGCGCAGCGTCTCTATCGCAAACTCTGCCCGCTTTGCAAAAAGGCCGCTGAGATTGATCCCGACGTGTTGGCTGCCAATCAGATTGATCCCGCCTTCTTTGAAGAGGCCACGCTCTATGAAGAGGTCGGCTGTCCCAAGTGTAACAACATTGGTTTCAAGGGGCGCGGCGCCTTCATGGAGGTGCTGCCGGTCACGGATGCCATCCGCGAAGCCGCCGTGAAAGGTGCTCCGGCCGACGTTATCCGTACGGTCGCAATTAAGGAGGGTATGGCTACGTTGAAAGACGTCGGCCTGATGAAGGTCCGTGACGGCATCACTTCCCTGCGTGCCGCCCTTGAAGTCACCGGTAGCGAATAATTTTCAGGAAAGGTCTCTGCATGTCAGCGAAAACATCAAAGATTCCCACTCTCCGCGTCAGCGGCGTCAAAAAAATCCTCAAGAACGAGCTGATCCCCTTCACCCGGCAGACCGCCAGCATGCTGAACGCCGGCATGTCGATTCTGGCAGCCGTCTCGACCCTGGAAGATCAATGTGCGCATCCGGGTTTCAAGCGCGTGCTGCGCGTGTTGCGCGAGAGCATCGAGAGTGGCATGCCCTTTTCTGACGGACTGCGGCACTTCCCCCAGATCTTCGATGACATGTACCTCAATATGGTCGCCGCCGGCGAGAAGAGCGGCCAGTTCGCACCTGTACTCAGGCGCTTGGCCGCCATGCTGGACGCATCCGCAAGGCTGGTGCGCAAGGTCAAGTCAGCCATGGCTTACCCGGTTATCGTGCTTACGATCGCACTGATCATCGCCGGTGCTTTGATCACCTTCGTGGTGCCGGTCTTCGCGGAAATGTTCGAGGGCTTCGGCTCCGCATTGCCGGGGCCGACCCGCATGCTGGTCAACATGAGCGACTTCATCCGGAAATATTGGTATGTGGTGTTTCCCGCTATTGTGGTGATCGTCTTCGCGTTCCGCAAGTGGAAAGCCTCCAAGGCGGGACGCTATCAGTACGACGCGCTTGTTCTCAGGTTGCCGGTCTTCGGCGAGCTGGTACAGAAGGTCGCCATCGCACGCTTCAGCCGCCTCTTCGCACAAATGCTGGTCAGCGGCGTGCCGATTCTCGACGCCATGCAGGTCGTGGCCCTCTCCATCGGCAACAAAGTGATCGAGGGCTCGATCCTAGCCGCCCGCGAAGGCATTGAACAGGGCGACAGCCTCAGTACGTCACTGGAGGGCAAGCCCTACCTGCCGACTCTTATGGTCCGCATGATCGCTGCTGGCGAGAAGAGCGGCCGCATCGATGAAATGCTCGATAGCGTCGCCGACACGTACGACGACGAGGTCGAATCGACACTTGCCGCCTTGACGTCACTGATGGAGCCGATGCTCATGGTCTTTCTAGGTATTATTATCGGCGGCATCGTGATCGCCATGTACCTGCCGATCTTCAAGCTCAGCACCGTGATCAACTAGGGGCGGTCGCCCTGAGCGGGAATTGTTTTTCGAGAGAATCGAAAGATTCGAAAGATTCGATCCCATCGATTTTTTCGATTTTCCCGACGGTTTTATGCCTTGCGCGTTTAATCAGGCACTCGCGTTCCGTCACGCGTGCGTGCCCATCCTTGCCTTTCACACCCATTTTCCCTATAATTACCGCCCATTGAGTGTGAATTGGAGTTGGGATCACGGTTATGCCCAAAATTCTGATCGTAGATGATGAAGCGCGTATTCTGTTGCTGTTGCAGAGTTTGCTCAAGGCAAACGGCTATGACGTTGTCACGGCCAAAGACGGCAACAGCGCATTAGATGCCGTCAAGAGTGACACTTTTGACTTGGTCATCACTGATCTGCGCATGTCGCCGATGGACGGCCTGGAGCTTTTTAAGGAGATCAAGAAGCTCCAGCCCGACCTCCCCGTGATCCTGCTCACGGCCTATGCCTCGGTTGAAACTGCCATCGAGGCCTTGAAAAACGGCGCGTTCGACTATCTCTCGAAGCCCTTCAAGGTCGATGAAATGCTGGACATCGTCAAGCGCGCCATCGAATCCTCCAAGAATGCGGCCGCCGCCGTTGCCGACCCCAACGCCCCGCTGCGCTACCAATTTGAAAACCTTATCGCCGCTAACAG
>DUPH01000127.1 GCA_012838435.1 Lentisphaerota bacterium | reverse complement strand
CAGCGGATTGGTGTTGTGGACGTTGACCTCGTCGCCGTCTGAAAGGCCGTCGCCGTCGGTGGCGTCATTTTTGGGGGCTGAGTCGTGCGCCGAATACGAACTCATGCAGAACCGCGCTTTCTGCGGAGGCCGAACCACAGCGCTAATACGCCGAGAAGTCCCGCGATGGCGGCGAGCGCATAGAAACTCTTGCGTCCCGTCTCGGTCGATTTTTCTTGCGCGGCGTCGGTAGTGTCTGGAGCATCCGGCGGCGTCTCAAGGGCGATCCGCCCTTCTTCCGGCAACGGCTGGCTGAAATCGCGTTCTTTCAGCGCGGAGAGGTTAGTGTTGATACTGCTGAGAACTTTTAACTTGCGCATAGCCTCCAGCCGCGATTCCAATTCTCGCTTTGTCCGTTCCCGCCGTTCTGGGAACGGTTGTGCAAGAGCTCGTTCCAGCAGGGATAGACGTTCTTTGGATTTGGCGTATGTGGGGCTCATTTCGCAGAGCCAACCGTCTCCGCTACGGAAGACCCAATGTGTCGTTTCGTGGGACAAGCCGACTTGAAGGGCTTCACAAATGGCCAGTTTTTTCTCAGGAGACGATTCTTTCCAGGCTGTGTTCGCAACAGCGTAGACTCCAGAACGGTCCATATCGCTTGTCATTCGATCTGGACTGACAAGGAAACGCAATAGAGCCCCCTTTGCCTCCTCTGCGTCAGCGACATGTAGGTAGGATGAGATAGCGATGACACGTAAAGTACCGCCCTTTGATGTGTCCGACGCCAAATCCAGAAGGAACGTTTTTGAGGCGACATCTTCACAAGCACCCAACCAGAAAACGGCACCCCTCATCCACCTTTCCGCATTTTTCAGCACTTGCATGTCCTGCGATTCTTGGTTTCTTGCTTGTATCGTCGCTTCCGCTTCCCGATAGATATCTATCAACACCGCATGAAACCGTTCATCCGAAATGTTGGTGTCTTTCTTGAACCTGACACCTTCGCTCCAGATGGACCAGTCTTCCGTCACCACGTCCACATCATGATCCACCATAAATTCCCGCCTGAGCATAGATTTCAAGTTTTCATCGTCTGGTGCCGATTCCTGTCGTGCGGTCTGGCCGAGAACTGGCTCCGCGCCATCCAGCGGAGTGACACAGGAAGCCGCAAACAACAGAACTATTCTAAACAAGATTCGCTTCATGACACGCTCCTTTCAATGTCTGGGTTCCCGGAAACCCATAGCGTCCAGCCCCACGCCGACCGGGTAGGGATCCGGCAGGGCGGGGCCGGTTCCCGACACGTTGCCGATCGCGATATCCCACTTCTGCGGATTCGCCAAGTAGAACATCAGCAGACGCTGCACCAGTTCGCCATGCGTGAGGCCGGGATCATGGTGTCCCGTGCCCTCCCCGCCGCTCCAGTTGGATGATCCGGAGCGGGCTTCGCTCACGGCATCATTGGCGCGATCATAGCGGATATCGCTCATGCCGCACGCATGCCCGATCTCGTGCGCCAGCGTACTCAGAGGTGCGCCTGATTCTACCGCCAACCCGCGTCGTGGGTCGCCGTACGCAAGATTCATGTCTGAATGAATGCCAGCGGCGGACATATAGGTAATGTTATCAACGCAGTACAACTCAAGTCCGCCTGTCAAATTAGTATAAGAGCACATTTGACGGAATTCAGTGGAGTTTTCAATTACGAACCATTCGTCATGGTCGTGTACATGCTCTATCCCTGCCACATAGAAGCTCATGGCCGCTTGTTTGTAGATGCGGTTGGCTTCGGCGATCCAAGCGTCGACCGTGTCGGTGCTGACCGCCGCCACACCGTTGGAGTCGCAGATAATGTAGGCATAGATCGGCACGATCTTCGGTTCCAGCACCCGCCCGTGGATGTAGGGGCAGCCGGTCACGGGCACGTCGCCGATCCGCACCTCCAGCTTGAAGTCCGATTCCACGGCCCCGCCCCTGATGATCGCCTCGCGCCCGGTGTTGTGGCCGCTGTAGAAGGTCACGCCGCCGTGGGCGACACTCCAGTGGATGTCCTCGTCCGCGACCGCATCCTCCGGCTCGACCTCGACGCGGTACACCGCCAGCCCGCCCGCCGCCACGCCGGAGGGGTTGACGATGACGCCCGCGCCGACCGTGCCGCACGTGATGGGCTCCAGCT
>DUPH01000126.1 GCA_012838435.1 Lentisphaerota bacterium | reverse complement strand
TCTAATGTCAAACCACGCCCCCGCTTCTCCCTCCGGGGAAAAGAACGTAGAATGCCCAACGTCGAACGCAGAACGCAGAAGTGGAGCCGTCTAAATACCTGTCCCTTAGTTGTCCACTTAGTTGCCACAACCTAGACATTTTGTCGCAGTCGCCTGTGATTTTTTTTCGCGGCGGTGTGCGCCGGTGCTTCGCGCGGGGAAAAGCAGAGCGGCACTTTTACTCTCAAGATTGCGCGCCACTGCGTGGTCGCAATGGGGGAGGTCGACCGGCGACGTTCGACCCGCGACCTGCGGCGATCCCGATCCCGATGGCGATGCCGATTTCGATGTGTCCGCAAACTCCTAACTCCTAAATCCTAAACTTTCCTTCGCGCGCGGCGCGCGTTCAACAAAGTTGAATCGCGCCAAGCGCGTTTTAGGCATGGAAAATGCGCGTGTCATACCTTATACTATAAGGTTTCGTTTTATGGGATCGGAATTTTTTGTGAAAGGATCGCCTTCATGCCGGTTCAGCCGGATGCTTTTGCCGCCCTTGTCCTGAAGAAAACAGGGCTGTTTACCGACTTGCAGCTTGACCATGTTTTGGCGGCTGACCGTTCGGACGGGACGGGTATTACGGGTGTGGTGGTGCGCCTGGGGCTGGCGCGTGAGGATGAGTTCCTGCGCAAGATCGGCGAGGTGCTGGGCTTTACCTATACCGAATTGACGCAGACGCGGCCGACGGATGAGGCGCTGACCAAGCTGCCGGCGCGTGCGGTGTACCAGTACAATGTGTTGCCGCTGACCGTCGATAACGGTGTGCTGACGGTGGTGACCTGTGATCCCTTCGATACCGGCATGACGGATGGCCTGCGGCTGGCGGCGGGTTGCCCGGTGCGGGTGACGCTTAGTCCGCGCGAAGAGATCAACAAGGCGGTTCAAAAATATTACGGCGTGGGTGCCGACGCGATCGAGAAGATGATCGAGGATGGCCGCTATGCGGTGGACGCTGATCTGGCCTCGATCTCCAAGATCGATGTGAATGAGATGGGGGCCGAGGCCTCGATCGTGCGCTTTGTGAACCAGATCATCGCCGAGGCGGACCGCCAGGGCGCGACCGATATCCACGTCGAGCCGATGGAGGACGAACTGCGGATCCGTTACCGGATCGACGGCATGTTGCACAAGGTGGATGTGCCGCCGCAACTCAACCGGCTCAAGGCGGCGATCATTTCGCGTATCAAGGTCATGGCGAACTTGGATATCGCGGAGAAGCGGTTGCCGATGGACGGTCGTATCGGCGTCAGGCTCAACAATGACGACATCGACATCCGTGTCTCTACGATGCCGACGGCCTACGGCGAGTCGATCTCGCTGCGTCTGTTGCAGAAGGCGGGCAACTTCGTTAAGCTGAGCGATCTTGGCTTTAATGATTTCGACTACGGCCATGTGGTCAAGTTGATCAACCGCCCCAATGGGATTTTTCTGGTGACCGGTCCCACCGGGTCGGGTAAGTCGACCTCGCTCTACGCCTTTCTGCACGAGATCAACAAGATGCAGGTGCGTATTCTGACGGTCGAAGACCCGATCGAGTACGAGATGCCGGGCATCAACCAAGTGTTGGTGCGGCAGGACATCGGGCTGACTTTCGCGCGTGCGCTGCGCGCCTTCCTGCGTCAGGATCCGGACATCATCATGGTCGGTGAAATTCGTGACGGCGAGACGGCGGAGATTGCGATCAACGCTTCGCTCACGGGCCATCTGGTGTTCAGCACACTGCACACCAACGACGCGGCGGGTGCCTTCGCGCGCTTGATCGATATGGGCGCGGAGCCGTTTCTGGTGGCGTCAGCGGTGGCTGGCGTGATGGCGCAGCGCTTGGTGCGGCGGCTCTGCCTGAAGTGCCGTCGCGAGATTCCGCTGGATACGAAGTGGTATGATCTGTCGTATCCGCCGGCGAAGCAGACCGTCTGCGTGTCTGATGGGTGTGAGGCATGCACCAAGACCGGATATCGCGGACGTGGTGGACTCTTCGAGTTGCTGGTGGTCACGGAGGATATCGAATCGGCGATCATCGGGCGCCAGTCTTCGAGCGAAATCCGCGAAATCGCGCTCACGCACGGCATGAAGACGCTGCGCGAGGACGGCTGGGCCAAGGTCTTCAGCGGCATGACGTCGGTGGAGGAGATCATCCGCGTGACGGAAGACGTGGCGTGAGGAGTGAGAATTTAGGAGTTAGGATTTAGGAGTTAGGAGTTGAGATGGGGCGGTTCCCAAAATTCCTAAATCCTAAATCCTAACTGACAGAGACTGGGTGCATGGCGAATTTTTCTTACAAAGCGTTGACGAAAGACGGCCGCAAGGTCGAGGGTGTGCTGGAGGCGGCTGACCGCCGCGCCGCGCTGGCGGCGGTTGAAAAGCTGGGGCACACGCCGATTTCTGTGGTCGAGACCCGGAGCAAGCAGGCCAAGGCCAAGGGCACGCCGTTTTGGAAGCTCAAGATCGGCGGCGGCAAGGTGCGTATGAAGGCCACCGAAGTGCTACTCTTCACGTCGGAGCTGAGCGACCTGCTGGAGGCCGGCATGACGCTGGGCGCGGCGCTGAACTGTCTTGCCAATCAGGGTGAAGAGGATTCGGCGCAGAGCCAGATCGCCGGCGACCTGCGCGACCGCATCATTCGCGGTGAGCAACTTTCGGACGCTGTGACGGCGCACCCCGACACCTTCCCGCCGCTTTACGGCAACATGATCCGGGCCGGCGAGGCGTCGGGCGCGATGATCGAGGTGCTGCGTCGTCTGGTGGAGCACTACGAGCGCAATGAGAGCATGCGTTCCAAGATCACTTCGGCGATGACCTACCCGATCGTGGTGTTGATCTTCGGGGTGGTCACGGTGATTTTCGCGATGGTCAAGGTGATCCCGCAGTTCGCCAAGATTTTCGAGGGTATGGGCACCACCCTGCCGTTGCCGACGCGCATTCTGGTGGGCACGAGCGATTTCGTCGTCAAGTACGGTGTTTTTCTGGCGGTGGCGATCGGCATAGGGGTGGTGATGTTCCGGCGTTATCTGAAGACCGATACCGGGCGCCTTTGGTGGGACGGCCTCAAGCTGAAAGCGCCGTTGATTAAGGGCATCGTGGCCTGCGGTGCGTATTCGAGTTTGGCCTATACCATGAAAACCCTGCTCGCCAACGGCGTGAATGTCTTGCAGGCGTTACGGATCGCCGAGGAGACTTGCGGCAATGCATTGATCGCCAGTGCCCTGCGCACCGCGCGTCAGCGCGTGACGGACGGCACCTCCATTTCCGGACCGCTGGCTACCAGCAAGGTGTTTCCCAAGATGATGACCGACATGTTGGCTGTCGGCGAGCAATCGGGCGACATGCCCTCGTCGTTGGGGCATATCGGGCGGCGGTACGAGAATGAGATGGACCGTAACATCAAGATTTTCACCAACGCACTGGAACCGATCCTGATCGTGCTGATCGGCGGCGTGGTCGGTTTCGTGGCGGTCAGTATCCTGATGGCGGTCTTTAAGGTCACCTCGTCGCTCAGTCCGGCGGGCTGAGCGGCATTGAGTGGTGCGGTAGGCATGTTCGACAGAACAAACAAAAGGAGGCACTTTAAAAAAACCTCGTAGCATGGGCGTCCCGCCCATGAACACGGGCAAGATGCCCGTGCCACACCCCTCGTGGCATGGGCGCCCCCGCCCATGGGACACGGGCAAGATGCCCGTGCCACACCTGTGAGCAGGTTTTTGCGAGAGCCTCAGTAAGGAGAAAGCAAAATGAAGAAAGATAGAGACGAAAAACGCAGGCGGAACCGCAGAAGCGGCTTCACGCTGGTGGAACTGCTGCTGGTGGTCTGCATTCTCGGCATCCTGGCCGCAGTGGTCATCCCGAATGTGATCGGCCATGACGAGGAGGCGCGGCGTCAGGCGACGCGCACGAGCATCGCGGCGATCGAGCAGGCGGTGCAGATCTTTGCGATGCGCCATAACGGCAAATTGCCGGATTCGCTGGAAGAGCTGACCGTCGGGACCGATGATGCGCCGGGACTGCTGAAAGAGGGTGCGCTCGCAGATTCGTGGGGCACTCCGTTCCAGTACACCAAGACCGGCAAGAAGTTCAAGGTCGTCTCGGCTGGGCCGGACGGCGAGATCGGCACCGAGGATGATCTCACGAACTAGGCGCCCCGGCGGCTTCACGCTGGTGGAGTTACTGGTGGTCATGGTGATCATCGGCGTGATGGCGCTGGTGATCTTGCCGTCGTTCGGGACGGGTTCAGACATCGCGCGGATCAAGACCGCGTCGCGCGGGGTGATGCAGATGACGCGCTACGCGCGCACCATGGCAGTGCTCTACCAGACGCCGATGGATCTGGTGATCACGTCGAGCGGAGAATTGCGCGTTGAGCGTCGTGGCGGCGCTTCCGGAGGAGCGGGGGCCGCTACGGAAGGTGAGGATGCGCAGTCCGAGGCGTGGCGGCCGTCGGCCGAGCGCCAAGAGCTGGACGAACTGGCTACCCCGACCGATGGTGGGGAGGCCGCCGCAGGAGAGGGTGGGGGGAGCGGCTATGTCATGGCCGATCTCAACGCCTCGAAGCGTTACGAGCAGATCAGGTTTGTTGTGGCGCTTGACGAAGAGGCGCTGGAGTCGGAAGAGGCCGAGTTGCAGATCGAGGTGGAGGCGGACGAGGAGTCAGAAGACGCGGACGAATCCAACTGGGTTGACTCGGACAGGGAGCGGCCCCGGATGGCGCGGATCCCGTTCGAGACCAATGGGAGGTGTCTGCCGTTTGTTGTCCAGGTGATGGCTGGCGACGAAGATGCCGTGGATAGGATCACGGTGAAGGTCGACCGCTTCGGGGTGCCGAGGGTGGTCGATGAGGATGAGCGGTAATGCGGCGCGACGGATTCACGCTGATTGAGATTTTGCTGGCGACCATGATTCTGGCCGGCGGGCTATTCAGCCTGATGGTCGGGCTGAGCAATTGTGCCCAGATGATGGTGCTCTCAAAAGAGTATCAGGACGCGCAGTTTGTTTTCAGTCTGGGCGAACGATGCTTTCCGATTCCACCGAATGACGAAATCACCGACCCCGAAGAGGACGAGCGGCTGAACATTGATCCGGTCGGCGCGGAAGAGATGATCGACGAACTAGAGATGGATGTGTCGCGGGAGGTTCGGGAGACTTACAAGGATTTCACTTTCGAGCGGATGGTCGAGGAGAAGGAACTGGCGACCAATGAAGAGGACGATGGCCTCTATGTGTTGCGCACGCGCATTTCGTGGGGTAGCGGTAAAGAGGGGTACTACGAGGAACTGGTGCGGCTGATCCGCAAAGGGAAGTAGACAACTCACCCAATCAAGAATGAGAGAGAAATCGGTTGGTGGCAAGGAGTCATGCTAGTTTAGTGCGTGGTTTGCGTGTGCGCAGTCGGGAGCGCGGGCGTCCCCGCCCGCAACAGCGTGTCTTGCGGTTTCTGTTTTGTCCGCAGATTTGCGCAGATTGCGCAGATTTTTTCATTTGCCCGCAGGGTGGGAGGGACGAGCGTCTGCTCGTCCGCGGGCAAGCAGACGCTTGCCCCTCCCGGCGCTCCGCGATCCCGGATACCGCGCATCGGAATCTCAATCGGCCTTTCACAGAGCGGGCGGGGACGCCCGCGCTCCCGACTCACTGCTCCCCTTTTCACCAGAAAAGCATGATCTTCGCACATCCCCGTCACCAACCGATCACGGGCGAATCTTGCGAATCGCATCTGTGCAACACTGATTGCGGTCGGAGCAGTGGGGGTAAGGTACGGGGTTCCCGTTCGGGGTTTACCCTGCTTGAACTGATCATGGCGATCATGATCCTCGCGATCATGATGATCCTCTCGTTTTTTTGTTTTGATGCCGTGGTGCAGAGCTGGAACGCAGGCATGGAGATGTCGGACGCTATGTCGCAGGCCGATTATGTGATGAATCAGGTTGTGTCCGGGTTGCGCTCCGCCTATTTTTCGCAGAGCGTGCAGAAGGACGATGAGCGCGGTTTTCAGTTTTCCGATGGCGGGGAAGGGCCGGAGGCGCGCGATTCAATTTCATGGATGAAAGAGGGGCGCGCTTTTGTGGGCGGATTGAAGGCGATTGACGGCAAGGCCGAAATCGCCGACATGCCGCACCGCGTGATGCTGTATGTCGAGGACGAGGGACGCGAGGGCGGCGGCGGGTTGATGGCGAAGGCGTGGTCCAGCGATTTTCAGCCGGATGATTTTGATGTGGAAGAGGACGTCAAGGCCTTCTTGGTTTCGCCGCGCGTGATGGGGATGGACTGCAAAGTGCTGAAGAAGCCGCCGGAGGCGAATGCCAAAGAGATCGAGTGGGAGGACGAGTGGACCTCCTCCAACGCCCTGCCCTACAAGGTGTCGGTCACGCTCTATCTGCGGCCGCTGAAAGAGCGCGACGATCCGATCGCCGTGACGCGCGACATCGAACTGCCGGTCTGGGATATCTCGCAGAATCCCGTTCGGAGCGGGGCGGCGTCGAATGAGAAGATCCCAGCGCGTTCGCCGCGCACCCAGTCTGGAACAGGGGCCGGCAGGGCCCCGCAGCCGGGCACGCCCGGTAGAGGGCCGGGCATGGATGGCATGCCGCAGCGGCAACCGATTGCGCCGGGCGGACGTCCGCCGATGGGGGGGCCGCCATGACGTTTTTAGGTTTCGGGTTTCGGGTTTCTGGTTTCAGTCGCACCGTTCGCGCGATTCACGCTGGCTTGCCGCACACGTTCATAGCGGAGCGGTTCGCGTACACGTACACGAAATACGGGCGGGGCACCGATTTCGATAGCGATACCGATTTCGATAGCGATTGTTTCGCCTGCCCGGTGCTAGATTTGGAGTGCGGCGGCAAGCGGTATTCCGCGCGACGCCGCTTTGGCGCGGACGGGCCGGAAAGCGGTGCCGCGACCCGCGCACAGCGCGGCTCTTGTCACCGCACTCCAAAATGCGTCGGACTCCCTTTTCACCGGAAAGATAAGGAGAGCGGCTCGGCGCTGATTATCGCGCTCTGGACGATCGCGCTACTGTCATTGCTGGTTATGTCGTTTGCGCTGGACGCCATGCTGGAGGGCAAGATCAATGTTTACGTTCGGCAGCGGCGTCAGGTGGATTATTTGACACAGTCGGGCATTTCAATCGCCGAGATGCTGTTGCTGACCTACAAGAATGCGACGCCCGCCTCCACGTCGCCCACGACAGCCACAGGGGCGTCTTCGCAACAGACGGCCGCAGGCGGGGATGAGGATGACAAGTGGTTGCAGGCCAAGCTTGACCTGCAGCACGGTTCCGCCAAGGTGAATGCATACGCTATTGAGCCGGACAAACCCGAAAATGGCGTGGTGACGGTTGAGATCACCTCGGCTGACGCCAATAAGTGGCCGATCAATCTGCTGGTCAAAGGGGATATCGCCGACCAGATTTGGGAAAACATTCTGAATGTTATCGGGTTGCCGATGGAGTATCAGGAAGAGGTGGTCGATAGTTGGTATGACTGGCTGGACGCTGACAGCACCATCACCGGACGGAGCGGCGCCGAAGATGAGTATTACAACGATCTCGACAAGCCGTATAAAGTGCGGAACGGCCCGATCTCCTCGGTCGCCGAGTTGGAAATGATCAGGGGCATCCGTGATCGACCCGCTATTTTCAGCGGCGGCGTCTTGAACCCCGAGGAGAAGAATAAGAAGGCGCAGGTCCGTATCCAATTTGGGCTTAAGGCTTTTTTTGACATCTATGGGGAAACTGTTAAGATCAATGTCAATTCCGCTGAGCTAGAGGTGTTGTTGACAGTGCCGGGCATCGATGGCGACAGTTTGTTGGCGAATGCGATCATAGAAGAGCGGAGGACTGGCGCCAACCGGACTACATCAGGAGATGCGTCGGCCGAAAGCCTGTTGTTTAAAGACTGGAACGATCTGAACACGCGCATTCCCGGCGGTGTCCCGAGCGAGGCGGAGCCTTTTTTGGCTTACGCGCCTCAGAAGTATTTTGAAATCGCGGTGACGGGCGAGGCGGGAGGAATCTCGCACCAGATCAAGGCAGTGGCGATTGTCGAGGGCGACCGGGTGCGTTATCTGCGCTGGCGTGAAGATCCGTAGGGAAGCGCATGTTGATATGACGAAGAGCGATTTGATAGCGTTGTTGGCGGAAGGCGGCGTGCTGCGGGGCGTGAAATTCGCCCCGCGCGGACGTGACGGCTGGACGCGTATCGGCGGAGGGGTCTGGCCGCTGGAGACGCCCGATGCCGAAGTGGCGGCTGACGAAACCGAGGTCGACGCGACCGCGCCCCTTGTGGTTGCGGACGAGACCGTGGTCGAGAGCGATAAGCCGCTGACGCGGGCGTTGGTGGCGGCCCGTTCGGCGTTGGGGGCGCGTGACATCGTGTTGGCGCTGCCGCTTTCTCAGGTGTTGGTGCGTGTCTTCAAGATGCCGCTGGAGGTTCGTGACGACGTGGCGGATGCCGTGACGTTGCAGATGGACAAGCTCTCCCCCTTCCCCGGTGAGGAGTTGGCGGTCGGCTGCGAAATCCTGAGTGAAACCGAGTCGCATCTTTGGGTGTTTGCCGCTGCTCTGCCGGCTGCGGTTTTCGAAGAGTTGGGCGCGGCGTTGGACGAGGCACGCTTGCAGGCGGTGCGCACGGACGTCGCCGTGCTGGGCTGGCTGCGATCACTGAGCGGTCCCTGCCAACTGATGCGCCCCGGTCGGCGCGTGGTGTTGATGGATCCGGACGGTTCGTGGGATTTGGCGGTGCTGGATCACGGTGTGCCGGTTTTGGCGCGCGGTCTGGGCGGGGCTGCATCCGTTGAAGATGTGATCCGGGAGTTGACCCTCTCCCTGTTGAATGCCGAAATGGAGGCCGGTGGCGGCACGGTGGCTGAGGTGTTGGTGGTCTCGCAGCAAGCGCCGGACCGGACGCTCGTCGAAAAGCTGCGTGACTTGACCGGTGCCGAAGTCCGGCATGTGGTGCCGCCGACGCCGGACGGCGGGGTCGAGGGCGTGGCGCTGCGTGCCGGCGAGGGCGCTGCGTTGGACCTCACGCCGCAAGTGTGGCGCGACCAGATCAAGGCGTTGCGTGTCCGCAAGCGGGTCATGACCGGCGTGGGGATTGCGCTGGCAATATGGGCGGGGCTGATGGGCACGCTCTTCGCCGGACCGGCGGTTTACAAGCAGCTCACCGCGCAGGTCCGCAAGCACTCGCGCGCGCACGCCAAAGCTTATAGGCAGGTCTCCGACACACGCGAGCGCGTCAACCTGATCGAGTCCTACACCGACCGCTCCCGTTCGTCGCTGGAGATGCTGCGCTTGGTCTCCTCGGTCTTGCCACAAGGGGTCACGCTGATCGGATTCACGTATCGGCGCGACGAAGGCGTGAAGGTTTCGGGCGAGGCCGATCAGCCGACGGTGGTTTACGATTTCAAGAATGCGGTGACCGAAAACCCGCTGTTCGAATCGGTCGGGTTGGTCGGCCCTTCGATCAGCAGGGGCAAGCATAAGTTTGACGTCGACGCAACGTTCAAGGGGAGGCCTGAGAAATGAGTACGGTGACCTCCCGCGAGAAGAACATGTTGCTGATAGCCGTGGTGGTGCTGCTGTATGCGGCCGCAGCCCTGAGCTACAAAAAGCAGATGACGAACTGGAAGGCGGCGGAACGTATCTACCGGTCTGCACAGAAAAAAGTGCAGGAGGAGCGCGCATTGATTGCAGCCCGCGACGAGTGGAGTGCCCGTTATGCACAGATGCGCGACCTGATGCCGGTGTTCCCGTATGAGCAGGATGTCGATACCTACTGGCTGAATGTCATGGATGCGGCGGCGTCGCGCAACGGGCTCATGATCGCGCGGCGTCAGGCCAACAAAGAGATTGAGGTCGGCGATGTCTACGAACTGCCGATTGAGTGCAAGGATTGGGAGGGCACGCTTGAGGCGTTGGTCAAGTTCCTCTATGATTTGCACAAAGAAGGAGCCATGCTGGATGTGCGGCAGCTCTTTATCCGTCCGGCTAACCGGCCGGGCTATCTGAAGGGGACCTTCACCCTGTACTGCGCTTACATGCGGGGTGACGATGCCCGTCCGCCCGCCGGAAAGCAAGCCGCTCCGGCTGCGGCGGTGGACGCGGACGCGCCGTCGTCAGAGGGCGACGCCGGCACGCCAGTCCAAGCGCCGTCTGAGGCGCAGCCGCAGGCAGCCCCCGAGGCGGTGCCCGAGCCTCCTGAGCCTGCGCCGCTGCCTGAGACCGCGAACACGACGAACACTCCGGCGGCCGCACCGGCCGCCGGGCCAGTGCCTGACGAGCCCGAAGGGAATGTGCCGTAAGCAGACACCACGTTTTGTGAGGAAACACGTATGAACAACATTTGCAATCATCTGATGAATCTGGGCGCGGTCAGCGTGCTCGTCCTGGGTGTTGCTCTGGCGCAAGACCAGACGCCGCAGCCGGCCGCCGTTCCGGTCCCGGCGCAAAATCGCCCGACGCCCGTGACGCGCCGCCCGTTGAATCCCGTGCGTCGGCCGACGGCACCGGGTGCCGCTGCCACGCCGCCTGCCGCGCCGGCATCGTCGGAGCCGCTTGAGCCCACGCTGGATAAGAGCATGTTGAAAAACAAGAGCACCATGCCGGGGTTGAAGTATAAAAAGAACCCGATCGAGATCGTGCTGATGGACTACGCGCTGGTGACCGGCAAGACCCTGCTGACATCGCCGGGCGTGCAGCCGCTGCTCAAAAACGAGATCACGCTTGAGAGCCAGGAGGGAGTGCCGCTGACCCGTGAGGAGTATCTGGACGCGATTGAGTCCGTACTCAGCATGAACGGAATCGTGCTTGAGCCGTTCGGCGAGAAGTTTCTAAAGGTTCTGCCGCTCAAAACCGTGCGTACCGATGGCATCCGCATCCAGATGGATACGCCAGACGGCGGATATCCTGAAAAGAGTCAGGTGGTCAGTCAGATGATCCAGCTTAAGGCCATCGCGGTCAGCGAGGCGCAGAAGGCGATCGAAGGCTTCAAACGGCCCGACGGGCTGATCCAGACGTTTGAGCGTACCAACAGCCTGCTGGTCACCGACACGCAGGAGAATGTCAACCGTATGCTGGAGATCATCAAGTTCATCGACCAGCCGCTGGTGGCGACCGAAGAGGTCCATGTGCGCGTGATCCGTTTTGCCAAGGCTGATGAGATCAAGAAGCGCCTTGAAGAGATTGTCGCAGAGTCGCAAAAGCAGAGTCAGGCCAAGGAAGAGATCAAGGCCAACACCTCCGGGTCGCCCGGATTTACCAGGACCGCCGGGGCGACCTCGCCGCTGACCGGTCGGCCGCTGCCGCCCGGTCTCTCGCGCCTGAC
>DUPH01000125.1 GCA_012838435.1 Lentisphaerota bacterium | reverse complement strand
TTATCCGTCGTGAGCTTGCCGCCTTGGATGGAGTACTTCGCCGTATGCGTGAGGCCGTTAAGCGGCGCAGCGGGCGTTTCCACGATGTCCCAGCCGAGCGCCTGCTCGACCGCAGCGTTGTCCAAGGCCTCAATGCCGTCGAAATCCTGCTCGTAGATCATCGTGCCGGCGGGCACGGGCGGCTGGATGGGCTGCGGGCAGCATCCGGTCCAGACCATGAGGTTGTCGATCTCGGCCTTGATGTCACGCGAGGTCTTGAAGCAGATCGCATAGGCCATGTCTCTCAACGCGGGCCAGTTCTGGGTGTTGGCCGCCATCTTCGAGACCAGCATGTTGTTCACATAGACGGTGGGGCCGTGCTCTCGGGACATCTCCACACGCACCGTCACGGTCTTGTCTTTGAGACCGCGCTGATCAGCCGACGTGTACTGTTCCCCGAAGAGCCGGTAGAGCATGGAGTTGGTACCGGTCGCGCGCAGCGGGCAGGTGGTGTTGTTGTAGTGCGGCCAATTGCCACCGATACGGGCTTGATTGAAGCCGTCACCGCGTATACGCAGATCCACGGTGTTGTAGACGTTGGTGCCGGTGTAGTTGCAGAGCAGCGACACATAGCGGAAACCGTCGTGGGACGTGTCTCGGTAGGTGAGGTCATACTGGTAGGTATAGTCGTTGGTGCAGTAGGCCCGCATGAAGTCGCTGGACTTGATGAGTGCGTACGAATCGTTGGAGTTAGCGTCTTTGTAGGCCTTGAGGTTATCAGTAACCAGTTTGCCACCGGAGATCGTATAGGTCGCGGTGTTCGTCAGTCCTGGCGGGGTGTTTTCAACTATCTGCCAGCCGAGAGCGTCGAGGGTCTCGGCGGTCGTGGTGGTCTCGATGCCGTCGAAGTCCTCGTGGTAGATCAGCGTTCCGTCGGGGACGCCGGCAGTGATCGGGGCGACCTCATCGGCGCAGCCCGCCATCGTCAGGCGCGAAATGTCATAGAGGTAGGCCGGGGCGGTCTTGCCGGTGCCGGAGGGCAAGAACAGATAGCTGTCCCCCGCGTCTTTGTTGAGATACTGCGGGTTAGTGACCGAGATCTCCTCCTTGAGCTTCAGGGAGGGCCGTTTGTACCAGGCCTGTTTCTGGACCGGCGGTGTCCACAGCACATGCAGGCAGATATTGTCGTTACCGCCGGCTGCGGCAGAGGGCGGGTTCAGCATAAACGCAAAGCGTTCGTCGTTCGTCACTTCAAAGTTGCGGATACGCGCTAGAGCCGGATCGCCGACGAGCGTTTTGACTTCGGCGGAGGTGAAGCTCTTGACCAAGCCACCTACGGATTTGCCGTCGGCATTCAGCGTGTAGATGAACAGCGCACCGTCGTCGCACTGGACATAGAGGTGCATCTGCCGACCGGGCACAATGCCGCCGACCTTGACATTCATGATATCCAAATTTGCACCGGTAACGCCCGCTTCGCCGGTACGGTCCAGTGTGGTCAGTACGGTTTCTTCCATCTTGTCGAAATCATAGACACAGATCTTGCGCGGGACGACTCCCAGTGCGT
>DUPH01000124.1 GCA_012838435.1 Lentisphaerota bacterium | reverse complement strand
TTCAGGTGCTGCATCACGCCGCCGACCGCGCCGATCGAGCACATGCTGCCGAATGCCAGCAGATAAAAAGCGGGTGAACGCAGGATCGCGCCGATCTCTCCCTTGGGGGCGGCCGGTGGCGGCGCGGTGGCGGCCGGTTGCGGCGCGGCATCGGGGCTCTTAAGGATGAGCGGCAGGGGAAGCGCCAGCAGAACGATCAGTCCGCCCAGCGTGAGCAGCGCATTGTGCCAGCCCATGACGTCTTGCAGGCGCGCGGCCAGCAACGGCACCAGCGCGCCGCCCGCACCGATACCGAGGTAGGCGATGCCCATGGCTTTGCCACGGTTTTTGTCAAAGCGCCGCGCGATCAGCACTTGGCAGGGCAACGGCCCGCCGCAGACGTACGCCAGCGCATTGAGGATATAGAAGAGGTAGAAGAGCGGCAGGGTGTCGGCCCTGCTCAGCCCTGCCAGCGCGAGACCGCCCATCAACGCGCCTGCCGCCATCATGCGCTGCGGCCCGAAGCGGTCGACCATCCATCCGGCGATAAAGCCGAACAGCGGGCCGACCAGCAGTTTGCCCAGCGCGTTACCGCTGGTCACGATGGCGCGTGACCAGCCGTATTCCCGGACCATGAAGTCATAGAAAAACGGTAGCCCGTACAGGGCGAACCCCACGAGTGCGAAGAGCGCCAGAAAAGCTGCTACTACAGTGAGTGCCTTCGAAGAGCGCCAGTTGGCGGTCGTGCGCGAGGGTGTGTTTGTCGTCATGGCTTCAAGGTCCGGGGGCTAAATGGTTAACAGTGGGAGCACTTGCAAAACCCTCGAATCACGGGCAAGATGCCCGTGCCACATCTGCAGGCCAAGAGTTTTGCAAGGAGCTCATCGAATTACTTGACCAGCACGGTCAGACGGCGGACCTCGTATTGGCCGCCGTTACCCATGAAGGTGTAGTCAGGATGCTCACCGGCGGTGTTGTTGCCGATACCGATATCGCAAGCTGCGCCGCCGTTGAAGTTGTTGTACGCGAAGAGCGTCATCCTGTTCTTCCAACTGTGGACCTGCATGCAGCCGTAGCTGCCGTCGGCGGCGGGCTTGTCGTCGAAGTCATACTTGGAGCCGTTCGCGCCGGGCAGGTTCAGGCCGTTCGGATTGCCGTAATTCACCGGCCAGAACTCGATGTTGCCGCCGTCCGAGTTGTCCAGCGTGGGGATGCCCTCGATGTTGGAACGCACCGTCAGGTTGGCGACCTTGGTCTGGTGGTGGATGCCGCTGCGGGCGTGCGGGATGCCCAGTTTTTTGGCGTCTTTCGTGAAGGCGTCCATGACCGTGCAGACATAGCGGATGCTCTCGGCCTGCTGAAGCTGGAGCACGTACGCCACGCGCGTGAAGGCGCCTGCGGTGCCGCTGGCGTCGACGGAGTACTTGGGCGGCGTCGCACCGAAGTTGCCGTTGAGCGGCAGGTCGATTTCGTAAACTTTGCGGAAGCCCTGAAGCTCGGACATGCCTAGTGCACCGTCCAGTTTGGGCTTGTTGCCGCAGCGGAACGCGCCGGCGGGCAGGCCCAGACCGTTGACGAGGTTGGGCTCGGCGAGCTGGTCCCAGGCGAAGCGCATCGCCATCGGCGCGGTGATGCCGGAGGCGGAGAGCACAACGCTGTTGCCTTCGATCACGGCGTCGGCCTTGCGATAGAGTCCGTCCTGGCCGCAGAGTTCGAACCAGGTCGGCGGCTTGCCGTCACGCGTCTTCAGCCCGTCGGCATGGTCAAACGTAACACGCATCTTCGCGCCTTCGATGGCGAAGGATTTGTAGACCGGTCCTTCCCAGCGGATATCCTTCATGCCGTAAGTGCGGTTGAGCGCCTGGTTGGCCATGCGCAGACCCACATCCTGCTTATTGCGCGGATGGATGTCCTTGATGTTGCCGATATCGTTGATCACGGTATAGCCGGTGTTGGGAATCGCCGCAGGCACGGCGGCCTGTGCCTCCCAGATACCGGGCAGGTGCGTGGCACGGGATGCGCCGTAGTTGTAGGGCGCGAGTTGCACCAAGTAGTAAGGGAAGTCGCCTTGGCCCCACACCTTGCGCCAGCCGTTGACGAGCGCCTTGGTCTTCTCCAGATAGAGCATGCCCTCGCCGTTGTTGGAGCAGCCCTGATACCAGATTGCGCCTTTGATGGCGAAAGGCACGAGGCCCGCCATCATGCCGTTGTAAAGCACTGTAGGCTCTTGGTGTCTACCCTGGGCGTTCGAGAACACCAGATGCTGCGGGAATCCGGGCGCTTCGCTGAGCGCCTGTCCGGCCGCACTCTTGGCTTTGGCGTCGGCGATCCACGTCTGCATGGCGGAGATATAATCGCTGAGCACTTTTGTGTGCAACTCGGTACCGGGAATGGCGGTATCGACCCGCGCCTTGATGGAGGCCAACGCAGGCAGTCCGTCAAAGCCGCACGGCGGCGTCCACGGCTCAATGCGTGTGCCGCCCCACGAGGAGTTGATGAGGCCCACCGGCACCTTGAGCACCTGATGCAGGCGGCGTCCGAAGAAGTAGGCCACGGCCGACTCATCGCTGATGCCTTCGGGCGTCGTCACTTCCCATGCGGCCTGAATGTTCTTTTCCGGCAGGGGCTTGAAGGCCTTGGGTGCCTTGAAGTGACGGATCATCGGGAAATTCGCGGCAGCGCGCTCTTGTTCGGCGTTGTCCACATTCGCCATGCGCCACTCCATGTTCGACTGTCCGGAACAGAACCAGACTTCGCCCACGACCACGTTGTTGAAGGTGACCGTGTTTGCACCGGAAACGGTGAAGGTCGCGGGATCGGACGAGGCTTGCAGCGCCCTCAACGTCACGCGCCACGCGCCGTCTTTGCCGGCCTCGGTTTTCTGCGTCTGTCCCGCGAACGAAACCGTCACCTGCTCGCCCGGCGCGGCCCAGCCCCAGACTGGTACCGGTTGCCCGCGCTGCAAGACCATGTTGTGGTTAAAGATATTCGGCAAACTGACATCCGCCGAGACCACCCCGGCGAACAGTGCGGCACCGGCCGCTAAAACGAACCCCATCCGTTGCATCTTAACTCCTCTGTTGTGTCCTGCCCGGCCACGAGCCGGGCGTTTGTGTCAGACCGACGCGGGCTTTGCCCGCAACCCCTTTCGGTCTCACGTAAAAAACGCTGATTACAAACGGCGCGAGCGCCAGTAAGCGGCGAGAAGATGCGCCGTACGGCAGAGGCCCGCCCGTTCCAGCGGCTCCCTGAGCACGGCATCCTCGAGAAAGCGGCGGTACGGCTCGTCCGGACGGAATCCCGGCACCATCGACTGCGCCAGCAGCAACTCGCCGTCCCAGCACATGCCGTAGGGCCTGTACTTTGGGTCGAGTTGCGCCCGGACCTGCCGGTCACGGGCGAATCCGGCAAACACCTCCAAGGCCTCCTGGATACGGTCCCGGCGCTTCTGATTCTTCTCGTATGCGAGGATGGGATCGAAGGAGATCACGCACTGGAAAAGCGAATAGCACGGCATCCGCCCCTGTATCTGATCCTGTGTCTTGTTCTTGAACCCGCCGTACTTGATCTTGAGCGTAATGTCGATCGCCTCGTCGATGTATTTCTCGTACAGTTCCTTCCAGTGCGGATCGTCGGTCGCCATGAAAGCCGCAACATAGATCATCGGCAGACGCGCCGCCTCGTGCGGCCACACTTCCGGCCCCCACATCGTGCAGATGGTGCGGTAGTCGGGCTTGGAATAATCGTCCGCGTACCCGAAGTTCCACTGGTTCTCCGCAGTGATGCGCTCCTCCATGAACTTCGCCACCTCGACGATTTGCTCCTGATAGCCCTTGACGATCTCAGGATCGGCCATCGACGAATTGCAGTAACGCCAGAGTCCATGCACCCAGTGCGTGTACTGGTCGCGGCTCGAGAGCGACACCGTCGTCTTGCCGTCATTGCAGAAGCCGCGGCAGACGAACCCCTTGTAGCCGTGGAGGATCGCGAGATTCAATACACCTTTCGCGAGCTTGGCGGCGTCAGCCTTGACCGCCGGATCGTGTGTGACGTCCCATTTGTCAACGAGTCCGGAAAGCGCGGTCCCGCAGATGAGCGGCGCGTCTCCCACGCCGGGCGGCCCCCACCCGCCCGGGCGTTTGTCGTACATCGGATAGAGATTGTTCTTCGCGTCCGGCGGCGGCGGTGACTTCGATTTGTCCCTCACCCCCGTGACGAGCGACGTCACCGGATCCCAGGTCTCCATCATTTTCGCCCAGCCCCGGTCGCAGGCGGCTCTGAGCTGCGCATCGGGAACCGGCTCGCGCGCAGGCTGGGCTGACGGTTCTCCGTACGCAGCGAGGACAACACACAAAAAAGCACCTACTGTAAGCCTCTTCATACTTCTGCACCCAAACTGAAACGTCACCGGCGAGCCGCCGCGCCCATCTCAAAGACCAGCGTCCCGCCCTTCATGATGTCTGCGTGCGAGAGCTTCATGCCCGGGAATGGCTTGCCGTTGAGCGTGATGCTCTGCACGTATTTGTTCTCCTGCGAAAGGTTCCGCGCTTCGACCGTGAAGGTGCGGCCGCGCGGCAGGCGCAACGCGATCTTGCTGATCTGCGGCGCGCCGAACACGTAGCCGTCGTTGCACGGGTTGAAGGGATAAAATCCCATCGCGGAAAAGATATACCAAGCAGACATCTGGCCGCAATCATCATTACCGCACAGACCGTCGGGCTTGTTCTTGTACTGCGTATCGAAAATCTCGCGGATCAGCTCCTGCGTGCGCCACGGCTGGCCTGCGTAATTGAAAAGGTAGGCCGTGTGGTGGCTGGGCTCGTTGCCGTGCGCGTACTGGCCGATCAGGCCGGTGACATCGAGCACAAAGCCCGCGCCTTCGGTCTTGGTCGGGAGCGTGAAGAGCGTATTGAGTTTGGCGGCGGTGGCGGCCTTGCCGCCCATGAGCGTGACCAGCCCTTCGGGATCGTGCTGCACATGCCAGGTGTACTGCCAGGCGTTGCCCTCGGTGTAGTCATAGCCGCTGTGCTCGCCGTGGTTCAGCTTCATCGGATCGAACGGCGTGCGCCAGTTGCCCTTGGAGTCGCGGCCGCGCATGAAGCCGGTTTCCGGGCAGAAGAGGTTTTTGTAGAACCCCGCCCGCTTGGAGAAAGTTTCCGCGTCGTCGTATTTATCCAGCGCCTTGGCGAACTGCGCGGCGCAATAGTCGTCGTAGGCATACTCCAGCGTGCGCGAGACGCTCTCGCCCTTGATGATGTCGAACGGCAGATAGCCGTAGCGCGTGTAGACATCCCAGTCCGACTTGGGGTGATTGACCGTGAGCGATGTCTTGACGGCGTCGAACGCGGCCTCGGCGTTGAAGCCGCGGAAGCCCTTGAGATAGGCGTCGGCGATGACCGGTATCGAGTGGTTGCCGATCATGCAGTGGTTCTCCTTGCCCCACAACGTCCAGATCGGCAGATAGCCCTGTGCCTTGTGGTGCGCGATCATGGTTTTGACAAAGCCGTTCACGCGCTCGGGTGCCAGAATCGTGTAGAGCGGGTGCGCCGCGCGGTAGGTGTCCCAGAGCGAGAGCGTCGAGTAGTAGGTCTTGTCCGGCGCGGTCAGTACTTTGTCGTCTGCGCCGCGATAGCGTCCGTCCACATCTGTGATATTGTTCGGCTGGATGAACAGGTGGTACATCGCAGTGTAGAAGTTCTCCTTTTGATCGAGCGTCCCTTCGATCTTGGCGCGAGAGAGCAGGGCGTTCCACGCTGTTTTGGTCTGAGCGCGTACCTTCGTGAAGTTCCAATGCGGGATCTCGGCGGCCAGATTCTTTTTGGCTCCATCGACGCTGACCGTCGAGAGCGCCACCTTGACCTGCAAGGTCTCGCCGGGCTTGAGGTCGAAGTCCAGCACATAGCGCGGAGCCTTCTCGCCCTTCTGCGCCGGGAGCTGGCGGATTGCGGCGTAGGGTTTGTCGAACTTGATGACATAGAAGTAGTGGCGCTTGACCCATGCTTGAGCCTGGTTGTGGCCGCTGATCGTCATGGCGTCTTCGACCGTCACGTCGCTGGCCAGAATGTGCGTGCGCAGCGCATCCTTGCCGCTGACGATGCCGTACTGCAAATCGACCAGCAGACGTGCGGGCGCGGCGTCCTTGAAGGTGTAGCGGTGGAAGGCCACGCGCGGCGAGGCGGTCAGCTCGACATCCACGCCGAAGTCATCCAAGGTCACTGCATAGTAGCCGGGCTTGGCCTGCTGCGTCTCCTTGCGGTAGCGGCTGTGATAATTCTCGCGTTCGATCGGTCCTGTGAACGGCTGGAGCTGGATGTCGCCGAGGTCGGGGCAACCCGTTCCGTTGAGGTGGGTCTGCGAGAATCCCCAGATTTTCTCGTCAAGGTACATGTAGCCGGAACAGTAGGCCCAGGTGCAGTTACCGGTATCGGGGCTGGGCTGCACCAGTCCGAACGGGAAGCAGGCACCGGGGAAGGTGTGGCCGTTGTCGGCCGCGCCGATAAAGGGGTTCACGTACTGCGTGAGATCCCGCTCCGAACTACGGAAGGGGCAGGTGCATCCGGCGATCAGCGCCAGAAGCAAAAGACCAGTGATTTTTTTCATAATGCGGGCCTTTCGGTATAGGACACATATACTATAACAGGCAGAACCTACTCAAACAAGCCGGAGCGTGTTAGCGCATGAGTTTGTTTGGCGCTGCTCGGCTGCCAGGTTGCCGACAGTGGCGGTGTAAACACCGCCCACAGGACTGGACCGCGCGCCGCCTCACTCGCGTGTTTGGCGGATGCGGAAGAAGGCGCGGGCGGGCAAGTTCAGTGCGGCCGGATCAAGCGTGTAACTGAGCACGGCACCGGTACCCGCGACCGGCGTGTCTGCGTTGACCGGAAGCCAGACGGGAGCGGCCAGGTCCGCGCACCACTCAATGGTGTAGAAGGTGTGCGGTTTGCTCGCCCATTTCAGTTCTAGGTTGTCGCCCGCCGCAGTCGTCGTCAGTGCGGTAACGCTCAGATTGCGCGTGTCGACCACTAGCCTGATCGTCGTGCTCAGCGCTGCGCCGGCACCGTCGAAGGCGCGTACGCGGAAGCTGAATGATCCGGTCTGGTCGGCGCGCGGCTGCCACTGCACGTGTCCGGTCTCGGAGTCGATCGTCAGTCCTTCTGGACCATCGGACGACAACCTGTAGGTGAAGACGTTGGGCGGTAGGTCGGGATCGTTGTAACGCAGTCGCACGGAGAAGGGCTCTTCTCGCCAGAGCATGAAGGTGGTGGGCGAAACGTAGGTGAAGGGCCGGTTGACCTCGTTGACGCGGATGGTCACCTGCGCGGTGCTGAAGACGCTCGGATCGTCGGCGTCCTCGGCGATTACGGTGATAAGATAATCGCCCGGCCCGTCCGGCTCATCTGTCTGCCAAGTGAACACGCCGGTTTCGGCATTGAAGACGGCGTTCGAGGGCAACGCGCCCTCTAGCCGCAGGCGCGACGTGGTGGGATAAGGCGGCATCTCTTCCGCGCGCGTGACGGTCACGGTGAAAGCGGCGATCTGGCCTTCGTCGACCGTGATATCCACAAGCGGACCGAGTTGCGGGCGGCTGGGTGTTTCCAGTACGCACAGGGTCAGCAGGGTTTCGTCACAGCCGACTACGCTCAAACCGTCAACCAAGAAGCCGCAGAGGCGCAATGCGTAGAGGCCGGGGCCCTGTGCTTCGCTCGGGGTCCAGGTCAGTACGCCGCTCTCGGTGTCGAACTGAAGGCCCTCGGGCAGTGCGTCGCCTTCGGTCGGGAAAAGACGGAAGGTGAAAGCGGCGGGCCGCGTCACCGCGAGGGTGTTGGTGCAGGTGAACGGCTCCTCCTCGCGCAAGACGTAGGGGCCGGGCTGCGCGATCAGCGCTTCCGTGAAGCGTGGGTTGCGGTTGGGCGCGCCGGGGGTCGGGTTGTCGAAGCGTACGAGATCGCCAGATGCGCCGTTGAACCAGCGGCCCATGCTGGCGGTACCGATCTGTTCGGTCGCGTACTCAAGGCGATCGGCCAGTGCCAGCGTCGGTGTGAAGAGACAGATGCGGTCGCCGCTCTTGCTGAGGCCGAAGGGCGCCTGGAGGTTCGCGGGATCGACCGGCAGCGATGCGGCGTCTTTCGCACCGGTCCAGATACGCAGTGCCGCGCCGGGCGCGAGTACCACACCCGCCGGAATGACCAGCGCTTTGGAGGTGCGCAGGTCCGGCGTCGGCGGCGATTCGCTGGTCAGGGTGTCGGTGACGACCCAGCCGCCGAGATCGACCGGTTCCGTACCATCGTTGAACAGCTCGAACCAATCATCCTTCTTGCCGGTAAGCGGGTTGGTAAAGAGGTCGTTCTGCGCCATGAACTCATTGACCACAATGCAGCACTGCGGTCGGTCGGCGCGGTTGGGTGCGCCGGGCGTGGCGGGGTGGAGCCAACGGCGCTGGTCCGGCGAGCCATCGGGCCAAGCGCCCCATGCCATGTCATCGGCGCAATCGGTAATCTCTAAGGCATCGACCACCACCGTGCGGCC
>DUPH01000123.1 GCA_012838435.1 Lentisphaerota bacterium | reverse complement strand
CTAACCGATCTTCGGCTTCGTCTTAAGCTTGTTCCTCTTCCTGTTTTTTACTACCCTATAGCCTTCGTTTTTTTGACAGCCACAGGAAGGCAAAGGGTATGAAGCAGATCGGTGTAGGGCTTATCGGATTCGGGACTGTGGGCGCGGGCGTCGTGGACGGCCTGCAGCGCAACCGCAAGGTGATGGCGCAGCGGCTGGGCGTTGAGACCGTGCTCAAGCGTATCGCGGATGTCGACATCACGACTGACCGTGGTGTGAAGGTCGATCCTGCGTTGCTGACGACCGACGCGATGACGATCATCAATGACCCCGCCATCCAGATCGTCGTGGAACTCATCGGCGGCACCGGTGTGGCTAAAACCTTCGTGCTGGCCGCGCTGAATGCCGGCAAGTCGGTGGTCACGGCCAACAAGAAGCTGCTGGCTGAATGCGGCGAGGAGATTTTCGGCGCCGCCGAGAAGAACGGCGTAGACATCTATTTCGGTGCGAGCGTGGGCGGCGGCATCCCGATCATCCGCGTGTTGCGCGAGGGGCTGGCGGGCAATGAGATCCAGAGCATCCACGGGATTCTCAACGGCACCTGCAATTACATCCTGACACGCATGGAGCGCGAGGGGTTGCCGTTTGCCAAAGTGTTGAAAGAGGCGCAGAAGGCCGGTTATGCCGAAGCCGATCCAGCCTTGGATATCGATGGGCTGGATACGGCGCACAAGGCGGTCATTCTGGCTTCGCTGGCGTACGGCTTTCACGTGCCGCTGGATCAGGTGCTGGTGGAGGGCATCCGCAATCTGTCGGGCATGGACGTCAAATTCGCGGCCGGGTTCGGATACCGCATCAAGCTGCTGGCCGTGGTCAAGCGCGATGCCGGCGAGGTGGAGGTGCGCGTGCATCCCACGCTGGTGCCGCTCACGCACATGCTGGCTTCGGTGAACCAAGTGTTCAACGCGGCGATGGTGCACGGCGACCTCAGCGGCGATACGCTCTATTACGGGCGCGGGGCCGGACGCGAACCTACGGCCAGCACCGTGATCGGCGATATCGGCGACATCGCGCGCAACCTGATGTCGGGCCGGTCGCGCTATCGGCGCGGCGTGTGTACGGCCAATCAGGGTCAGTTGCGCGTGCGCCCCGCCGCAGAGATTGTCAGCCGCTACTACGTGCGGTTGATGGTGCTGGACAAGGCCGGTTCGCTGGGCACGATGACGACCATTCTCGGCCGTCACGGCGTGAGCATCCTGGCGGCCACGCAGCAAGAGCCGCCCGCTGAGTTGGCGGCCGATGCCGGATATGTGCCGGTGGTGATCCTGACACATCCGGCTAAAGGCGCAGAGATGGACGCGGCGCTGCGCGAAATCCGGGCCGCGGGCGTACTGAATGAAGAGCCGGTTAAACTGAGAATGATCTAGCAGAGGGAGTGGATGTGGCGATGAAGGTATGTAAATTCGGCGGGACATCACTCGCCAACGCGGAGCAAGTGGCCAAGATTGTGGATATCGTGCTGGCCGATCCGGAGCGCCGCATCGTGGTCGTGTCGGCACCAGGCAAACGCACAAAGGACGACGTCAAGGTCACCGATCTGCTGATGGCGTGCGCTGAACTGGCGCTGGTGGACGGAGATTACGAGGCGGCACTCGCCGCTATTGTGGAACGCTATGCTGAAATCCAGCGTGAGTTGGGTCTGCCGGACGGCATCACCGCCGAAATCGAAAAAGACCTGCGCTTCCGCCTGGCGGGCGACAAGTCGCACCGCGGCATTTTTCTGGCCAGCATGAAGGCGGCCGGCGAGGATAACAGCGCCAAGCTGGTGGCCCAGGCCTTCCAGTCACGCGGCGCGCGTGCGACGTATATGAGCCCCCAGGATGCCGGCATGTATCTGACGAATGACTACGACAACGCGCGGCTGCTTGACGAATCGTATCAGAACATCGCCAAGACGTTGATCGACCATGATGAGCTGGTGATCTTCCCCGGGTTTTTCGGTTATACAAAAGAGGGCCAGGTGGCGACCTTCCCGCGTGGCGGTTCGGACATTACCGGAGCGATCTTGGCGGCGGCGGTCAAGGCCAGTGTCTACGAGAATTTCACGGATGTCGACTCGGTCTATCCGGTCGACCCGCGTCTGGTGCCGGAGGTCAAGTCCGGGATACCGGTGATGACCTACCGTGAGATGCGTGAGCTTTCCTATGCCGGGTTCGGTGTTTTCCACGACGAGGCGGTCGTCCCGGCGATCAAGGCCGGCGTGCCGATCAACGTGCGCAACACCAACCGGCCCGAAGAGCCGGGCACGATGATCGTGCAGACGCGCCGTGTGCTGGCGGGATGTGTCGTGGGCATCGCGAGCGACGACGGCTTCTGCAACATCTTTGTCGACAAGTACATGATGAACCGCGAGGTTGGTTTCGGGCGTCACCTGTTGCAGATCCTGGAGTGGGAAGGCGTCTCATACGAACACATGCCCTCGGGTATCGACAACGTCTCCGTGGTGATCCGCGACAAGAACTTCAGTCCGGAGTGCGAGCGCCGCGTGGTGGAGCGCATCAAGCGTGACCTCAACCCTGACGCTGTGCTGGTCGAACGCGGCTATGCGTTGATCATGGTGGTGGGCGAGGGGCTCTACTACACAGTGGGCATGGCCGCCAAGGCCACCCGGGCGCTCTCCGACGCCGGGGTCAACATTGAGATGATGAACCAGGGCTCTTCCGAAATCAGCATGATGTTCGGCGTCAAAGCCGAGCAGCGCGCCAAGGCCGTGCAAGCGCTCTACAAAGCGTTCTTCTGACGCGGGCGAAGCCTATGGAAAAAGTCTACATCTACGACACGACGCTGCGCGACGGGGCGCAGGGCGAGGGCATCTCCTTCTCGGATACAGCCAAGGTGCGTTTCGCGCATCTGCTGGATGAGTTCGGGGTCGATTTTATCGAGGGAGGGTTTGCGGGGTCAAACCCGCGTGACCGCCGTTTTTTCGACGACATCCGCAAGGAGCAATTGTCGCACGCCCGCATCGTCGCGTTCGGCAGCACGCGGCGCGTGGATCTGGACGCGCAGGGCGACCCGCAACTCGCCGGCCTGCTGGCGGCAGAGACCGAGTGGGTCACGATCTACGGCAAATCATGGCTGATGCACGTGCGCGATGTGCTACGCACCACCGGCGAGAACAACTTGCAGATGATCGCCGACACCGTGGGTTTCCTGCGGGCGGCGGGGCGGAGCGTGTTTTTTGATGCCGAGCATTTTTTCGATGGCTACAAGGATGATCCAGAATATGCGCTGAACACGCTACAGATGGCGATGCGCGAGGGGGCCGCTGGTGTGGTGCTCTGCGATACCAACGGCGGTACCCTGCCGCACGAGGTTTTCACGATCACACAGGCAGTGTGCGCGGCATTGCCCGATGCGCAGGTCGGCATCCATACGCACAATGACGGCGGGTTGGCGGTGGCCAGTTCGCTGGAAGCCGTGCGTGCCGGTGCGCGTCAGGTGCAGGGCTGCATCAACGGCTACGGCGAACGCACCGGTAACGCCAACATGACCACGATCATCCCCGCGCTCGAACTGAAGATGGGGTTTGAGTGCGTGGGCGCCGAGCGGCTGCGCCGGCTGCGCGAGGTTTCGCTGGTGACCGACGACCTGGCCAATCAGCGGCCGGACCCGCGTCAGCCCTACACCGGGCGCTCGGCCTTCAGCCACAAGGCGGGCGCGCATGTCAACGCCATCCAGAAAAACACGCGGACCTTCGAGCATATCGTACCCGAGGCAGTGGGCAACCAGCGCCATGTACTGGTCTCCGAGCTGTCGGGCGCATCCAACGTGATGATGAAGGCCGCCGAGCTGGGCACCGATTTCAGCGGATTGGACAAAGAGCGGGCGCGGGCGATTCTGGACGAGGTCAAGCGGCGCGAGGAGCAGGGCTATTCCTACGAGTCGGCGGATGGCTCCTTTAAGATCCTGCTGCAGAAAGTGCTCAACCAGCACCATCCCTTCTTCGAGTTAGAGGGCTTCCGCGTGATTGTCGAGAAGCGCGGCAACGAAGAGCCGTGCCTCTCTGAAGCCACGGTCAAGATCAAGGTCGGCGGCGTGACCGGGCTGACGGCCGGCGAAGGGCAGGGTCCGGTTGACGCGCTCAACGCGGCGCTACGCCAGGCCCTGACGCGCTTCTATCCCGAGATTGAGCAGATTGCGCTGACGGACTACCGGGTGCGCATCCTTGATCCGGAAGAGGCGACCCGGGCGGTGACGCGCGTACTGATCGAGTCCGGCGACGGCACACGCCAGTGGAGCACTGTGGGCGTCTCCGAAAACATTATCGAGGCGTCGTGGCAAGCGTTGCTGGACAGCATCGAGCACAAGCTCTTCGAAACCCGCGCGGCCGCGCAGCCTCGCAGCGCGCGGATTTAGGAGTTAGCCTGCCGCGTGGCTTCGCCACGAAAAAACCATGGAGTAAGTTTAGGACATGATTACATGATTAACATGATGTTATTCAATCCTGAAAATCATGTAAATCATGTAATCCTGTCAAT
>DUPH01000122.1 GCA_012838435.1 Lentisphaerota bacterium | reverse complement strand
GGATGAAACGCTGATTCGGGGTTGGTTCCCGGCGGCTGTTTTTACGGAGATCGCCGATGCCGGCCACTTGGTGCATGTGGATCAGCCGGAGCTCTTCGTGCAGCGGACAGGGGAGTTTTTGGGTGCGATTCAACGCGGTTGAATCGCACCCAAAGGAGGATTTAGGATTTGGGATTTAGGAATTCTTTATGATACAGCGGAAGATGGGGATGGTGTGCGGAGTTGCGGCGGCGTGCTGGATGGCGCTATGTGTATCAGCTGCAGAACCTGAGGTCGGGCCGCGCCTGACGGACGAGCAGTTTTTTGCGCGGATCGACACGGAACAGGCGGGACTCGCGGACGTGAAGGCGGCGGTGGCGCGCGCCGACTGGACGGCGGCGAAACATGCGTTTGCGCAACATCTGCGTACGCGGACTTCGCCCTCTTGGACCTTTGACCCGCAGCGCGCGGGGGCCAACAAGAAGGCGCGTGTCAGTCCAAGGGCCGAGGCGGCGTTGCAACGTCGGCTCTCCAGCATCGGCATCGAGTGGGCGTTTGGCGAGACCATCGATTGGGCATTCAACCCCACGACGCAGCCCGATTCCAAGTGGCCGCGCAATCACGAGTGGACGTGGCAGCTCAGCCGTCACCCGATGTGGCAGGACTTGGGCCGCGCCTTTTACGCCACCGGCGACGAGAAGTACGCGGTCGAATTTGTCGCGCAGTTGAAAAGCTGGGTGCAGGCGTGCCCCGTGCCGGTCAAGAAACCGGATAATCGTCCCTTTTCGCGCTGGCGCACAATTGAAGCCGGTATCCGTGCCGGAGGCGTGTGGCCGGATGTGTATCACCTTTTTCTGTCCGCCCGCGCGTTTGATGATGAGGCGCTTACGCTCTTCCTCAAAAGCTACGTTGAACATGCCGAGTACCTGATGGCCTTCAAGACCACCGGCAACTGGCTCACCATGGAGGCGAATGGCTTGTATCATGTTGGCGCGCTTTTTCCCGAGTTCAAGGACGCCGCGCGGTGGCGCGCCACCGCGTTGGAACGATTGACCGCCGAACTGGACATCCAGGTGTATCCGGATGGTGCGCAGATCGAATTGGCGCCCGGCTATCATGGAGTTTCGGTCCATAACTTTTTGGGGCCGATCAATCTGGTGCCTCTGACTGGTTGTGCGGTGCCTGACACGTACGTCGCCAAGATGGAACGGATGTTTGATTATTTTCTCTATTCGATGCAGCCGACCCGCCGGACGCCGGCGTTGAACGACTCAGGTGCCGGGGGGGTGGAGGGCTGGATGAGGACCGGCGCGAAACTGTTTCCGCACCGGGAGGAGTTCCGCTGGGTCGCGACGCGCGGTAAGGAGGGCCGTCCGCCCGCAGTGACCTCTTATCGCTTTCCGTACGCCGGTCAGTTCATCCTGCGTAGCGGTTGGGATCAGAAGGATCTCTGGTTGTGCATGGACGGCGGGCCGTTCGGTTACGGCCACCAGCACGAAGACAAGCTGAGCGTGACTTTGACCGCATTCGGCAAGTCGTTGCTGGTGGAGGGTGGCGTCTACACTTATGACGCGAGCGACTGGCGTCGCTATGTGCTCAGCAGCCGCGCCCACAATCTTGTGATGGTCGATGGGATGGACCAATGCCGACGCAAATCACCACGCGACACCTATGTGGTCAAAGAGCCCGAGCCGTGTGTGTGGGAACAGCACGCCGACTTTGAGCACGCCGCCGCCGTGTTTGAAGAGGGGTGGGGCACCAACGCCGCGCGGGTTGTGCGTCATACGCGGCACGTCTTTTTCGTGAAGCCGGACCTGTTTGTCATCGCGGACGAACTGGAAGCGCTCGACGGAAAGCCCCACCTGTATGAAACGCTTTTCCATTTCGATGCGCCCGATGTGCGGGTGGACGGCCTGCAGGTGGTCACGCTGGACGAGGGCGCCACGCTTGCCGTGGCCGCGTTCGGTGCGGACGGTGTGGCCATCGTCAAGGGACAGAAAGAGCCCGTGGTGCAGGGGTGGCTGCCGGATTCGTCGGCCGGCTACGGCGGCGTGCGCCCGATCCCGACCGCGATCTACCGCAAGCAGGCCGCTGGCACGATACGGCAGCTTTACGCGCTTGTGCCCAGTGCAGGGGCGGCGGTCATGCCGGTCACGGCGCTGAGCATGGATGACAAGGTGCTGACGGTAACGCGCGAAGGAGGCGCACAGACTCGTTATGCCTATTCGCGGCAATTCGCCCGGTAACATTCGCGCTTACAGGTCCAACTCATTCTGACGCGCGGCGGGCATGACGCCGAGCCGCTTGTAGCAGGCAGGCGTGGCGAGACGCCCCTTCGGGGTACGCTCCAGATAGCCCTCCTGAATCAAGAACGGCTCGTAGACCTCTTCAATCGTGTCAGGCTCTTCGCCGACCGACACCGCGATGGTATTGAGGCCTACCGGTCCGCCGTTGAACTTTAGGACCAGCGTCTCCAAGATGCGCAGGTCCATCTCGTCGAGACCGCGCGGGTCGATTTCCAGCAACGCGAGCGCTTCTGCGGCGACCTCCTGCGTGATGCAGTTGTCGGCACGCACTTGGGCAAAATCACGCACGCGGCGCAACAGGTTGTTGGCGATACGCGGTGTGCCGCGAGCACGGAAGGCGATTTCACGCGCGCCATCCGGTTCAATCTCCACCTCCAACTTGGCAGCGGAGCGTTCGATGATCGTGGCCAGTTCGTCAGCGTGATAATAGTCCAGCCGGTTGGCGATACCGAAACGCGAGCGCAGCGGTGCCGAGATCAAGCCGCTGCGCGTGGTGGCACCTACCAGTGTAAAACGCGGCAGTTCCAGACGCACCGAGCGTGCGTTGGGACCTTGATCGATCATGATGTCGATCACAAAGTCCTCCATCGCGGAGTAGAGATACTCCTCCACGGTACGTTGCATCCGGTGGATTTCGTCGATAAAAATGATGCTGCCCGGTTCGGCGCTTGTCAGCAATCCCGCAAGATCACCCGGTTTGTCAATCACGGGGCCAGAGGTGGTCTTGACCGCAACACCCATCGCTTCGCCGAGGATAAAGGCCAATGTGGTTTTGCCGAGGCCGGGCGGACCGGAAAGCAGGACGTGGTCGAGCGCCTCGCCGCGCTGGCGGGCGGCCTCGACGGCAAGCATCAACCGGTCGCGGACTTTCTGCTGTCCGACAAAGTCGGCAAAGCGGGTTGGGCGCAATCGATTGTCGAACGAAGCGTTGCGTTGGTTAAACTCTTCTGAGGGGCGTGTCTGCATGGGTGATTATCATGCCAGAAAAGCGGGGCTTTTGGAAGGGCACGATTCGGTTCCATGAGACTGAATCGCACTCAGGGAGAAGTTGGGGGCCGGGATTTGGGAGTTTTGAATAGCCGCAAAGCAACCCCTTTGCGGCCTTGGTGCCTTTGTGTGAGATATTCCAGAGCCTGGTTTTTATGTATCCGGGGAATAAAAAACCTCGGTTTGTTTGGGAGGGTCCCCAAAAAACCGAGGCCGAAAATTGGTAGCGGGGGTAGGATTTGAACCTACGACCTTCAGGTTATGAGCCTGACGAGCTACCAGGCTGCTCCACCCCGCAATCTGGTTTTGCTTCTGGCGCGCCTCGCAGGAGTTGAACCTGCAACCTTCTGATCCGTAGTCAGATGCTCTATCCAATTGAGCTAGAGGCGCTCTTGAATACGAGACACCTTAACAGATCGAAGGCGGGGAATGCAAGGCCGAAGTGTATTTTTTTTATCGCCCGCGATTACGCCAGCATGACCTGCCCGCCGGTGACGGGAATCGCCTGTCCGGTTTCGTAGGCCTGCTCCATCAGATAATAGAGGGCCTTCATCACATCCGGCGTGGTGCAGCCGCGGCGCATCGGCACCTTTGACTCGTAGAAGCGCTTGACGTCGGCGAAGGTTTTCGCGCCGGGCACTTTACCGCTGTCGAGGTATTGTCTGAAGAGTCCTTTTTCGGGATCGGACCAGAGCGGGCCGTCATAAAAGTTGCCGGGGCAGATCGAGTTGACCTTGATGCCGTCCTCGACCAGTTCCAGCGCGAAACTTTGCGTCAGTCCAATGCCGCCGAACTTGGAGCCGGCGTAGGCCCCGTTTTTGTTGGAGCCGACCAGACCGGATTTGCTGTTGATCTGAATGATGTCGAACCACGCCTGCGGCGCGGCACGATGCTGGAGCGCCATGATCGGGGCTACATTTTGAACGCAGAGGAAATATCCCTTGTAGTTCACGTTGGTGACGAAATCGAAATCTTTGACGGGAATTTCTTTGACGCTGCCCGCGCGCAACACGCCTGCGTTGGCAACGAAGAGGTCGATCCCGCCGAATGTCGCCACGACGCACTCCAGTGCCGCCGCGATCGAGTCGGGGTCTGTCACGTTCACGGCCACACCGATGGCGGCGTCACGTCCGCACTCGGCATTAATCTTTGCGGCTGCCTTCTGGACACCTTCCGCGTTGATGTCGGCCAGCGCCACCCAGGCACCCTGTGCGGCGAGATCAGTCGCGATTTCCAGACCGAAGCCCTGTGCGGCGCCGGTGACCACTGCGATCTTGCCTGTGGCACGTCCTTTGGCAGTGGCGGACACAGCCGCGTAGGTGCCGAGCGATTCGATCGTGACGCGTCGCGCGTCGGCAGGAAGGCGGTCGCGCAACACGGCCAGCACGTCATTGCAGTCTGACGGGATCGAAACGGCGGGCTCTGTGCCGTCGGGTTCGACGCGTTCGAGACGGGGCAGGTCGCGGTCTTGGGCCATGAATCCGCGTAGGGCGGGCAAAACTTTCGTTGTCATCATTGTGAATGCTCCTTTCGTCGCGGGGGTTCAAATCAAAAAGCGGAACAAAAAACCATCACCCGCGAGACCTTTAAACCATACCCTTCCGAGCAGGGCAATGCAATGGAAACTTGGAGAGATGGCTTGCGTGAAGGGCGTAAAAGTGGCAAACTGTCGCCCAATTTTTTTAGACCTGTTGCGAGGTGAGGAGACGGAATGTCCGACACTGAGAAAGAAAAAGTTGGATCGGCGCTGCCGCGTCCAGTGATCACGGCCGATGAGTGCAAGAGCTGCGGACGCTGTGTGGAAGCTTGTCCCCAAAAATGTCTGCGGCTGGCCGACCGGATGAATAGCCGGGGCGTCAAACCGGCGGAGTATGTGGGCGAGGGCTGCACGGGATGTGCGATCTGTTTCTACAACTGCCCCGAGCCGTATGCGATTACGATCCAGAAACCGTAGCGCGGATGCGCGCGGACACAAAAGGTGTCCGGAGAGAAAGAACACGGAACGATGACAAAGTTTGTTAAAGGTAATGAAGCGGTCGTGATTGGCGCACTCTACGCCGGTTGCGATGTCTATTTCGGGTATCCCATTACACCGGCCAGCGAGATTGCGCATGCGGCGGCGCGTTGGTTCCCTTCGGTGGGACGCGAGTTCTTGCAAGCTGAGTGCGAGACGGCGTCGATCTACATGGTCTATGGCGCGGCGGCGGCGGGACGCCTCTCGATGACGGCGACCTCGGGCCCGGGCATGAGCCTGATGCAGGAGGGCGTCTCCTACATGGCGGGTGCCAACCTGCCGGGCGTGATCGTCAACATCATGCGCGCCGGGCCGGGGCTCGGCAACGTGTACCCCGAACAGGGCGACTACAATCAGGCGGTCAAGGGCGGCGGCCACGGGAATTACCGGTGCGTGGTGCTGGCGCCGGCCAGTGTGCAGGAGATGTGCGATCTGACGATGCGCGCCTTTGAGCTTTCCTTTAAGCACATGACGCCGGCGATTGTGCTGGCCGACGGACTGCTGGGGCAGATGATGGAGACGCTGGTGCTGCCGGAGCGCGAGCAACCGCGGCCCGACACGTCGGGGTGGGCAGTACACGGCACCCCCGAGACGCGCAAGAATCTGATCACGTCGATCTATCTGGACGCGCCGGCGCAGGAGGCGCACAATCTGCGTTTGCAGGCCAAGTACGTTGCGATGCAGGCTGACGCGCGCCACGAGGCGTATCTGTGCGACGATGCGGAGATCGTGTTGGTGGCCTACGGAATTTGCAGTCGCATCGCGCGCACGGCCGCCGAAGCGCTGCGGGCCGAGGGCGTGAAGGCCGGCGTGTTCCGCCCCTTGACGCTCAGTCCGTTCCCGGATGAGGCGTTGAGCACGACGCTGCTCGGCCGCCGGGCGATGGTGGTTGAACTGAGTGCCGGGCAGTTTTACAATGATGTGATCCTCGCGCTTGCCACGGTCGGCGGGCGGCACCAAGAGGTGGGACTCTGCAACCGGATGGGCGGCATGGTGATGACCGTGGCTGATGTGGTCGAAGCGGCCCGCGCAGCGATGAAGAAGCAGGTGATTTCATGAAAGAGAAGAAAACAGAGGGCATGTACGAGGTCTTCTGCCGTAGCGGCAAGCAGACGCGCGCGACGCACTATTGTGCGGGCTGCGGCCACGGTATCATCCACAAGTTGATCACGGAAGCGATGGTGGATCTGGGCATCCAAGACCGCACGGTCATCGTGAACCCCATCGGGTGCGCAGTGTTTGGCTATTACTATTGGGACTGCGGTAACGTGGGCGCCGCGCATGGGCGCGCGCCTGCGGTGGGCACGGCGATTAATCGCGTGCGGCGCGACGCGGTGGTTGTCTCTTATCAGGGCGACGGCGATCTGGGCGCGATCGGTTTCAACAACACCTTTCAGGCCGCGAGCCGTGGTGAGCACATGGCGGCCTTTTTCGTCAACAATGCGATTTACGGCATGACCGGCGGCCAAATGGCGCCGACCACGCTGGAGGGTATGAAGACCGCGACCTCGCCGTTCGGGCGCGACCCGCTGACCGCTGGCTATCCGCTTCATGTTTGCGAGGTTTTGAACCAACTCAAGGCACCGGTCTATATCGAGCGGGTTTCGGTGGCGGACACCCGGCGGATTATGCAGGCGAAACGCGCGATCCGCAAGGCTTTGGAGATTCAGCGTGACGGCAAGGGGTATGCCTTCGTGGAGGTGATCTCACCTTGTCCGACCAACATGGGGGTGAATTCGGTCAAGGCGGCGCTCTTCTGCATGGAGCAGATGGAGAAGGAGTTCCCGCTCGGTTGCCTGCGTGATGAGAGCGCGACTGCGTGTGCGCGGCCGGCGTTGCCTGAAACGCCTGCGGTAGACGATTTCTTCCGCGACATGGATCAGCATCAAGCACCGAAGGCCGAGGTGGACGACAGCTTTAAGGAACTGCGCCTGAAATTCACCGGATTCGGCGGTCAGGGCATCCTGAGCCTCGGTATCTGCGTGGCGGAGGCCGCGCGCCTTGAGAAGCGGTTCACCACGTGGTTCCCCACCTACGGGCCAGAGCAGCGCGGCGGTTCGGCGGCGTGTTCGGTGGTCATCTCAGGGCACCCGATCGGCTCGCCTTCGGTGGACCAGCCGAACGTGTTGGTCTGTATGAACCAGCCTTCGTATGAGCGGTTTGTCAAGGACGTCAAGCCCGGCGGCACGGTGATCGTGGATGCCACGGTGCCCTTGACGGTCGCCGCGCCCGAAGGCGTGCGGGTGATCTCGATGCCGGCCATTGATCTGTCGATCAAGATGGGCGTGCCCAAAGCGGCCAACACGATGATGCTGGCGGCTCTGGCGAAGCTGGGCGTGACCGGATTGAACAACGAGAGTCTGACAACGGCGCTGGACGCCAGTTTCAAAGGCAAGCCCGCGCTAGTTGAAAAGAACCGCCTGCTGCTACGTGAAGCTGAGACGTGGATGGACGAGAACCTGAAGCTGTGACCTGTTAGCGGCGGAAGCCGGAACGGAGGAGGGAACGATGACCAACAACCAACGGCAGTTGATTGCGGAACGGATCAAGGGATTGCGCGATGCGTCTGATCTGACGCCGGAGGCCGTCGCCTCCGAAACCGGCGTGACCGTCGATGCATACTTGAGTTATGAAGCCGGCGAGGCAGATGTGTCGGTGAGCTATCTGTCGGTACTGGCGGCTTTTTATCAGGTAGATGTGACGGTGCTGCTGACCGGGAGCGACGCGCACGCCAAGACCTTTCATGTGACGCGCAAGGGGACGGGGCCGATCATCGCGCGCCGCCACGTCTATCACTACGAGGCGCTGGGCGCGCGCTTTGCCGGCAAGGTGATGGAGCCCTTCATCGTGACGGTGGAGCCGTCCCTCAAGGAGACCCATCTCAACGCGCATCCCGGCCAAGAGTTCAACTATGTGTTGTCAGGGCGGCTGCGGTTGACCATCGGGGAGAACACGCTGTTGCTGGAGCCGGGCGACAGCATCTATTTTAACGCGACGGTACCGCACGGCATGCGCGCCGACGGCAGTGAGCCCGTCACTTTTCTGGCGATGATCACCGCCTAATAACAAAGGAGCAATGATGAAGTGCCGGTGGCTCGACAAAGACACCTTCGCGTCTCAAGAGGAGTTTTGCAGCACGTTCAAGGTGGACGTGCCTGAGTGTTTCAATTTCGCGTTCGATGTGGTTGACGAGATCGCGGCTGCGGACCCAGAGCGCCGCGCGTTGGTCTGGTGTGACGACAAAGGAGATGAGCGGGTCTTCACGATGGTCGACATCGCGCGCGCAAGCAAGCGCGCAGCCAACGTCTTCAAGACACTGGGCATTGGCAAGGGCGACGCTGTGATGCTGATCCTACGGCGGCGCTATGAGTTTTGGTTTGCGCTGCTGGGACTTTGCCGGCTGGGCGCGATCGCCATTCCCGCCACGACACAGCTCATGAAGAAAGATGTGGTGTACCGCGTCAAGGCCGCCAGCGTGAAGGCGATTGTCGCGGTGGATGAGCCCTCGCTGCGCGAGGCGGTGGAACAGGCTGCCGCAGAAGTCGAGATCGGACTGCGGGCTTTGGTGCAACCGCGCGGTGAGTGCGGGGAATGGGTGGATTTTGATGCTTGCATGGCAGCGGCCTCCGATACGCTGGACGAAGCGGACTGCGCGCGTCAGACCGGCGCCGGCGATATCATGCTGCTTTACTTCACCTCCGGCACCACCGGCATGCCCAAGATGGTGCGGCACAATTTCTTCTATCCGTTCGGCCATCTGGTCACCGCGAAATACTGGCAGGGATGCGTCGAGGGCGGCCTGCATCTGACCGTTGCGGAAACCGGCTGGGCCAAAGCGGCATGGGGCAAGATCTACGGCCAGTGGATGGTCGGATGTGCGGTGATGGTCTACGATATGGAGCACTTTCGTGCGCGCGCTGTGCTGGATGTGATCGTCAAGTACGGGGTCACGACCTTCTGCGCTCCTCCCACGATGTACCGCTATTTCATCAAAGAGAACCTCTCCAATTACGACTTTTCCAAACTGCGTCACTGCGTGGTCGCCGGCGAACCGCTCAACCCCGAGGTCTACCAGAAGTTTCTGGAAGGGACCGGGCTGAAACTGTACGAAGCCTACGGACAGACCGAATTGACGGTGGTGGCAGCTACCTTCCCTTGGATGCAACCGAAGCCTGGTTCAATGGGGATGGCGTCGCCCGGCTATGATCTGGATCTGCTGGATGCGAATGGGCGCTCGTGCGAATGCGGCGAAGAAGGGCAGTTGGTGGTGCGTACCGACATCATGCGTCCGCTGGGCATGTTTGACGGCTATTATCGCGATGCTGAGTTGACGCGCTCGGTCTGGCATGATGATGTGTATTACACTGGCGACATGGCCTGGCGCGACGCGGATGGTTACTATTGGTTTGTCGGACGCGCTGACGATGTGATCAAGAGTTCCGGTTACCGCATCGGTCCGTTCGAAGTGGAAAGCGCTCTATTGGAACATCCGGCAGTACTGGAGTGCGCCATCACCGGCGTGCCAGATCCTGACCGCGGCCAAATCGTCAAAGCGACCGTCGTGCTGGCAAAGGGTTACACGCCTTCGGACGAGTTGGCGCGGACCCTGCAAAATCATGTCAAGCACGTGACAGCGCCTTACAAGTATCCGCGCGTTGTGGAGTTTGTGAAGGAGTTGCCCAAAACCATCAGCGGCAAAATCCGTCGGGTCGAGATCCGCGAAAGCGACGAGGCACGGGGGTAGAGTACCGCGATGACCGCAGACCGTCAGCAAGCCCGCGTTTCAGCGGCCGCTGTGTTCTGCGGCTCTTGTTTGCTGTTTTTGATTCAGCCGCTGCTGGGACGAACTCTGTTGCCGCTGTTCGGCGGAAGTGCGGCGGTCTGGACAATTTCCTTGGCGGCCTATCAACTCCTGTTGCTGGCAGGCTACACCTATGCGCACGGCGTCGCGCGTCGTCGCCGCTCGAAGCAGCGTGCGGTGCATCTCTCCCTGTTGTGTGCGGCATCGGCGTGGGCGGTGGCGTTTGCCGTGCTGCGTCCCGCATTGCGCACGGTGGCGGGCAATACGGAACAACCGGCGCTTGAGGTGCTACTGTGCGTACTCGCGTGCGTGGGCCTTCCCTATGTGGCGCTTGCCGCCGGATCGACGGTGGTGCAAGGGTGGCTGGCTGCGCGTGGAGACGGTGGGGGCTGCGGTGACGGGACGGATGCGTCACCAGGCTCCGTCGCTTCTGTATATCGGCTATACGCGGTTTCAAACTTGGGGTCATTCGCGGGATTGTTGGTTTATCCGTTCGTGCTGGAGCCGTTTGTATCGCTCTCGGTCCAGTGGTGGGCTGTGGCACTCGGCCTTTGCGGATATACCGGGCTGATGGCGTGCCTCGGTCGCTTTGTACGGGACGGGGAGAGCGGCGGCGCAGTGATGGTGGAAGAAGCCGATTCGGACGAGCTGGCGGTGCGGCGGCCGGTGCGGGTCTGGACGTGGTACGTGTTGCCGGGCGTGACGTCGTTTCTGCTGAATGCGATTGTTGCGCATCTGTTCACCGATGTGACGCCGTTGCCGTTGGTGTGGGTTGCGATGCTTTCGGCATTTCTGCTGAGTTATGTCGTCGGTTTCTCTTCGTGGCGCTGGCTGACGTCATCAATTGGGATCATCCTTGCGGCTGTGTCGCTGTGCGCGGCGGCGATTGTTCAAGGCCAGTGGGGGGACGGTAGTTTCCTGCCAAATGCGGCTGCGGGGTTAGGCGTCATCTTTTTTGGCGGGAGCGTGTTGCACGGCTGGCTGTATGAGGAACGCCCCGAGACGACGCGCTTGAGTCATTACTATCTGGCGATTGCAGCAGGCGGCGCGGTGGGGGGACTGCTGGCGTCGCTTGTAGCGCCGCGCGTGTTTACGCGCGTGACCGAATACCCGCTGGCGCTGGGCCTGTGTGCGTTGCTGCTGGCCTTGCGGTTGCCGTGGCCGCAGCGGTTGAGGCGTTTGAGTGCGGTGCGCCCTGTGTTTGCCGTGTGTTGCGCCGCGTTGTGGCTGGTCCTGTTCGGCGTCATGTCGCGGCGTACGGCGTCGAACACGCTCTTTCAGGCGCGTAATTTTTACGGGACCGTGCGGGTGACGCAGACGCTGGAGTTGTTCGGTCAGGCCGGTGCGCTGCCTGTGCATTATCTGTGGTGCGGACAAACCACGCACGGCCTGCAGGTCAGGTCGCCGCTTTTCGCTGGGCGCGGCACCTCGTACTATGGCGCGACCGGGGGCGGCATCGCGTTCTCGTCGCATCCCGCCTATCGGGAGGGACGCGGTGTGAAGGTAGGCATTGTGGGGCTCGGCGCGGGCTGTCTGGCCAGCTACGGGAGACCCCAGGATCTCTTCCGTTTTTATGAGATCAACCCGCTGATGATTCAGGTGGCGGGGGCACCGCAGTTTTTCTCGTTTCTGAACGACGCGCCGATGCGCATTGATCTGGTGCCCGGCGATGCGCGCAAGATGTTGGAACGCGAGCAGGCGGTCGGCGATCCGCGCTACGATATTCTGATGATCGATGCATACAGCGGGGATGCAGTGCCTTACCATTTGGCGACGCTGGAGGCGTTCCGGCTCTATTTCGAGCGGCTTGAAGAGGATGGCGTTTTGGCGATGCATGTCAGCAACTGGCATGTGGACCTGCTGCCGTTGTGCAAGGCGGTGGCTCAAGCACTTGGCGTCCATCCCTACGGTGTGGTGGGTGTGGCGGAAAACAGCGTCACGACCGATGCCATGTGGGTGTTCATGACGCGCCATCCGCACCGTTACCTCTTTCCGGGCCAAATGTCGGTGCGCGAGGTCGCGTGGGAGCGTGTCCGCGATATCGTAGTGCCTGCCGATGAAAGGGGCAGTTTGCTGCCGTTGTTGCGGCGCTGATAAATCTGCTCAACTCCTGCTTGTTTCGCGAGGCAGTTTCTGTTACTCTCTCATCCACTTCCGAAGGGAAGGAAACAAATCTGTGCTAATTCGGCACGGTTGAAAGGAGTTCACATGAAGAGCCTGTTGATGGTTACGATCATGGCCGTCGCGACGTTCGCGTTTGTCGGCTGCAAGAAGGAAGAGACGTTGGGCGACAAGGTTGACAAGGCCGTCAAGTCTGCTGAGAAGGCGACTGATTCTGCTGCCAAGGATGCCGAGAAGGCCACCAGCGATGCGCAGAAGAAGCTGGAAGGTGCGCTGAAGAAGTAATTCGGCCCTTCTCGTTTTGCGACCGGCAGCCATGCGCCGCCGGTCGCTTTTTTTGTTTTCGGCTTGGAAGCGACGCTTCCTTGTATTACTCTTCCACCATGCAAACGACCTCTTCCACCCGCTTGAAACTTGGTGTGCTGGGCTCCGGCTCTGGCTCGAACATGCAGTCGATATTGGATGCGATCGCCGCCGGTACCCTGAACGCCGAGGTACGTCTCGTCCTTGCCGATGTGCCAGACGCCCGTATTCTTGAACGCGCTCGCAATCACGGGGTTCCTGGTGCTTGGTTGGATTGCGCCCCTTTCAAGACCAAACTGGACGGCGCGGCCGAGCAGCGTTGCATCCAGATGTTGCGGGATGCCGACGTTGATACGGTGGTTCTCGCCGGCTTCATGCGGATTGTGAAGCCGGGACTTCTCGCGGCTTTTCCGAACCGGGTGCTCAACATCCATCCCGCGCTGTTGCCGGCCTTCCCTGGCTTGCAGGCGTGGTCGCAAGCGCTGGCGTATGGGGCAAAGGTGGCCGGCTGCACGGTACACTTTGTGGATGCCGGCACGGACACCGGGCCGATCATCATTCAGCGCAGTGTGCCGGTGCTGGAGGACGACACCCCCGAGTCGCTGCACGCGCGCATTCAGGTCGAAGAGCACCGTGCATATCCGGAAGCGTTGCGCCTGCTTTCCGAAAACCGCCTGACCGTGACAGGCCGGCGCGTGGTGATTTCATAAAAAAACGCGCGGCTGGAGCACGTTTGTGGTTTTTGTCAGACGGATCGGACGGATCAGTCTAATCAGACAGATCAGGCGGATCCGAAAAGCGGAGAGGCACTTTTACTCTCGTCCGTCGCGGATTGGGCTTACGTGGCCGACGCATCCGCCTTCGGCTCGGCCACCGCAGGCTCAGCCTCTGGCACTGTTTCGACCTCCGGTGCCGTCTCTACGGTCGGTTCGCTTGTTTGCGCGGCCTCCGCTTCCGGTTCCTCAGCTTTGGTCTCCGGCTCGCTGCTCTCTTGCTCCGTCACGGCCTCCGCTTCTTCCGGCGCCACCTCTGCGGCTGGCGCGGTCTCAACCTCCGGTTGCTCAGCTTCTTGCGCAACTTCCGGCGTAGCCTCTTGCGTGGCGTCAGACTCCGGTTTAGCTTTTTCCGGCTTACTCTCCGGCGCGGGCGTTTGATCCGCCGTCATTTGCTGTGAGCGTCCACCGCCTTGTTTCTCACCGGGCTGCAAACGGAAAACGGGATAGTCGAGTGGACCACTCAGGACATCGTTGTAAAACTCGACGACGTGACCGCGTTCGACCAACCACATGAGTTGGACGAGCGTCTCTTTGATCTTCTCTTCGTCGTCGCCTGCGATTTCGGCAACCATTTCCGCTTTGGTACAACCGGGGTGTTCGTTGACATAGGTCAACACATCACGCAACGTCTGTACGGCGTGCGACGGGTCCAGCGCCACCGGTGCTTTAAGCATCACGAAGTCCGGTCCCTTGGCGTCATTCACGCGGAACAGATGCAACTTGCGATGACGGAAAGCACCGCGCAGGGCAAAGAACAACGACGCAGGGAAACGACGCTCACGTTGCAGCATGTCTCGCAATGCAAAGTACAGCGGGCGGCTTGGCGTCTGCATGCCGATCGCCGCTGTGCAGATCAAGTGACGCACGCTCGCGATCTGTTCCGGTAGAATCTCGCGCAGGAAGACCAGTTCAGCGATGTCCCGCTCCATGGCCGGGGCCTTGGGTGCAGGTTCGGCGTCCGCTTCAGCGGCCGCATCTGCTTCGGCGGCGTCTGGCGTGTCAACCGGCTCGACTACTGTGGGCGCGGCTCCTTTGCGGCGGTAGATCTTTTTCTTAGTGCATTGCTGACGCCACTCTTCAATGACCTCGGCGTCGCGCACAGTCTCGATACGCGCACGGTACGCCTCCTCGGCCATCGTCGCGTAGCGCGTCCGCAGCATCTCCTGCACTTTACTGTTGAAGCTGTGATGATTCGGGGGCCCCATCAGTTCGCCGCTCAGGCCACAGCGCGCGACACACACAAACGCGCCGGTGGGCGGTTCGCACTCCACCTCTTCCACATCAAAGAAGTCATCCATGTGGCGGCTGACCAGATGGGTGCGGATCTCCTCCTCCGAGAGGGCGGGCATGCCACACACCTTACATTGGAAAAGCGGCACCTGCTGATCCTTCAACGGCGCGATGCGAAGCAGGCACGAAGTGGGGTTGTCCAAAAAAAGCGAAGCAAGGTCACGCAGCGGGTACGCACGGTGGGAGGTCTGGATGCGGCGGATGACCGCCCCCAGCGCCTTCTGTTCGGGCAACACGCGGATCTCGAGCGGTAACGCAGGCGTCTCGGGACGACGGTCCTGACGCGGTCGGCGGGAGTCACGGCGTGGCGGATAGTCGCCCCCGCGCTCTTGTCTGAAGCCATCTCCGCCCCCGGCACGCGGTCCATGCGTATCGGCGGCAGCCATACGTGGTTCAGGCCGCGGCATCCCGCCGTCGGCAAACCGCGGCCCGCGGTCGCGGTCGCGGTCATCCTCGCGACGCGGAGGACGGCGGCTCGGCCTGCGGCGATCGCGCTCGCGGCTGTCGTAGTCGCGCGGTGCGCGACGGTCGCGGCCATAATCGCTGCGTCCGCCCCGCCGGTCATCGCCGTCATCCGAAAACCGCTCGTTCTGATAACGCTGGATCGTCTCCTCGGGAGACGTGCGCGCCCAGCTTGGAGCAAAGTTCAAATCAAACGTGATCTCGCCGTTGTCCTGACCTTCAGGCTTCGCCTTTTCCTTCTCGCTCATGGTGATTCCATGGTACCTTTTGTTTGACCGCGCGGTCAATGTGATTTATGACACATGCCCCGATGCGACGGCGGCCAAGAGGCCGCCATTCAGCACGATACGCTTTTGGCGGTCGCTCAACGCCGCAGTTGCCGTGAATGTGTTTCCGCGCGTCACGTTCTTCAGCGTTACTTTCCCGTCGCCCGCCAACGCTGCGCGGAAATCGTCGCATGTCAGTTCATCACCCTGTGTGATGGTCTCGTAATCTTCCGGACGATCAAAGATCAACGGCACGATGCCGAAGTTGATCAGGTTGGCGCAGTGGATGCGTTCGATGCTCTGCGCCAGCACGGCCTTGACGCCAAGGTACATGGGGCACATGGCCGCATGCTCGCGGCTTGATCCTTGTCCGTAGCTCTCGCCGGCCACGATGATGACGTGACGGTCCGCGTCACGGATCTCCGAGGCGTTCTTGTAGAAAGCGGGATCGACATGCTCGAAGACATACTTCGCGTACTGCGGCACGTTCGAGCGGTATTTCAGACGCGCACCGGCCGGCATGATGTGATCCGTCGTGATCTTATCGCCGACCTTGATCGCCGCCACGCCGTCGAGCATCTCGGGCAGTGGCTTGCCCGCCGGAACCTCGCCGATGTTTGGACCGCGTACGATCGGCGTATCCGGCACACCGCGCCCGGCCGTCTCGCGGAAGAGGAACATGCTGTCATCCACTTCGAACACCGCCGGCTCTTCGACAGCGGGCGGCACGGCTTCACAGGTGCGGGGATCGGTGAACACACCGGTCAACGCCGCCGCCGCCGCGGTCTCCGGACTCACCAGATAGACTTGCGCGCTCAGCGTTCCCGAGCGCCCTTCAAAGTTGCGGTTGCTGGTGCGCAGGCTCACGGCGTCCGTGCCGGGCGACATGTGATTGCCGATACAGAAGCCGCAGGCGTTTTCCAGCATTCGCACGCCGGCCTGCACCAGATCCGCGAGCAATCCCTCCTTGGCCAGCATGCTCACCACCTGCCGCGAACCCGGCGCCACGCCGACCTCCACGTCAGGGTGTACCTTGCGGCCGCGCACCATCAGCGCCACGGTCTTGAGGTCGCGGTATGACGAATTGGTGCAGGAGCCGATCAGTACTTGGTTGACGCGGCGTCCGGCCATCGAGGCGATCGAGGCGACGTTCCCGGGCGAGTGCGGACATGCCGCCATCGGCTCCACGGTGGCCAGATCAATCTCTACGGTCTGCTCGTATTCCGCGCCGTCATCGGCCGTCAGTTCGATCCAATCCGCTACGCGGTTCTGAGCCGCGAGGAATGCGCGCGTCACCGCATCGCTCGGGAAGACCGATGTGGTGACCCCCAACTCCGCACCCATGTTCGTGATCGTCGCGCGCGACGGCACGCTCAGGGATGCCACGCCCGGCCCGCCGTACTCCAGCACACGCCCGACGTTGCCCTTGGTCCCGAAACGCGCCAGCACGGTCAGGATCACATCCTTCGCCGAGACGCCCGGCCGCAACGCGCCGGTCAGGAACACCCGCGTGACCTTGGGGCAGGTCAGGTAGAAGGGACCGCCGCCCATCGCCACGGCCACGTCGATGCCGCCCGCGCCGATCGCGATCATGCCGATGCCACCGCCGGTCGGCGTGTGCGAGTCGCTGCCGAGCAGGGTCGCGCCGGGTTTGCCGAAGCGCTCCAGATGGAGTTGGTGGCAGATGCCGTTGCCCGGCCTTGAGAAAATGATACCGTAGCGCTGAGCCACGCTCTTGAGGTAGGCGTGGTCATCCGCATTTTCAAAGCCAACCTGAATCGTGTTGTGATCCACGTAGCTCACGGCCAGATCGGCCCTGACGCGGTCGAGCCCCATGCTTTCAAATTGCAGATAGGCCATCGTGCCGGTCGCGTCCTGCGTGAGGGTTTGGTCAATACGGATTGCAAGTTCCTCACCCGGCACCAGACTGCCGGCTACCCGGTGCGCCGAAAGGATTTTTTCAACAATACTTTTTGCCATGCATCACTCCTGCTTGAATACTCTATGGTGCATGAAAAGGCGTTGCGCAACAAGCCTAAACTTGTGGTATCCTACTTGCCGTCTTTACGGACCTCGCGCTTAAGTTGACGCTCCATGCCAAGCCACCTTTACATCCATGTTCCTTTTTGCGACGGCAAGTGCCACTATTGCGGCTTCTTCTCGGTCGTTGCGGCACCCAGCGTGATTGAGCTTTACAACACGTTGCCAGCGCGTGAATACGATTGCCGTCTGACCCGTCTGCCCGAGTTGGGAAAAGTTCCGCTGCGCACTCTTTACATGGGCGGCGGCACACCAGCTATGCTGGGCAATGACGGCTTGAAACGGCTGGCTGACGCTCTGTCCAAACGGCTCCCGTTCGACACGCTTGAGGAGTGGACCGTGGAGGTCACCCCGACCTCGGCCTCGGTTGCTCTGTTCGCGACGTTGGCGACCATCGGTGTGAACCGCATCAGTATCGGCGTGCAAAGTTTTGACGACACGATCCTATCGCGCATCGGGCGGCGGCACGATGCCCAAGCCGCCATCACGGCAGTCAAGCGCGCCCAAGACGCCGGATTCGTGAATACCGGTATCGACTTAATCGCCGGTCTGCCGGGAGTCACGCCCACGCTTTGGAGTGAAACGCTCGAGCGCGCAATCTCCCTTTCACTCACGCATCTTTCGGTTTATGCGCTGATCGTTGAGTCGGGCACGCCGTTGGCGCGACAGGTTGAGGACGGCCTCGAACTGCCCGGCGACGACGATCAGCTCGCCGCGCTTGCGCAAGCCGAGACGGCGCTCGGTGAGGCCGGATTCGCGCGTTATGAAATTTCCAACTACGCGCTTCCGGGTTTTGAATGCCGTCACAATCTGGCAGTGTGGCGTGGCCATGACTTCCTTGGGCTCGGCCCGTCGGCGGCTTCGCGTGTCGGCCGGATGCGCTGGACTAACAGCGAGGATCTTGAAGAGTACATCCACGCCGTGAAACACGATGCGCCACCACCGGCGGACTCCACCGCGCTTGATGCCGTCGAGGATGCTGAGGAGCGTGTGATTTTCGCCCTACGCTTGAGCGAGGGGATCGACCTTGCCGCCGAGGCGTCGCGTTTTCCTGCTTTGGCCGGGAAGGTCGGCGTCTGGGAACAGCGCCTCGCCGATCTGGTCGTACACGGCATCACCGAGCGCGTGGGGGACCGCTGGCGTTTGACGGCGCGCGGGCGTGAGGTGTGCGATGCTGTCTTGCGTGAACTTGTTTGATTCGCTAGAAAAAAGAGCGGTCTGCGTAAGCGGGCCGCTCAAAAAAAGCCGGTCAGCCCGCCACCCGGCGTGCCTTAGAGGGCGTTGGAAAAGTTTAACTCCGTCGGTAACTTCGCACTCCGCCCGGCCTACTAGTCGTGAACGCCGCACATTGTCCCACGGGTATGTGAGCGGCGGATGAGACATTTGTTCGGTATCAGTGAAAAATCATCCGCCTATCTGTTCCGTGCCCGTGCGGCACGCTCCACCTGTTCGATATAATTCTGAACGTCATCGCGGGGGTTCAGTTCTTGCGCGCGCTTCAACAGCGGCAGCGCTTCCTGATACCTGCCGTTTCTTACCAGCAGTTGACCGTGGCGCAGGCGTGCGTCGCCCTCGAACTTTTCGATACCCTGTGCCCGCTCGTAGTAGAAGATCGCTTTCTCAACGTCCGATGCCGCATGATGCATGGCAAGCAGGATCAGGGCTTCGCCGTCCAACGGATCCAGCTTGACGATCTCTTCGAGTATCTTCGCCTGTTCGTCACTCGCCTCATTGCGTGCGGCCACAAGGCGCGCTTCGAGTTTGAGCATGCGTTTGCGCAAGTCGTCACCCAGCCCGGTACCTGCACGATCCTTGATTTTCTTGAGCAGTCCGGATGCGGCCGAATAGGCCGAGCGGCTGACGAGCACCTCCGCGTTGCGGAGTTGACGCGCGATGTCGGGCGTTTCCTCGCGTGCCATGGCGCGGCCGTAGGCGTCGGCTGCCTGCTCGGCATAGCCTTCGTTCACATAGATGTCTCCCAACGTGTGCAGCGCCGCGACCGGAGCTGCGCCGCTCAGGTCGAGCACTTCGTAGATTTCGGCGGCCTTCATCGGCTGTTTAAGCCCGAGGTAGGCGTTGGCCTGCAAGAGCAGGTAGTCCGGCTTGCCGGGTTCTCTCCGCAGCAACTCGTCGCACATGGCGATGGCTTCGCCGTACTTCTGCTGTCTGAAAAGCGCACGGCAAAGTCCCAACTTCCAGTCGAGGGTCTTAGGCTGAAGCATCATGGCCAAGCGATAGGCACTTTCGGCGGAGACATACTGTTCGGTCATTGCGTAGGCATAGGCGAGCAACCCGTACGTCAGGCCATCGTTTTCGCCCAACTCGATACATTTGGAAAGCGGTTCAAGCGCTGCGTCAAACTCACCCAACCGGATCAAGACCAGCCCCTTGTTTTTATAGGCACGCTGAAAACTCGGGAATTTGGCGATGGCTGCAGCGTAACACGTCAAAGCGTTTGTCAAACGGTCTTCCTGAAAATGGATGTTGGCAAGGGTGAAGTCGAACACCGCGCTTGAGGCGTCGTTTGTGTTTTTTTCGAGAAGCGAGACAACTTCGGCGGTACTTTCGCCGGAACTCATCAGTTTTATCACCTTTTCCATCACCTTTTTCTCGACGACCGTTATTTGCGGCTCGATTTCGGCGCGCATGCCGTATGACCCCATAAACGAATTCTGGAAAGTCGGATCGCGCCAGAAGGTCTCTGGGTTTTGGATCAGCGCGTCCGCTTGCGCGCAGATTGCGGCAAGGGTAGCGGCTAATGTCAGGCAGGTCAGTCTCATGGTCATCTCCTTAGAGTGCGAAAGTGATTGGCAGGCGCATGCGGAAGGGCACAGGCTGTCCGTTTTTCTTGCCGGCCTCGAAACGCCAGCGTTTTACGGCACTCAGCGCAGGCGTGTTGAATGCGGGATTGTCGGTCTTCTGGACTTTGGGCGACACCACGCGGCCGTCCTTGTCCACAATGAAAAGAATGTAGACGGTGCCCTGGATTTTTTTCTTTTTCATCTCGGGCGGATACTGCGGCGCGGGTTGCATGATGACACGGGGGGCTTGGTCGAGGTCGGCGAGCGAGAAAATATCCTCGTGCGCCTGCGCGGTGCCTTCACTCGCACCGGCGGTTGCGAGCTTGACCGCGAAATCGCCGCCTGCGCCGTCGCCCATGCTCGGGTTGAGCGCCAATTCCAATTGCGCGAGGTCAAGCGGCGGAGCATTTTCCGTCAGCTCCGGCGGCGGCGGTTCCTCCTCTGGCGGTGCTTCCTCTCTTTTTTCCTCGACGACCGGGGGCGGCGGCGGCGCCTCGACCGTGTCGATACTCACGAGTTCAAGGTCTGCCTTTTTCTCTTGATGGCCGATGTCCTGTAGGACGGGGAGCAACAGGAACAGACAAACCGTCAGTGCCGCGCCCATAATCAAGGTGCCGCCGGAGACAAAGAAGCGCCCGAACAGGTCGCCGCCTGACCGGTTATTCTGACCGAACCTTGTCACGTTCCCGACGCCTCCTTGCGCGTAGCCAAGCTGACCTTTTCAGCGCCGCCCAATTTGGCTTCATCGATCACACGCACCAGCAGTCCGGACGGCACGCTTTGATCGGCCTGGATGATCACCGGGAGTTGCTCCTTTTCCAGCATGCGTTTGACGACGGTCTGTACGCCGCCGATACCGATCTCTTGCCCTCCGTAGACCACCTCGCCCTTGGCCGTAATGGCCAGCAACACGCTGTTCTTCTCAAGGCTGACAGACGATGCGGCCTGCGGTTTGTCCACTTCCACACCGGTTTCATCGACAAAGGTTGTCGTCACAATGAAGAAGATCAACAGGATGAACACGCAGTCGATAAGCGGCGACATGTCGATCCCGGCCGACTCCTCATCGTCACTTCCTGAATTTCTGAATCTGCTCATAAGCCTCCACCCTTTGTTTTACTTCGTTATGCCGTTTCGGCCTGACGTTTTTGGAACTCGCGCATGCACAATGTTTCTACATGCGTCACAACTTTCTCGTACCGCTGGTGCTGTCGGTTCAGAAAAAACAGGATGAACACGCCAGTGAGCGCGAGAACCAGACCCGTCTCGGTCGTGATGAGCGCCTCCGATATGCCCTTGGAGATCACGCTCATGGTTTTTTCGCCTCCGCCACCCTGCGCCAAACCATTGAAGGTGACCAGCATGCCTGTGACTGTGCCCAAAAGCCCAAGGAGCGGTGCGACCGCCACACAGACCTTCATGATCTGCACGTTGCGCGTGAAAGGACTGATCGTCACTGATTGGACGAGCGTGAAGTACGATTCCAGCTCTTGGAGAGACTCACATTGCATGGCCTCGTGAATCAGCCGCTGCACCGGCCCCCTCGGTTTGTCGGGATGCTTCTGCCATCTCTCCCATGCGCGTTGCGGCGATTTCCGCGCACCGAGCAGAAGGAGTCGAAGCATTGTGCTGAGTCCGAGGGGATACATAATGAGCCCTGTCAGCGCCAACGGCACCATCGCCCAACCTCCCGCAATCCAGACGGGCCACGCCTGTTCGAGCCACGACCTGAACAGGGGCGGCAAGTGGCTCTCCAAAAAGATTCGGATGGTTTCGACTGTCATAGGTTGTCCGTTGTTCCCGTTTTCAAACCTTGCCGACCTCACTCATGAACTTGACCGCGACCTGTTCCATCTTATCCGCAATTCCCTTGGCTTTGCGCGACAGGAACGAGTGCATCAAGACACAGGGGATCGCCACGTACAATCCGTACTCCGTCGTGATGAGCGCTTCTGAAATACCCGACGAAAGCATTTTGATATCACCGGATCCGAAAACCGTCATGAGGTTGAAAGTGGCGATGATGCCTGTGACCGTACCGAGCAGACCGAGCAGCGGCGCACAAGCCGCCGTAACAGCCACGAACGGCAGGAAGCGGTTGAGGCTGGTTTTAGCTTCCAGCATCTTCTCGAACATCGCCTCCTCAATCAGCTCCCGCGGCTGATCGAGCACCTCAGCACCGGCACGCAGCATCCGCCCCGCCATCCCTTTCATCTTTTGGGTCAGCGCCACCGCTCGCTCTTTGTCATTCGCGCGTACGGCAGTGAACAGTTCCGCCAAGGCCTTGGCAGACGGCAAACGGACACACGCGAGCCAGAGCCACTTCAGGACGACGACGACCGCAGCACAGCAGAGCAGAAGCAGGATCGGCCACATCACCACGCCGCCCTTCAGGAAGTGTTCCACCACAGTCTCCTTGGTCTCCTCGATCTTGCGGGCATTGCCGAGCGAGGCGTCGAAAGGGATGCTCCCCTCGTCTTTTTCCACGGTCATTTTGGTCATCTCGTTCAAAGCCGGATCTGAACAGCCTTCTACGACCGGGATAAGTGACCCCACGCGTTGGCTGGCGATGCCCGCTAGAGACCCGTCATCCGAGGCGAAATAGGCGACCGGGCCGAGAAGCAGAAAACGCCCCTGTTTGACGACGCCGTCCTCGGCTGATGCGCCTCCCTGGAATTTCAAGCCTCCCGGCATCTCCTCCAGCCGCGCCAGGCTCATGAGCATCAGGCGCAACTGCGCGTCGAAGGCCGCAACCGGATCGGTGGACAGCTTTTCCTGAGCGCCCCGGACTTCCTCGACGATCTCTTTGTAGCCCTCCAATTCGGAAATATGCAACCGTGTCTCAAAGTTACGCGCATATTCACCCAGCAGACTGGCGAGATAATTGCGCTCCGTTTCTCGTCCTTTGATCTCATTGCGCAGAGCCGCTATTTCTAGTGTGCTGTTGTCCGATTGCCGCTTGACGGTATCGTACTCGCGCCGCAGGTCGCTGAGCGACTGCTCCGCCGCAGAGAGTGCCTGCGCCATCGGGATTTTTTCGTCCGCTATCCGCTTACGCACCTCGGCCAACCGCACCGTTGACGCGGCAAGTCTCGCTTGCATCGCCTCGGCCGCGCTATTCGTGCCTTCTTGGGCAACTGCGGCGATGGCCAGCATACCCGCCAACCCGACAGTGAACGCAGATTTCATTCGTTTCTCCACGATTTCGAAATTCATTTGTTTGGTCTCACTTCACTTTGACGGGAAGCGGGACATAGGCCGCAGGTGATTCACCGCGATAGATCGCCAGCACGCGCGACACGGGCTCGACCAGATCGTTACGCTCTTCCCACCCCCAACCGCGCTCGCCAGCAAAGCCCATTCCCGCCACGCCACTCTTCTCGTTCACGTAGTAGGCCTGCGCAAGGCTGACATAAAACACCGAGACTTCGACTTGGCGACCGTCGGCAAGCTGCCGCATTTCACCCGAAACAGAGATTTCGCGCGCAGCCTTGTTGAGTTCGTTCAATGTGCCCACCACACTCTGATACCGCTCGGAAAGCGTCAGCCTACAATCTTTCGGATTGGTCGGTATGCGCTGGGTCAGCGGGTTAACCCGCAAACGGACCGGCTCCGGCGTGCGGGGAAGCATGGCCAGCGTGCGGAGTTCAAGCTGTTTGATATCATCGGACAAACTTTTCGTTCCGGCCTTGACCACCTCGTTCTGCGCCTTCAACTCAGCCGTTTTTGTTTCCGCTTCCTGCATGTCCTTTTTTGTCTGGGCGATGCGCTCTTTGAGTGCTTCGACTTCCCGACGGACAAGATCGATCCGCTCCTGAAGCACTTCTTTCCCAACGCGCCAGTCCTGCTCTTCTTTCGTGATCAGACGTTCTGTCTCCAGCCACTTCTCGATGCTCTGCTTGGCCGCATCCAGATCCTCTTGCGCCCATGCGGCAAATGTCGCAAGTGCCAATATCAAACTTATCACCTGTCTCATTTTCGTCCCTTTCCTTTCGAATCAGCCGTCACCAGTCGCATCCCAGCGACAGGCCATATATGCGACCGATCTTGTATCTCGTGTTCGGAATGTCTCTGTAAGGCGTACGGTAAACGGTCTCGATTTCCGGATTTAACAGATTCTTGATCTCCACCCCCAAGCGCCAGACTTTTGCAAACTTGAGCCCAATGATCAGATCCAACGTGCCGACCGGTTTTTCGACGATACTGGGAACATAGGTGTCGTCGGTCGCGGTATCTCCCGAAACGTAAGTTTCCCCCTTCAGATTGTAAAACAGGCCCACGCTCAATCCCGTTCCTACATCTTCAAACATCAGATTGACATTGCCGAGGATCTCCGATTGTCCGTCCATCGGACGTGAGTCATCACGGACCTCCGCTTTCAGCAACTTCGCGCGGATGTCCTTAGGATATTTCACCTCAGAATCTTGCAGTGTCAGATTCCCGCCGACCGAAAACGGACTGAGTTCCGACCAGATGAAACCGAGACCTTTGCGCATCTCGAACTCAAGGCCTTTGATTTCCGCATCGCCGTAGTTCTCAGGATAAATGTAGTCGAGCGAACCCGCGCCTGTGTCCCGCCGCGTGGAGTACTGGATCGGATCAGAGATGGTCTTGTAAAACACACTGGCCGCAATCAGATCCGTCGCGTTGCCGGGGCGCCACTCTACGCGTGCGTCGTAATTGTCCAACTCCGACATGACCAAGTCAGGGTTGCCAAGAAAAACCTGTGATGCGTCGTAATCTTGATAGAGTACCGGCGTGATTTCCTTGAATGTCGGGCGCGCGATCGTCTTGCCGTAAGTAAGGCGGAGGCTGAAGTCTTCCAGCGGCTTCACATTCAACGAAATAGCCGGCAAGACGTCGACCTGGTCGATCTCCGCATCTGCCTCTTTCGGTTCGACATTCGAGCGGGCACCGATTCTACCCACGTTGGCCCTCTCAAAATCATTTTGCGCGTTCTGCTCCGTGATGAGGTAGTTCAGGACGATTTTATCCGAGAGAGGCGACTTGACCGTGGTTTCCATGAGCGTACTCTCAACCCGTGCGCCACCTACCAGTTCAAGCCATTCCGGCAACGGCGCTTTGAGCATGCAGTAATACGCGGTCAGATCTTGGCGCCCGTCATACTCGATACTGGCCGGGGTGAGGTTTTCCGGCAGGTCAAGCCCATCCAGCTTGCCGAACGAACGGTAGTCATACTCGTTCACGGCATCCAACGTCATCGTGGCCGGCACATCGATCTCATAAACCCGGTTCCGGTACGTCCGGTCCATGAAATCCCCGAACACGCCGCCTTTGGCATAGCCTTCATTCTCCAAAACCGTGAAGGGTACTTTCAGGTTAGCCTGCCCCTGCCAGGCATCTTCACGCGTATCTTGCCAGCGGCGCTCGAAGGAGTCGATCACCCATTTGCTTTGCTCAACGTCTTGCTCCGCTCGAATTTGCTGGAGCTGGGATGGCGTCAATGTGCCAACCACATCCGCGTAATGCCTGACAATGTCGCGGTGGTAAACGTAGCTGCCGGTAATGCGCCGTCTGTCGGGCTCGATGCTTTCCGCCATGTTGTAAGCGCCGGTCCAATCCAGTTCCGCATCATTCAGCCAAGGCAACGTGTGTTTACCCGTGAGCTGCAGACTGCCATTGGCATTCTCCGTATATTGCATGATGGAACTAAACGTGCGCGTCCGGCTGTCAGATTGCGATTCCCCGTATGTTTTCTTTCTGCTGCCGCGCCCGATGGAAAGCTCGTCGATTGTGGTACTCATTTCGCTCTTAGGACCGTGGCGTATGTCTACCACGTCAAGGGACTGATGCGAATAAATCCCGGTGAACTTGATCTCGTTGAGTTCGTTTTTTGCCCCAAGGGTTAATCCCATGCTCCAAAGCTGTTCATCTGTAGAGGTTTCAACATACGTTTTGGCTCCTTCGCCTTTCAAAGGTGCCGTCTCCCTTGCAGACTGGTTCGGCATCATCCCGAATTTGTAGCCATTCCTGTACTTGTATTTTTGACTGTATGAGCCTGTTAAAAGCCCCCCCAGACGCCACTCCCCCACGTCGGCCGCATCACCCACAGCAAACTTGAATCCATAGTTCCCCGGTGGGGACTTCGACTTAATCGCGGAGCTGTACTTCTCGTCCGCGACCGTCTTTCTTTTCTCACCCTCCTTGCCTGGTACCGAGTGTGTGCCGCGCGGATTCCCCATTGAACTGGAATCCCAAAAGCGCAGACTGCCGACACCACGCATGCCGCCGAAATCATTGCCCCCGCCTCGGTAGGTCTTGAAGTCATTCTGGCCCGTGGCATTCGAGTCGTACTCTGTTGAGACGCTCATCGAGAGGACCGGGCCGTCCGGCACGCTCTTGGTGATGATGTTGATGCCGCCGCTGGCATCGCCCTGCTGATCCGGCATGAAGGTTTTTGTCACCTGAATACTCTCGATGATCGACGACGGGAACTGGTCCATGTGGACCGCCCGCTTGTCTTTGTCAGCCGTCGGCATGCGAACGCCGTTGACCAGCGTCGCGGTGTAACGGTCTCCCAACCCTCGGATCACGGCGTATTTCCCGTCCTGGACAGTCGCCCCCGTCACCATCTTGAGCGCGGCTGCTGCCGTGCCGGCTCCGGCCTTCGACATCATGTCCGCGCCGACCGCATCCATCAGGCCGCTGTGCTGCGAGCGGATCTCCAACAACTGGAGGGTCGAACCGCCGCCTCCCAAGTCGATATCTTTAACCACAAATTCATCCATGTCGACGAAGGCGCCGTTCAAGCGCACCTCCTCCAACTTGGCCTCTCCGGGAATGACGACCACATGGTTCAAGACTTTTCTCTCAAAGCCGGGAGCGCTGATCACAAGGGTGTAAGAGCCGCCCGGCAACATGTCGAACAAAACATTGCCGTCCTCGGCGGTCAACTGTTTCTTTTCAGCTTCCAGAACCTGCACGGTTGCCTCCGCAAGCGGCACGTCCCAGTCCTGATCGATCACGCGGACGCGCAAGGCTCCGGGTGTCGTGTCTTGGACCAAAGCGCCAGCGGCACACCAAAGGCTACCAAAAATGATTAGACAGGCTCTTGCCAAACGGACGGACCGGTCCCGGCTGCCAAGTGGAGAAGAAGGTAACTCGTTCATGGGTTATTCAGGTCTGGTTGTTCCTGGTTTGAGAGAATATGCGGGAATACTGTTAATTGATAATGAGTGCTTTGTTCAGTTTTTGTTAAATCATCGCCCGCAACCTGAATAAGGAACCAACGCGGGCGAAGCCCGCAATCTAATCGTGTCAAAAAGGAAACCTGAAACCAACTCTTAACCAAAAAAACGTCCCGCGACTGCGGGACGTTTTTTCGCTTAGGTAGCGTGTTGCGCGTTGGCGCGAACTATTGCTTCATCAAGCGATAGAACCTCGAGTCATCCGAATGTTCCGGCGTAAAACCGACGAGGTCGGTCAGGTTCACCGTCACAGGCACAGCGGTGGCCGTGAAGGTCTTCACGGGCTGCCAATTTACTTCGCCTGGGTTCAGGCTGGCCGTGTATTGCAACTGATACGTGCCCGCTGTCGCGATGGTGTAGGTCACCACGGGGCTGGTCTGGATACCCCAAACGGCGACGTCCGTGCTCAGCGGCTCCCCAGTAAACGCCGTTCCGTTGTCCTGATAGACAATCCCGTTCACGCCGTTGGTCACGACGGTCACGATCGTGTTCGTGACATAGACCGTGTTGTCCACCAGCGGCTCGACTTCCTGCGGGTCTGTTTTCGCAGCCTCACCGAAGGCACCCAGAGTTGCGATCGTGGTCCAGCCCTTCGCCCAGTTGTTCGACGGACCGAACGCGCCGCGGTAGGCGGTCGGCGTGACCCAACTGTCAGGGATGTACATGGCGCCCGTCACCGCATCGTTCGCGGCACGCGGGTCGATCTCGGTGATATCGTACGCGGCAGAGGTCATGCTTGGCCCCTTCACGACCTGAGTACGGTAGCGCCGTTTGATGGGCATGAGGTTGTCTGCGTCCGCGTCGGCGGTGTCGCCGGCAGAGAGATTGTACAGGCCGACAACATTGCCTTCCTGCTCCATGTCCCAGTCGCTGTAGAGCGCCAGTGAGCCGCTGACGTTCGGCCCTCCGCCTGCTTTAGCGTTGATCCACGGATAGGCAGTCATCAGCGACGTAGGGCCCGCATTGGTCGGATAAAGTCCTGACTGGATGTTCCAGAAGACCGACCCGCGGAGGCACGCCTGATTGCCGGGCACCTGCGCCTGATAGAAGTACTCGGGGCCCACATTTTGTCCAAATGCGTTGTTTGCCCTCCACGTCGGCAACTGATCCAATGTGTTGGGGGTTTCAAAACGATCAGCCACGTTCAATGTGATTCCGTTTGCCGTGATGTCCGTGCGGTTCTCGATGAAGGTCGCCTTGCTGCCGAAATCCATGAACACGCTGTTGTAAATCTGCGGCGAGGCGTTGTCGCGCATCGAAATGGCCGCGTTCCGTTTGGTACTGTCGACGTAATCCGCGCCAATCAGCGTAATGTTGGCCCAGAGGGAGGCCGAGAAAAGCATCGACCCGCTGGCCGCTGTTTTTTCGAACCCGTCCATCTCCATGCCTTTGTCAGAGCAGCCAGACTCGATCTTCGAGCCGCTCAGGTTGCGCTGCACACCGAACAAGAACTGGTTTTTGCCGCGGAAGCCGGCGTCGCTGTCAAAGGTGTCATCGCCCGCACCCCAAACCACCAGATGTTTCGCGTTGACCGTCCCGCCGAACCACTCGATGCCGTCATCCTGGTTGTTGTACACCTCGATGTGGTGCAGTTCCGTGCCGCGACCGACGCCGTACAGGGTCAGGCCGTTGATTTCCTTGCCGTCCTGTGTGGTGATCGCACCGCCGTAACGGATTTGGACGTATTTGACCACACCGCTGGAGTCGTCATCATCGTTGCCGCCGCCCGCGATGCCCAAACCGGAATCAACACCCTCTACGTTGATCGTTACCGTGCCCAGATCGGCAACGTCCGCACCGTCCCAGTTCACAAACGCCTTGCCACACAACACCAGTCCGCCCCACGCGCCGTGGAGGTCCCCGATTTTGCCGTAGTCGTATGCCTGGTTGTTGTGGGTCGTGGGAACGTTTGACCCGTTACGATACATCCACGTGCGGGTGACCGACGAGCCCCATTGGTTCTTCCACGGGAAGTGGTTGTCCCACTCGTCCGTCATCACGATTGGGTTTTCGGCTGTGCCGTTGGCGAAGATCTTACCGCCGCGCTCGACAATCAGCGACCCTGGACGATAATCGACGTTGTAAGCGGCTTTCGTCGTGACTTCGTTAGCGCCACGGATAACCGTACCTGCTTCGATATTCAGGACCGCGCCGTTACCAACCAGAATGGTGCCTTTCAAGAGGTACTCGTTGTCGGCTGTCCAGTTGTGGATGCCTTGCAATTCGAATACCGCAGTGGCCCGCGTCTCAGTGTTGGGGGTTGAACCGTCAATCGTGATCAGCGCTGCCTGCGCAGCACCCATCAGCGTGAATACGGACATCAAACCCGTAAACATTTTTTTTGTGCATGTCATGGCTCTCTCCTTCGTTGGCTTTCCTGCCCGGTCCGGATCCGCCGCACCGAATCACCGCCCACCCGGGCAGCAACGAACGGCGTGGGAAAGCCTTCCGCCGTTCTTTTACGCACTGTTCCACAAACCTTGGTGAGGTTACGTTCCTTCACCCGGAGGGTGCTCTGTGAAAACGGTGTAACATTAGCGAATTAGTGCATGTAAAATATCAGGGTTTGGTTAGTTTTGGATTAAACCGCTTGAACCGAAAGTACCTCTGTGCCATCATCCCCGTACCCAACTGCCGTTTAAAGAAAGGAACCGCTGCATTGATCGTTCAGAATCCGGCAATCGTCTTGCAAATCCGCCCTTGGTCACAAACCTCCCATATGGTGACGTGGCTCACGCCGGATTATGGCCGCGTCGTCACGGCGGTCAAGGGAGCTTGCCGACCTAAAAGCGCGTTTCTGGGGCAATACGATCTTTTTTACACGTGCGATCTGCTTTTCTATCGGCGCGAGCGCGATGGCGTCCACGCAATTCGGGAATGCGTGCCACGTGAACTGCGCGAGCCACTGCGGCAGCGTTGGCGGCATGTTGTGGCCGCGACTTATCTGTGCGACCTCACGGCGCGCGCGGTTCCCATCCAGCAGGAGGCCGCCGACCTGTTCGCGTTGCTGAGCCAGACCCTCGACCGGCTCAGCCATGCGCCCGAGACAAATCTACGCGCCCTGCTACTTTGGTATGAAACGCATCTCCTGCGGCACGTGGGGCTTCTGCCGGACCTGCGCACCTGTCCGCACTGCCATCCGTCCGAGCGGATGTGGTTGCGCTTCTCCCTGCCTTCGGGACGGCTGACCTGTCCCCACCTGGCGAAAAGCCAGCCCGGTGAGTCGACCCTGGCGTTGCACCGGGCCGTCCGCAGTCTCTTTATGCTACTCGCCGATGCGCCGCAATTTGAGACGGCGGCACAGATACTTGCTGATAAAAAAAATGACAACCAAGCAAATCTTCTTCTTGGCTTATCCCGATTTCTTGGTATGTTTATGGTCTTCCATCTCGAAGTGCCCTCGGCTGTCCGTCGTGTCACTTGGGAGACGTTAGATACAACACCTGCGCAGAGACCTGCGTAAGAGGAGATCACGATACCATGAAGTGCGTCCGTTTGTTCAGCCTGACCTTGGCATCCACGCTGGTGGTTGCAACCGGCTGCGAAAAAGAACCCGAGGCCGTAAAGGCCGCTGGGAGTCCTGCTGAGCCCGTAGCCGTTGAGGCGGCCGTCCCCGCAGACCCGAACGAAGTTGTCGCTTCGGTCAACGACAAGAAGTATCTGCGCAAAGATATGGATAAGGTGGTCAACGCTTTGCTGAAATCGCAAAACGTACCCGCCGATCAGATTGCGCAGGCCAAGGAGTATTTTGAGCAGCGTGCGGCGCACAGCTTCATCATGAAGACGCTGTTGCTTGATGAGGCCAAAAAGCAGTCCATTACCGTGACCGACGATGATCGCAAGGCGCAGCTCGCCAAGATGGAAGAGGCGCTGAAGCCTCAGGATATGACGCCGGAGCAGTACTTCAAGAAGGCCCCGCTGGGCGAAGAGGCCGCCAAGGCCGAATTCGAAGAGGGGCTCATCATCGACAAGCTCATCCAAAAGAGTGTGCTTGCCGACATCAAGATCGCCGACGAAGACGTCAAAAAGACCATCGCCGATATTGAAAAGAGCAACGCGGAAATCGTTGAGAAGAATAAAGGGCTCGAGGCTGACAAGGCGGCCAAGAAAGCCAAGATCGAGGACATCAAAAAGCAGCTCGAGGGTGGCGCTGATTTCGCCGAGTTGGCCAAGGCGCACTCGGATTGCCCCAGCGGCCAAAAGGGTGGCGATCTGGGCGAGTTCACGCGCGGCCGGATGGTGAAGCCCTTTGAGGATGCCGCCTTCGCGCAGGAGGTTGGCAAGGTCGGCGCCATCGTCGAGACCCAATTCGGCTACCATCTGATCAAGGTCACGGCGAAAACGCCCGCCACCGCAGCGCAGGGCGACACCCCGGCGAGTCCCGAGTCCGTCACGGCGTCACACATTCTGGTCAAGGTCGATCAAGCGCAGCAGCCGCAGCCGGTTCCGACCGCTGAACAGGTGACCGAGCAGCTCAAGCAGGGCAAGTCGCGCGAAGCGGTTCAGAAGTATATCGAGGGCCTGAAAGCCGCGGCGAAGATCGAGACAATCTTCGAAGGTTTGCAGCTCTAAGAAACGGATTTGGTGTGCGGCGGCAAGCGGTCTTCCGCGCGACGCCGCTTTTTGAGCAGGAGTGCGGTGGCAGAGTGGTGTGCAAAAGCGGTGCTGCGGCCCGCGCACAGCGCGGCTCTTGTCACCGCACTCCTAAATCCTATCCTCCCCGCGCGTTTGTCACTGAAGAAGAATCATCGTGCCGCCCGCATAGTGCGCCGAGACGATGCCCGTCGTTGAATCGTACGCAAAGGTAAACATCTTTGACTGTTCGACCCCTTCAAACGAGACGCTCCAGTTGGTAAAGTCAACGGATGCGGGCAGGCCAGTGACCTTCAGCAGATTCTGGTTGAATGTGGAAAATTCGGTCGCATCGGGATTGAGCACGCGCACCGTCACTGCACCCTGCATCGTCAGCGACGGCATTTTCAGGACGTCCGTCTGACCGCGTTTCGCCGTGCAGATGAAACCCGCACCGTCCGTCAACGTCACCGCCGAGACTGTGCCCGTGCCACCCAGGAAGGCACCGGCGTCAACCGTCACGCCGCTTGACGTCGCGATCGTGCCGTCTACGAGCAACGTGCCTGCGGCAACTTCCGTCGTGTGCGTGTAGGCGTTGACACCATTGAGGCGCAACGTGCCGGTGCCGGTTTTGCGGATACCGTCACGGAAATAGCAGTACTTCCACGGGTCGTAGGTGTAGCCGTTGGGATTGTTGCCGTAGGTCGGGTAGCACATGTTGATCATGTCGCGCATCGGCAGCCCGATTGCGGCGTCAATGCCGGAATCGCCCGTAATGTCGGCGACCTCGATCTCAACCACACTCCAGAGGTTTGTAAGGTGCGGCTGACTCGGACTGACCGGTTCTGTGTCAAGTTGACTGTCAAGCGTGAAGCCGAGGTATATGACGTTGTGGGTGCCGCGGACTTGCAGGTCATAGGGTGTCGAGCCGGAGAAGGACAGCTTCTTGCCAATGGCCATCAGTCCGTACTCGATCCAGGTTGCCTGGGCACCGTTTGTGTACGAGAAGTTGCCGCCCTCCAGTGAAAGCTGGCCGAAGTTGTTCTGTGTCTGACCCAACGTAAGTGCACCGCCCTCCTCGACTGCGATTTTGAAGCTCATCGGCGTATTGACGAGGCCGAACGGCACATTGTTTCCGGTGAACAGCGTTGCGCCATTCTTGACCGTGATCGTCCGGTCGTAGCCATCCACAGCACCGAGCGTACTGCACCGATAGTTGTAGCCGTCGCGGATGTTAGGCGAACTGGTGTTGTCGAGCCGCAACGTGCCCTCGGCAATCTCGACGTTACCGGTGAACGTGTTGTCGGGGTGGGTGATTGACATTGTGCCCGCACCGGTTTTCCTGAAGTTACCCTAGCCGAAATAATAAGGCTTGTCTGAGACGGAAGGGTAGATGACATCCATATTACAGAGTATGCCCCCCACAGTGAAGTCGGTCGCGTCATCGCCGGTGACATCATCGACCCTTACATCGAGGGGCATCCTATCCTTCCGACCAAAGGTCATTGTGCGGCCGGCCGGAATAACGGCCGGTGTGCTACCGGTGATGACGATGTCACCGGTGAACAGCAGTGCACGCGATGCCTCCGCGCTGCTGCTGATGATGAAGGATGTGTCGTAGAACGTTGTCCTCGGCAAGCTCACGTACCGCGAACTCTGCGAGATCTTGAACGTTGCGTTGGAGAACACCACGTGGAGCGGTGCTCCGTTGCCGGCACCACCGAACCCCACGCCTCCTGTCACATCCCACGTCGACCCTGTGAGGAAGCTGACCGTGCGCGGAACGATCATGGAACCCGTGTCATTACGGTGGTCGACGGGATAGGATGATCCGTTGGACGAGATGAACCGCCCGCCATGTACGGTGTAGTCGCAGTTCCACTGGAAGCAGAAGGGGGTCGCCAGAGCACCATTGCCATACTTGTCGATAGAGGTCGCCTGAAAACACAAAGCGTCGCCGTAGCTCCCCTCGTTGCATTTCCACGTGAAGGTCGTGGTGTCGTTGCTGATGACGATCGACCCGATATCGAACTCCTTCGCCCATGCGGTTGTGTTGGTTCGGACGAGCTGCGTCGAAGGGTTCACCCAGTCGCTTTCGAGGAAGTAGACGTTATCGCCCGGCTCGAAACAGACGCGTGTCTTCGTGTCGTCGCCTTTCACAAACCAGTTATCGGTGACGAGATCCCAGTTGTTATCGGTATCTGTGCCGAGCCACACGAGGTCACGCGTGAAAGCACTTACCGCAGATCCGACCAAGCAAACAAGCAAGCATCTCTTTTTCATTGCACTAACTCCTAAATCCTAAATCCTAAATCCCCCTTCG
>DUPH01000121.1 GCA_012838435.1 Lentisphaerota bacterium | reverse complement strand
GTGTTCCGTGGTTCCAATCAGAAATTGCGTTCTGCACCAAATAGGTGCGGCGCGGATCTCAACGGAAGCCAATGTTTACGGGGCTTTGCTCAAAATCTGCATGCTCAACTGCTCTTTTTAGGTTTAAAGGTTCATCCCGCTCTACGCGCCAACACACCGCACCGCCGCTGCACCCCATGTCCGAACCTCGCCTGCGCCCACACCTTGAAAGGTGTGGGCACGCCAGCCCCACCAGCCGGGCATGCCCTTGCGCTTTCCTCGCGCACCATGCGTCCCCGTCGCCCCCCCACTGTTTTTAAAGGTTCATCCCGCTCTACGTGCCAACACACCGCACCGCCGCTACACCCCATGTCCGAACCTCGCCTGTGCCCACACCTTGAAAGGTGTGGGCACGCCAGCCCCACCAGCCGGGCATGCCCTTACACATTCCTCGCGCACCATGAGCCCCCTCCGCGGCACCGCGGTTTTTATTCGAACATTCTTGCCTTAGCGGTGGTTTTGCCCTAATCTCAAGGGGTGTGTCTGCGCTGTAGGTTGTAGGTTTTGAGCATCTGTGAAGATGCGGGTGCCGCCGACGGTTTTGGGAATCGTGTTCGCAGACATCACAGGAGGCCTCATGAAAGCAGTGCGTTTCAGTATCATCATTCTCGCCTTATTCATCGTCGCAACCTCGTCGCTGCGTGCGCAGGAGCATGACCTCGCCGCCATCATCAAAAGACAAGCGGAGCGTTCGAGTGTATGGGACCGTGTGCAGACTCTGACGCCGAACATGACCTCCCGCGAACTCTTCACCTACGCGCTGTTGCTTTGCGAAGCGCGGATCAATCTCGACCGCTTGGACCGGCTCTTTGAGGTTGCTGCGCGCATGCAGGACCGCGACCCCGAAAGCCGTGGCTACGGTAACTTCCGCTGGAACTGGCGTGACGGCGCTGTCCTTGATTTCAATGCCTGTGACTTCTGCATGGAAAATGCCGCAGTCATCTGGATCAAACACCGTGAGCTGCTCACCGACAAGCAGCGCAAAGACCTGCGCGAGTTGATCGACTACGCCATCAAGGGCTGTCTGCGCCACCGCGTGTCTTCCGGCTACACCAACATCGCCATCATGAATGCCCAGAACCTCATTCTCATGGGGGAGATGCTCGGACGCGATGACGTGCTTGCCGAGGGTCGCAAGCGCCTGGACGACTTCTGTGCCTATACAGCGGTGAACGGCATTCATGAATATTGCAGCCCGACCTATGCCAGCGTTGATTTGGCATGTCTGCACCGCCTGCATACGTACTGCGTTACGCCAGCCGTACGCGAGCAGTGCGAGGCGTTGCTGAAGGTCTTCTGGCTCGATGCCATCGCCAACTGTTTCGCGCCGTCCTTCCGTCTGGGCGGCGCTCATAGCCGTGATTACGACTACCTCTGCGGTTGCGGCGGTGTCGAAGCCTGGCTGGCTGCGGCCGGTTGCTTCGCGTCGCCGAATCCGAATGCTACGCCGCCGCTGCTGTGGTTGCAGAGCTCTTGGCGGCCGCCAGCGGATTGGCTCCGCGATCTACAGGTCGTGCCGCGAGTGATGACGCAGGTGTGGGGTCCTAGCGGCAGCGAGTACCGCGTCATGTGGGCCGGCCGGCACGTCGCGCTCAGTATCGCCGGCAAGACCTATCACAACATGGACGCGCCGATGGTCGTGAATTTCGCCGGCCCGCAAACAATGCCCCGCGGCTATTTCATTGCTGATGGCCGTCGCGACCCCTACGGCAAAAAGGTGATTCCGGAGGGTACCGGCCCGCACCGGAAGACCCTTCATCTCATGCCTCACTGGCATGCAGTTCAGGACGGTCAAGATGCGCTTGGCTTGGCATTGCATCGACGGGAGGACAGCCGGGACCACCCGACTCTCGAATCCCATTTTGTGTTGCCTTATCCGAGCGATGAACTGTTCATCGGCGGTCGTGCCGTGACCTTCGATGCCAAAGCGCCCAAGGCATTGCCGGTGGCGCCCGGTGCAGCCGTCGTCATCCGGCATGGCGCGGCGGCTGCGGCGATTCGTGTGGTCTGGGGGCAGAACACGGTTCGCGAGTCCGCGCCGGTCGCGCTCATTCACGACGGCAATCCCCATAGTGTTATCCGCCTCACCGTTGCCCACCACGATCAGTGGGGCATGCCCATCGACACGGACACGCCCGTCGGTGCTGCGTTCTGGGTCCGCGTCTGCGATCAGGCCGACAATGCCGAGCACTTCGCGCGGTGGCGGCGGGAGTTCGCAACCGCGGCCGCCGACGCACGCTGTGACGATGGCACCCTCGCGATCACGGCTAGCGCCGCCAGCGGTCAGACGTTGCGCTTGGTTACGCAAAAGCCTTTTATGGCGCTGAGCGGTGCTGAGCCCACGCCTGCGCGTGCCGTTCTTGCCGTCAATGGCCGTGATTTCGGCGGGGAGTGCTTGGCCGGTTTGCCGGTGGTCGTCGCCTACAAGCGGCAGATCGCCGAGGCGCTCAAGCGGCAGCGGGAAGGCTCCGTCGTGATCCTGCCTGACCGCGACGCCGTTTGGGAAGCGGAAGCTGGCGCGGTCTTCCCGAACATGGTGGTGGCCAAGGACGATCCGCAAGCCTCCGGCGGCAGCTATGTGTGGGCTCCCGGCGAGCCCGGTGCGCGTGGTGGCGGTGCCGGCTATATCCTGCAAAATCTCCAAGTCGCCAAAGCCGGACTGTACTACCTCTCCGCACGTGTCATCGCACCCTCACCTGAAGATGACTCGTTCTTTGTCTCCGTCAGCAGCGAGAAGTTCTCCATCCTAGACCAGTTTGTCTGGCACCTGCCGAGAGTGAGCATGGAGTGGTACTGGGCCATGGTCGCAGATCGCGGCAATCCCGATGGTATCCCCCTGCGACTTCCTGAAGGCACGGTGACCCTGCGCATACAGGTTCGCGAGGACGGCGCCAAAATCGATCAACTGCGGCTGTCGCCCCAACCCGGCTTACGCTGAGGTCTCAATCTCTCCGGCTTTCACAAGCGCGACCTTGGTGATGATCGGTCCGAACAGTTCATACAGGACGGTCGCCGCGAGAATAATCGTACGGATCTCATGTCCGTGAGAATCTCCCAGGATGCGTGATGCCGTAAGCGACAGGCCGATTGCTACGCCGGCCTGTGGCACGAGTGTGAATCCCAGATACTTTTGCACGGTCTTGGGCATGTTTGCGAGCTTGGCCCCGACGGTTGCCCCGGCAACCTTACCGATGACACGGGTCACGACATAGACAATTGCGAGAAGGCCGACTGTCGCGAAGACCCTGAAGTCAAGATCGGCACCCGAGAGCGTAAAGAAGCACATGAAGATGGGGGTGACCAGCCCGTCCAACGAAGTGGCCGCTCTTTCGCCGGCGCGGCTGAGGTTCGTCAGTGCGAAGCCGAAGCTCATCATGACGAGCAACGACGAGAGCGAGAATCGTAGCGCGATCGAGGTGAGCAGGAACATGCTGCCTAAGATGAACGACGTGAGTTCGCCTTCGGATCTGATATACCGTAGCAGGATCGTAGCGATCACGCCACTGATCCCGCCCAACGCGATGGAGAACACGATCTCTCCGACGGGCTTCATAAGGGACAGCAGATTAACCGCGTCGCCCCCGACGATGGCTTGGGCGATTGACGCGCAAATGCCGAAGGCAATGATACACACGGCGTCGTCCAGCGCGACGACGGGAATCAGCGTGTCCACGACCGGCCCCTTGGCTTTGTACTGCCGGATGACGAGTAGGGTGGCTGCTGGTGCAGTCGCGCAGGCGATACTGCCGAGCACCAGAGAAAATGAGAACTCCTGTCTGAAAATCAGCCAGAGCGACAGGAAAACCACCAAAAACGCACCGAAGGCTTCGAGCAGTGTGATCAACATGATACCCCTGCCAGTTTTTTTCAGAGCGGAAAGCCTCATCTCGGAGCCGATGCTGAATGCGATGATGGCAAGGGCGACCTCACTGATGATCTCGAGCCCTTTGACCGCATCGGCCGGCACCAAGTTCAACACCATCGGTCCGATGATGATACCGCCAATCAAATAACCGGTGACATCGGGGAAGTTGAATTTGCCGAATATCTTTGAAAACAGGATCGACGCGCCAATGACAACCGCGATATGTTGCAGTACTTCTAAAGTAGACACAGCGCCTCCTAAGCCCGCGAAGAGTGGTCCTTAATTCCCCAGAAAGCCGTAAGGGGAAGAGCGACGATGATGCCCACATTTTCGCTGCCTAATTTTCCCATGACCGTCTCGAAGGCTTCCTTGACCGCTTGGAGTTGTTCGTCCGAAACGGCCATCATGATCGTCTTATTAAAGGGGCGGCCCTTGTTGAGAAACCCTCTGATGGAATGACCGATTCCGCTGTGTTGCCCCATGGCTCTGGCCATGCCCATGGTGTCGAAGATGGTTCCGCCGTACAGTTTCCGGTTGTTGAACTCGCTTAGGAGGTCTTCAAATTTGTCGATGTCATTGACGACGACAAAGCAGAGATTCATGCTTAAGCCTTTCTCTTGTTGGCAGTGACTTTCTAAGTTGTACGGCCACATCGTACGATTTTCAGTATGCGCCGTCAACGCCGGCGGTGCGATTCAACTCCGTTGAATGCGTACCGAAGGAGGATTTAGGAGGGAGGATTTAGGGGTTTGTCTCTCACACGAAGCCCGAAGTCATGGGCCATCTTCCGTCACCCCTGGTTTCTTCATCCGAGGTGCGGATCCTTGTTGTGAAAAAATCATAAGTTTGCGCATAACCATTCCCCATTCTGTTTGTCCCAAGGCATTTCTCAAAAGCACTTGTTCTCGATAACGCTAGCCTTGTTGCGATTTGCGCGGAAATCGGAAGGCGTCTTGGAGAGTGTCAGCCGGATATCGGCATAATCGAGTATCCAATGCGTACGTTTGCGGATAAGCTTGAAGCCGAGTTTTGACAACACAGCGGGATCGGAGGTGTGGTCGTAATTCTTTAGGATTTGCTGCAACTCGGTGCGGCGACGGTCAAGCTCGCCGCTTGAACGGTTTACCGCCAAAACGGCATCGAGAGCCGCTGTGCGGCGGGTCTTGCCACTTTGTTTGGCTGCGTCGCGGGCATCTGCAAGCGCCGCCAACACCATCTCGCGGAGTTCACCATCGAACACCTCGGCAAAACTTTTAGGTAGCACAAAAAGACCGTTGGCCGGTGGCGCTTCGATCGGCGTTGCTGGCGCCGTCTCCTCCGGACGCGTTTCCGCCTCTGCCCTTTTCCGGGCTTCACCTTGAAGCCGACCGCACTCGCCTTGCAACCGTTTTACCTCGTCTTCGGCCTTTGTCCGTGCGACTGCCGTTTTCGCCAGATTCTGCTCGGCTATCAAGGCCCGTGTTTCTGCCTTCTCTTTCGCGTCGGTGAGTTTGCGTATGGTCTCTTCGAGCGCTTTGAGTTTGGCCGCCTCGCCGTCGTCAGTCTGCGCTTCGGCCGGGACCTCAGCGGTCTGCCCTTTTTTAGAGAAATACGCGAGCACGGCTCTGGCGTCGTCATCAGAAGGTTTCGTAGTCGGTGGTTTCTTTACGGGATCGGATGGCTTGAATGAACTCCTAGGGAGTTGCGATAGATCCTTCAGCACTTTTGCCATAATCAAATACCTCGTCACATAGCGCGACAACACGCGGAAATCGGTCCGAGCCCGTCGGCTCAAAGATGGCCATATCGTACGTCTTTTCAGTATCCTCCGTCAACGCTGCGGTGAGATTCGGCCTTACAAACAGCGGGCGCACCACAGTAAGGTAGAGGGCATGGAAGCACATGCTGTATATACCTTCTTCCAGCCAACGCTCTTTGTCTGGCGGACAGACGGACAGTAGCTTGATGGCGTATCCCAATACTATTCACTCTCTCCTCGACGGATACGCCTGTTTGAACTATCATTCAGTAACCGTTGAATGGTGGTTGGGTATGGAACGTCGGAGGCAGCATGAAAAAAAAGGACAGACCGTCCGCTTGGCCTTCGCCGCAGACGGCACGCTGATCTTGGTGCGTTGAGTGATGTTGCTTGACTGATTAGCCCACAGCGTAGTATAGTCTCGGGCGATTGAATGTGGAGGTGGTAGAGGAAAAAAGGAGGGAGTGAGCCATGAACCCTATGCGTTTGAAAGTAGGAGTGTGTGCGGGATGGATGATTGCTGTTGTCTGGGGCGCGTACGGCGCTGAACGGACTTGGACCGGAGCCGGCGGCGATACCCTCTGGACGAATCCGCAGAACTGGCAAGACAATACCGCGCCTGCGGGTAGTGCCGATACCGTGGTCTTTCCGGCAGGTACGCCGCCAAACGTCTTGATCAATCAGGATCAGGCTATCAAAACGATTTACTTCCGCAACCCGGGCATGACGCTGACGATTGCCGCGGGCGCTCACCTGAGCCTGATAAACTCCGGGGCGCTGACGTTGCGCGCCGAAGAAGACGCGGTCATTGATGGTGACGGCACGCTGAGTTTCAGTGTGAACACGGGCGAGAACTTCGCCGACAATCAGGCTGCCCCGGGCAAGACCCTCTCGATACGGGCCAAAATTACCGGGCAGAACGGCTTTGAGCACAATGGCACCGGTGGTACGATCGAACTGGCCAATCCCGGCAACGAGCAGGTCGGCAATACGCTGATTACATCGTCCGGCGCGATTTCCGTACCGAGTGTTGCGAACGTGGGCGTCCCGAGCACGCTGGGAGTCGGTCAATCCTTCAAGTTCACGGTAAACAACACGACCTTCCGTTTCACCGGTACGAGCGGCTCGACCGACCGCACGTTCTACCAAAATGCGGGTGGTTCGCAAGACGTGACCGTCGAACACACCGGTAGCGGCACGCTCGCGTTCACGGGTAAATTCCTGTCGGGCAACAACAACTCGCATGGCTTCATCTTCAACGTGATCGATCCGTCGGGTGTGATCGAGAACAGCGGCGTCATTGAAAACGGCGGCACGGGTCGTCTTTGGCTGTACAAACGTGGGGCCGGCACGCAGATCCTCTCGGCGGCCAATACCTACACCGGCGACACGGTGATCGATGATGGAACGCTCGGTCTCACCGCCTCCTGCTCGCTGAACGCCGCTTCGCCGCTGCGGCTACGCGGTGGCCGGCTCCTGCTGAATGCGGGGACGCCTGCCGCCAATTACAGCGCGGCCTTCGGTGCGCTGCGGGTCGACGGGGCTGACTCGCGTCTGGCCGTGGCTCCGGGGGCCTCCTCGGCTACGGTGACCTTCGCCTCGTTGGAGCATGTTTCCGGGACGTTCGACATCACGGCGGACGGACTGGGCACGACGACCAAGATTTTCATCACCGGCCAGCCAGACGGCCTGATCGGGCCGTGGGCGACCGTCAATGGCGGCACGGATCTGGCCGCATACTCTTCGACCGAGGGCATCCATGCCGCCAACCTGCCAGCCCAAACGCTC
>DUPH01000120.1 GCA_012838435.1 Lentisphaerota bacterium | reverse complement strand
GTCGCCCGATGAGGCTGTCCGTCGGACTGTCCGAAGCTACCTCGCCCGCCGCCACGGTGTCGCGGGATACTTCCCGCCGCCCGGACCCGAGGCCGTTCTGCAGGCCATGTCGCTCGGCCTGTATACGTACGCCCTTTTCTCAACGCAGTTGTTCATGCGATAAGCACGGTAATAAGCTAATGCGGGCGGAGCCCGCGACCCAAGTTGGTGGTTGCATGAATCGTTTGGGATGGGAATGTGTGTTGCTGTATGTGGGACTGCCGCTGTTGCTGGCGGTTATTCGTCTCATGATAGGTGGTTTTCCCGTACTGCCGGTGCTGTGGGTGGCGGCCTGTCCGGCGGCTATGTATCTTGTGAAGCGCGAAGGGTGGGGGAGGCGCGAGTTTTTCGGCTGGCGCATCAACCGCGTGCAGGCGTTGTGGCTCGGGGTACGCCTGCTTGCGGCGGCTGCTGTGCTGGCGGGAGGAATCCTGCTGATGGATCCCGGATTGTTCCTGGAAATGCCGCGCCGCTCACCGCGCCTCTGGGCTTTGGTTATGGTCTTCTACCCGTTGCTTTCGGTCTTTCCGCAAGGTGTCCTGTATCGTGCACTTTTCTATGCGCGTTACGCGCCGCTGTTTGCCAGTGAACGGACGCGACACATGGTCGGCACCGTGGCGTTCAGCTTGGCGCACTTGGTCTTTCTCAATCCCTGGGCATTGCTGCTGACGCTGGCGGGCGGTGCGATGTTTAATCGGACCTTCCGCACGACGGGCTGCCTGCAAGCCTCCAATCTGGAGCATGCGGTGTGCGGGCAACTGGTCTTCACCTGTGGCTGGGGCCGCTATCTGTATCACGGCATTACGCAGTTGGTGGAATACGCGGGATAGTCGGCGTAGAATTTTTTGATCGATTGACGAGGCGTCATGAGGTACGCTTGTGAAATCGCTTTAAGAAGCGATACGTGAAGGGATGTTTGATTATGCGAAGTTTACTGCTTTTGGTTGTGTCATCGGTTTTATTGACCGCCACGGCTCCGGCTGCGGAGCGGTCCGCCGTTGGGCTCACCGCGCTCCATGCCATGGAACGCATTCTCCAACACGAGGCGCCCTTTGGAGCTTCGGCGGTGGAGATCGCCGCCGCACGTAACGAGGTCGAATCGTTTCAGGTGGTCGTGGCTGCACGGGATCAAAACCTGCGGGTGACCTCAGTCACGCTTCCCGAACTGGTGGGCGAAGGGGGCGCGAAGATTCCCGGCGACCGCATCAAGCTGTACCGGGAGGAGTATGTGCGCGTCCGTCTGTCCACGCCGCGGGCGGAGTTGCCGCCGGGGCTGTACCCGGACGCGCTCGTTCCGTTTATTGATCCGGTTACCGGCAAACCCATCGAGCCGTTTTCCCAGCGGCGCGAACGTTGGGGCGAGCCTCTGATCACTACTGGTAACGACATGTACGCCGTGCCGTTCGACGTGTTTGCGGGACAGAACCAACCCCTTTGGATCGACGTCCATGTGCCCAAGGGGGTGCCGGCAGGTGTCTATCGCGGCACGGTCCGGGTGTCTACCGATAAGGGTAAAGCCGAGCTTCCGGTCACGCTGACCGTCTGGGACTTCGACCTGCCCGACGGCCCGACCCATTGCAATCATTTCGGCGGCTTTTGGGGGATTGCCTCGGTCTTCGGCGTGAAGTACAACTCGGACGAGTTCCGTGAGATCGAAGCCCGCTACTGCGAAGCTATGGCCGAGCACCGCCTCAACCCGCCTCTGCCCAGCCGCCTGCTGCCGCAGGCGAATCCGGACGGTTCGCTGACCATCGACACGAACAGGCACGAGGCGCTGCGCGCGTTCATCGAAAAGCTGCATGTGACCGATTTCGAAATCCCGTCCTCGCCTTTCGGACGCCTGCCGCATTCCACCACAAACGCTAACTACAAGACCGTCCCGCCCGACCAGCGCGAAAAAGCCCTGCGCTATTACCGCGATTACTACCAGTACGTCAAATCGAACGGCTGGGCGGACCGGGCGTACGTCTACCTTCTTGACGAGCCCAACACTGCCGAAAATTACGAGCAGGTGCTGGTTCTGGCCGAGATCGTGCACCAAGCTGCGCCCGAGTTGAAATGCCTCGTTGTCGAGCAGACCTATCCTCACGATCCGGCTTGGCCCGATATCGATCCGGCGGTCGACATTTGGTGCCCGCTTTGGTCGTTTATCGATCGCGAGACGGTCAATCAGAAACTCAAGCAAGGCGATTCCGTCTGGTCGTACACCGCGCTGGTGCAGCGGTCGCCGCGTTATCACCCCGCGTACGAAGAGGTACGCGAGAAGGACCCGCCCTATTGGCATATCGACCGGCCGTTGCTGGTTTACCGTGTGCCTACCTGGATCAACCGGCAGTACGGTATCACGGGGTTGCTTTACTGGAGCACCGTACAGCGGGTGATCGAGCCGTGGTACAATCCGGCATTCGCGCATCCGCGGCACTTCAACGGCGGCGGGTACCTGTTTTATCCCGGCGTCCCGTGCGGGATCAAGGGGCCGGTCGCCAGCATGCGGCTGAAAAACCTCCGCGATGGCATGGAGGACTACGAATATTTCGTTCTGCTCGAACGGCGCGCCGGAGCTGCGGCCGTGCAGAAAATCGTTGACCGCATCGCCCCGACGTGGTGGGGGTACACGCGCGATCCGAAAGCCCTGTACGACGCGCGGCGGGAGTTGGCCGCAGCGATTCTCGCCCGCTGATGGCGGTATGGTGCCGCAGCCGTCAGAGCGGCGTTTACTTGCGGTCGGAGAGGCCGGTGAGCATGCCGGCGATCAGCAGGGTGGTGATCAGGCTGCTGCCGCCGTGGCTGATCAGCGGCAGCGTGATGCCGGTCATCGGCAGCGCTTTGGTGACGCCGGCGACGTTGAAGATCGTCTGTGTCGCCAGCGAGGCGGTCAGGCCCACGCACAGCAACCGCTCGAAGGGTGTTTTTGTCGCGCCAGCCGCGCGCAGTCCGCGCGAGAAGAGCGTGGCGTAAACGATCAGCAGCAGGGCGCAGCCGACCAGTCCGATCTCTTCAGCCACCGCTGCGTAGACGAAGTCCGATGTGACGATGGGCACGGACTGCGGCACGCCCGCGCCGAGCCCGGCACCCCACAATCCGCCCGAGTACATGGCGGCTAACGCTTGAAGAATCTGCCAGCCTTTGCCGGTCGGATCGGCGAATGGGTTGAGCCAGACATCGAAACGTGTCCGGGCGTTGGCCGAGATAAGCTGCACGCCGAAGCCCGCCGCCGCGACAGCTGCCAGGCCGATCGCCAGATAGCCGGTGCTGCGCGCGATCGCGAACAGCATCACGATCAGCACGGCATTGAGCAGGGCCATGAGTCCCAGGTCTTTCAGCGCGATTGTCATCAGCATCGGGATGGCCCACAGCGCGACGAGACCCAACAACGCGTGCAACGGTGGGACAGGAATGCCCTTCTGCGTCTCGGAGAAGGCCTTCTGATGGCGGCTCAGATAAGAAGCCAGAAAAAGCACCAGCAACGGCTTCACAATCTCTGACGGGTTGAGATTGCCGGCCAGATACGTGCCACCACGGAAGCTGCGTCCCAGCAGCAGCATGGCCGCCAGCACGCCCAGCGCCACAAGGTAGGCCAGCCAACCTGCTTTGGCGAGCCAAGCGCCCCGACCTTTGCCGGTCAACAGGGTGCCGACCATAAAGGCGGCCAGCCCGAGCGGTAAGGGCAGCATCGCCGCAGGCTTGGCCAATCCCTGCGCGAAGCTCCCCATGCGGAACTGGATGACCAGACCGATGCCGCAGAGCAGAAACACGGCACCGACCAGACCGGCGTCACCCTTCCAGCCGGAAAGCTTGAGCCAGAGCAGGATCAGCGGCACGCCGACCGCATACACGGCCAACGGGATCAGCGGCTCCACCTGCAAGACCGGCGCATTGGAGAGCTTGACGCCGAGGATCGCCAAGCAGGCACAGGCGACGGCAAACGCCGAGAGCAGGAAGAGTCCCGTGGCGGTTCCGACCGGTCCCAGGGCTTGCTTTTTTTTCTTTTTCCGGCTCACGGCGCGGCCTCCTCGCCAATGCGCACGTACCCGAGGCGATCGGCTTCTTGGAGCAGGGCACGCGCTACGGGTAGCGCTGCTTTAGCGCCGAAGCCACCGCGCTCAATCAAAACCGTGACGACGATGTTCGGCTTGCGCTGTGGAGCAAAGCAGGTGAACCAAGCATGGTCTTCTCCGCCCGGCGCCTGCGCGGTGCCAGTCTTGCCACAGACGTTGAGCCCCGGGAGATCGACGCCTTTGCCGGTGCCGCGACTGACTGCCTCGCGTAGGATCGCGCGGAGTTGCTCGGCTGTCTTGACACTACAGAGCCGTGACATCTCTTCGATCGGCTCAGCCTGGCAGAGGCGCGGACGCATCATCCGCCCGTCGGCGGCGACAGCCGCAGTGAAGCAAGCCACGTGCAGCGGGGTGGTCAAGAGTTCGCCCTGACCGATCGCCAGCAGTGCGATCGTGCGCGCCTTGGTGACCTCGGGCACATGGCCGCGCGCGCTTTTAAGCTCGCCGCCGCTGGCCCGCAGATAGGTGAGCGGCTCGCGGATGTGCGCCTTGGCCATCATGTCGTTGAACGCCTTAGGCCCCGATGCGACCCCGAGCTGGGCGAAATAGACGTTGGAGGAGTGGACGGTCGCATCTTTCAGCCCGATGCGACCCCAGCCCGGCCAGACCGCCCCCCTACGCTGATAGGCATAATACTCGCTGTCCCGGATGGGCGGCGTGCCCGATCCGGCAACGTATCCCTGCCCCGGACACGCATAGACTTGCGGCAAACCCTTCTCGATGGCCAACGCGGCCATCAGGATTTTGAAGGTAGAGCCGGGCGGATAGCGCCCCTGCACCGCGCGGTTAAACGCGGGCGTGTTCTTCTCATCCCTGATCGCCTCGGCCGGATTCAACGGATCGAAGCCCGGCGAACTGACCAGTGCGAGCAGCGCCCCGCTACGCGGCCGCATGACCACCACAGCACCTTTGCGACCTGCAAGCAACTCATAGGCTTTTTGTTGCAAGCGTTGGTCAAGGGTCAAGGTCACGGCCTCTCCCTCGGCGGCGCGTTGCGTGAACAACATCTTGCCCAGTGCTTCGTCGCGCTTGTCGATCGCATATCCGCTTAGGGTCGGATCGCACACGCGCTCCACGGCGGTGATGCCGTAGGTGGAGTGATAATAGCCCAATGGGTGGGCCGCCGCCGCGCCCAGCGGATAGCGTCTTCCCCAGACATCGCCGATCACCGGCGCGGCCAGCACCATTCCACGCCGGTCCAATAGCGGCCCGCGCATCACCTGTTTTTCGGCGGCATCCGGACGGCGGTTGTAACGCCGCATGAATTTGACGAAATCGGGGTTGGTGTAGCCCCATATTTGCCAGGTGGCTTGATAGATCAGCACCGCGAACAGCGCACCAGCAAATAGAACGCGCAGCAACCCATAGCTCGTAACCTTGCCGGGCTTGACTGTCGGTGCGTAGAGAATGCCGAACGTGGCGACTGCCAAAACTGCCAGAAACACGACTTTCAGGGCCCGGAGCAGATCCGGCCCCACGTCGCTGTTCAGCAGGTTCATCAGGCGTTCAAGCATGAACTTAAACTTGCGTCATCAACTCGGCGACCAACTGAGTGAAGCGCTGCGGGTTCTGCGGTGCCGAACCCTCTGCCAATAACGCCTGACCGAAAAGCAGGTCGGCGAAATCGGCCAGACGGGGATCGGCCTTGTCGGCCTCCAGCATGCTCTTCATGCGTGCGATCACGGCGTGGTCAGGATTCAACTCCAGTGTACGGAGCTGTTTCGGCACATCCTGGTTCATGGCGCGCATCAATCGCTCCATGCTGGGGTTCAAGGCGTTCTCGTCAGCAACCAGACAACAGGCGGAGTCGGTGAGGCGTGGTGAGAAACGCACCTCTTTGACGTGGTCTTTGAGGTGCTCCTGGATGAACGCCGTCAGCTCTTTGAAGTCGTCGGCCGCGGTCTCGATCTTCTTTTTCGCGGCGGCCTTCTCCTCGTCGGTGCCGACCTCCAGCGCGCCTTTATCAACGGCGACGAGCTTCTTGCCTTCGAATTCGCGCAGGGTGTCGGCGATCCACTGGTCGATCGGATCGGTGAAAAGCAGCACGTCGTAACCGCGCTTGGTCAGTGCTTCAATGTGCGGCGCACGTTTGGCGGTCTCCAGATCTTCGGCGATCAGGTAGTAGATGTCTTGCTGCGTCTCGGGCATGGCCTTGACATAGTCCGCCAGCGAGATCAGCGCGTTGCCGTCGCGTGTGGCCGAGCGGAACATCATCAGCGCTTTGAGCTTGTCAGCGTTTTCGTAGTCGTGATGCAGACCCTCTTTGAGCACGCGGCCGAAGGCGGTGAAAAAGGCGGTGTAGGTTTCCGGCTCGTCGGCCATCATCTCCGCCAGCGTGCTCAGCACTTTGCCGGTGATGTTGCTCTTGATCTTACGGATGACGGCGTCATCTTGCAGCATCTCGCGCGACACATTGAGCGGCAGGTCGCTGGAGTCTACGACGCCCTTCACAAAGCGCAGGTACTCCGGCAATAGCAGGTCGAAGTCGGCACCGATAAAGACGTTGCGTACGTAGAGGTGCAGCCCGTACTTCTTGTTGGGCATCATCAGGTCGATACCCGCTTGTTTGGGCAGGAAGAGCAGCGCCTTGAACTCGACCACGCCTTCGACCGACATCGGGATGGTCTTGAGCGGCGGGTTGTAGTCGTGCGTGAGGTGCGTGTAAAACTCGTTGGTCGCCTCCTCGGTCAGTTCGCTCTTGGGGCGCTTCCAAATCGCTTTCATGGTGTTGAACGGCTGCGCGTCTTCTGCAGGCGCCTCGCCGGTGTCACTGAAGCGGATCGGATACGCGATGAAGTCGGAGTACTTCTTAACCAGCTCGTGCAGCCGCCACTCGTTCAGGAACTCCTCCATGCCCTCGCGCAGCTTAAGCACGATGGTTGTGCCCGGTTTGTCGCGCGCCGCCTCCTCCAGCGTGTAGCTGCCGGTGCCTGTCGATGTCCACTTGACCGCCTTCTGCCCTTCGCCGCGCTTGAGCGTGATCACGGTGACCGATTCGGCGACCATGAACGCGGCGTAGAAGCCCACGCCGAACTGCCCGATCAACTCCGGGATATTGGTTTGCTGCTTCTCCTTCAGTGCCTGTGCGAAGGCCTTGGTGCCGGAGTTCGCGATGACGCCGAGGTTCTTGTCGAGATCCTCCTCGTTCATGCCGATGCCGTTGTCGGTGATCGTCAGCGTCTTGTCCTCCTTGTCCACGATCAGGTCGATCTTCCAATTCGGCGCATCGGCGATCAGCGACTTGTCGGTCAGCCCCAGATACTGGGCGCGATCGATGGCGTCCGACGCATTGGAGATCAATTCGCGGAGGAAGATCTCTTTCTTCGAGTAGAGGGAGTGGATGACCAGGTCCAGCACCTGCTGGACTTCGGCTTTAAAGACACGGGTTTTCTTGCTCATGATGTTCTCCGATTACCTTAATCTCTGCTGCGTCCGCCAAGTAACCCCGCGCGGAACATGAAATACAGCAACGTCAAAAGTGAACTGACTGCGCCGGCCAGATAGGTCAGGAAGGCCGCGTTGAGTACGCGTCCGGCATGCTGCACCTGATCGGGCGAGACGATGCCGGTTGTCGCCAGGTGTTGTTTGGCGCGTGCGCTGGCATCCCACTCGACCGGCAGGGTGACCACGGCAAACAGAAAGCCGACCGCAAACAGCGCGCAACCGATGTAGACCAGCGACTGGCTATTGAACAGCAATCCCGCAAAGAAAACATAAAAGGCGAACATGCTGGCGAAGTTGGTGGCCGGCACCAGAAGCGTGCGGAGCGTGAGCGGCGCGTATGCGGCGGCGTGTTGCAGGGCGTGCCCGGCTTCGTGACAGGCCACACCCACGGCAGAGAGCGAGTTGCTGCCGTACACATCCGGCGAGAGGCGTAACACTTTGCGGGTGGGATCGTAATGATCTGACAGGAAACCCTGCGTCTGCTCGACCTGCACGTCAAACACGCCGTTGGCGCGCAGCATGCGCTCAGCCGCCTG
>DUPH01000119.1 GCA_012838435.1 Lentisphaerota bacterium | reverse complement strand
GATGCCTAACCTCACCAACCTCGCGGTCCGTGCGGCGGGTGCGTCCGTGGTGCTCGAAGGAACGGCAACGCCCTTCCCGTCCGGTGTGACGCTAAGCATTGCGGATGGGGTGGTGACGGAGCTTGATTTCGCGGGCGTGGTCGATGTTGACCGGCTGGTGTTGGGCGGTCGGCCGAGGTCGCCCGGTCTCTATGGCGGGATCGAATCGTCCGCGCCGGTCAAGCCGTCGTCCGCCTACTTCTCGGGGACGGGCACGCTGAACGTGCTGTACGGCCCGGCGGAGTCCGGATTTGTTCTGATGCTCCGGTGAGGGCGGAGTTGGCATTTAGGAGTTAGCATTTAGGAGTTAGGATTTAGGACGAAAATGAAAAAGAACAAGTATACCATGAGCTTGGCGCGGACGGGGCTGGCTGCCGCGCTGTTGATCGCTGTTGGCGCGCGTGCGCAGGATATCCCTGTGCGGACTCTTGAACTGCGGCCGGGTGCGGGCAATCCGCGTAACAGCGAGGGGGCGTTCGTCACACTTAAGGACGGACGCATTCTGTTTGTCTACACGCATTTCACGGGCGGCGGAGGCGACCACTCCGCTGCGCACTTGGCGGGGCGTTATTCGTCCGACGGCGGCCGGACATGGACGCAGGAGGATCGGATGATCGTGCCGAACGAGGGCGGCATGAATGTCATGTCCGTGAGTCTGTTACGCCTGCAGAACGGGGAGATCGCGCTCTTCTATCTGCTCAAGAACAGCGAGCAGGACTGCCGTCCGGTGATGCGGCTCTCGCGGGACGAGGGCACGACTTGGAGCGCGCCAACGATGTGTATCACGGATGAGGTCGGTTATTATGTGCTGAACAATGACCGCGTCATACAACTTAAGGGCGGACGTCTGGTGGCACCGGTCTGTCTGCATTGGCCGCTGGGCGCATCCAAGGCAGATTGGCAAGGGGTGCTGATGTGCTACCTGTCGGATGATAACGGCAAGACGTGGCGTCGCAGCAAGACTGTGCAAAAGGGTTATGACACAACCGGTAAGCGCATCACTACGCAGGAGCCGGGGGTGGTGGAGCTGAAGGACGGACGCGTGATGATGTTCATCCGCGCGAGTGGCGGTTGCCAGTATCTCGCTTGGTCTTCCGACGGCGGTGACACGTGGAGTGCGCCGATCGCTTCGGAAATCAAATCTCCCGTTTCGCCTGCTTCGATCAAGCGGTTGCCCTCGACCGGCGATTTGCTGCTGGTCTGGAACGATCATGCCGCCATTCCGAACAGTCTGAAAAACAGGCGCGTGCCGCTGAGCACGGCGATTTCTAAAGACGATGGCAAGACATGGCAGAATATCAAAGTTCTGGAAGGCAATCCGCAAGGCTGGTACTGCTACATTGCGATCCACCCGATGGATGACGCTGTGCTGCTCGGCTACTGCGCGATGTCCGGCCTCGCGCATTCGCGGGTCACGCGCGTGCCGGTGCCGTGGCTCTATGCGCCGTCTCCGGTTGCGCAGGCCGCACCCGTTCCGGCCCTGTTCGAGCAAGCGGCGAACGTTTTCAACGGCTTCTTTAACGATTAGGTTTCATGCAAGGCTCGGTTTTTTCTCACACAAAGGTACAAAGGGCACGAAGGTTTTTGGAGACGCTGCTCGGGTTTGTTTAACGCAGAGGCGCAGAGACGCAGAGTTGTTCTGGGGGTTGTTCCAGCCGTAGGTCGCGGGGCTTATTGCGACCACGCAGTGGTCCGCAATGATGAGTGTAAAAGCGCTGCTCTGCTTTTTCGTCGCATTTGACATCTTGGCTTTCTGTGGTATGATGTCTGCTATAAGGAGGTGTTCGGTGTGAAAAAGAATGCGCTGGGACGTCATATTTTGACAGAGTTGTACGGATGCCCCATGGAGATCCTTGATGACCTCCAGTTGATAACCGACGCGATGACCGCTGCCGCCATCGAAACTGGTGCCGATATTCTTAAAACGGCCTTCCACCAGTTTTCACCGCAAGGCGTGACCGGTTTCGTCATGATCGCAGAGTCGCATTTAGCGATTCATACTTGGCCTGAATATGGCTACGCCGCACTGGATGTCTTTACCTGCGGGTCCAACGTGGATCCTTGGATTGCGTCGCAATACCTTGAAAAGCGCCTACGCGCCAAATCAGTCCGGACCAAGGAAGTCTTCCGCGGTATCTTTCACAATGCGCCGGGACGCAGACCGACAGATTCGGACCGGGCGGAGTATCAGTATGTTCTTTTCTGACAAGGAGTGGCACGCTGACCGAACAAGTCCGGGCGTGGTTCATCTCTTCCCGCTGTCGGGCACGTTGGTCGATCAACAGACAGCTTTCCAGCGGATCGAAATCGTTGAGAACGAGATTTTCGGCAGGATGCTGATTCTGGATGGCGAGTTGCAATCCGCTGCCTTTGATGAACATCGCTACCACGAGGCGCTGGTGCACCCGGCCATGGTTTTACATCCATCGCCCCGGCGTGTCTTGATCGCCGGCGGGGGAGAGGGCGCGACGGCTCGTGAAGTGCTTCGGCACGAGAGCGTTTTGCAATTGGTTATGGCGGACATCGATGGCGAAGTCGTGGAACTCTGCCGCCTCCATTTGCCGCAGTGGCACGGGAACTGTTACGACGATCCGCGGATGGAGCTGTACATCGGCGATGTGTTGCGCCTTCTAGAAGATCGCTCGGACCGCTACGATGTGATTATCCTGGATCTGACCGAACCCGACGAGGACGGCCCCGCGCATCACCTTGCCACACGCCAGTTTTATCAACTGGTACGCGACCGATTGTCGCCCGAGGGGATCGTGGCCATGCAGGCCGGTGATTTTAATCCGGTCAACCTTCGTACACACACGGCGGCGTACACGACGTTAAAAGAGGTCTTCCCGCATGTCGCGTCGTACCGTGTCTTCGTGCCTTCGTTCCATACAGAGTGGGGGTTCTTGTTGGCATCGCCGCATCACCCTGTGGAACGCAGCGCTGAGGCCCGGCAAGAAATCGCGGATACGATCGCCGCAAGAAAATTAGAGCTGCGCTTTTACAATGCCGACGTTCATTGTGGCATGTTCTGCAGCGGCATGCGTTGACCGGCTAACAGGCGAAATGATACGATCACTGCGTAACGTTCAAAGTGAAACGGGGCGGAATGCAGAGCGTCCGTAATAAAGGGGGAAAGTCGATGATGCGTGAGCGGTGTACGTGCTTTCGTGTGTTTGCGGCAGCATTGATGGTTGTTGGCTATGCGGCGCTGGGCGCCGATGCAGTGCCGTCGGCTTGGCGCGCCACAGACTCGGGTTTCGAACTGGCGCTGGCGCGCGGGACGCTCACATGCGACAACCGCGGACGAATGACGCTGCGTGCGGAGGATCAGCCCGCGTTGGATCTGGTGTTCTTCCTCTGGCATGGTGCCTATCTGTACGAAACGCAACCTAAGGGACATTCGGAGAGCGCTACTCTGGAGGCGAACGGTGTCTTGCGTCTGGTCGGTCTGTGGGGCGCGCGCGAGGGTTCAGCGCCGGTGCGCTACACGATGGACCTCGTGCCGTCGGCCGAGGGGGCCGAAGTGCGATTGGCGCTTGTCAAAACCGGGGAGTTGCGGCTGACTGATGGTGTCTGGCTCTCGTTGGCGACGCAGGCGCAGAAAGACGGCGATCCGCGCCGCATCTACCTGATGCCGACCAAGGATGCGCCGCTTGGCAAGGCGGTCGAGGGCATGTTCAAAGAGCTTTACATCGGCCGCGAGGGCGGGACCGCCTGCCGTCTGCGCGGCGACGGTGTGCGTTATCTACGTTCATACATCAGTCCGGATTGGCATGTTTACGAGATCAAACTGACGAAACAGCGTGACGTCGCGCTCGGTGAGACGTTGCACGTGGCGCTGTCGCTCGGTGTCTCGTCTATGCCGAAGATCGTGCGGCCTGCTGTGACCAGTCGCGGTGAATTGGCGCTTACAGCGCAGGCACCGCGCACCGTGCCGCTTTACGGCAAGTGCGAATTGGATGTCACGCTGAACGGGACGTGGGACAATCCGTATGATCCGGATGACATCGCGCTTGATGCGCAGGTGGTCACGGCGTCAGGACGGCGCTATACCCTGCCGGGCTTTTTCATGGTGCGCCATACAGCGCTGCCCGGTGATGGGGAATCGGAACTGTTGCTTTCGGAGGGCGTCGGTCAGTGGAAGGTGCGGCTGGCTGCGACAGAGGTTGGCCCGATGCGAATCACGTTGACGGCGCGTGACCGTTCCGGCACGCGCACATTCACGCTGCCGCAACCGGTGGAGGTTACGGAAGACCGTCAGGCCAAAGGTTTCATACGTGTCAGCCGGGCTGATCCGCGCTATCTTGCGTATGACAACGGCGAGGGGTATGTGCCGATCGGCCATAACGTGCCGATCTATCAAGGCAGCAACGGCATGACGGTCCAGCAGATCCTTGAGAAGATGGCCGCGCACGGAGAAAACTGGAACCGCTGGTGGATGTCTAAAAGCGGATTGGGGATCGAGTGGGAACCGCAACTCGGCTGGTACCGTCAGGATGCCGCTGCTAAACTGGACAACCTGCTGGAGGATGCGGGACGGCTCGGCATGACCTACATGCTCTGCATGGACACGCATCAGGATTTCCGCCGGGAGGGTTGGAAAGCCAATCCCTACAACGTCGCGCAGGGCGGACCGTGCGAAACGGCCGGCGCGTGGTTCACGAATGAGACGGCCAAGGCCTTCTACCGTCGGCGCTTGCGCTACACGGTAGCGCGCTGGGCCTACAGCCCGCATGTGATGTGCTGGGAGTTCGGCAATGAGTTCGAGGGCTGGGCGGATGCGAAACAGGAGGATATCATAGCGTGGCACCGCGAGATGGCACCGTTGTTGGCCGCGCTGGACCCGTACGATCACGTGATCTCTACGAGTTGGTGGTCGAAGACCGGTCCGGAGGCTTGTTGGCGGATTCCCGAGTTGGCGCTGGTGCAGACTCACAGTTATGCCAACAACGATTTGAACACCGCACTGGAAGCGCACGCTTTTTGCCGCAAGCAGTGGGAGGACTTTGAAAAGCCGCACCTCTTCGCCGAGTTCGGCATTCGCAGCCACAACTTCAAGGCAGACGACGATCCGGACGGTCGTGCGATTCACAACACCTCGTGGGCGTCGCTCGCCAGTGGCGCGTGCGGTGCGGCTATGCCGTGGTGGCACGAGAACTACATCGAGCCCAAGAACCTCTACTTCCATTTCCGCGCCCTGCGGCGTTTTGTGACGGGGCTGCCGTTCGGTACCGAGCGCTGGCGTCCGGTGGAAGTGCGCGGTCCCGGCACGCTCAGAAGGCCGGCGCGCCCGGCGCAGCGTGATGTTGTCGCGCTTACCCGCACGGGTTTCCGCAAAGCAGGCGCGGACCGCTTCGAGGTACATCCGGACGGCACGGTCACGCCGGCCGAAGAGTTGCTGGCGCTGCTGCACGGCGGAGGTCACCGTAATCTGGTCTGCCCGCCGACATTTGAGGTGACCTACCCGGCGGACGGCACCTTTGGGTTGCACGTCGAGAGGGTTTCAAGCAGCGGACATATCAAGGTGTTTGTCGACGACGTGTTGGTGCTGGATCGCGAGTTGCCGTGCGGCGAGAACCACGGCGAGTCGTGGCGTTACGTTGACACGTGGAAACTGTGGGAGTCGGTCTACAATGAGACGCTGACGGTGCCGGTCAAGGCCGGACGCCGCCGCATCCGCGTCGAGAATCACGGGCGCGACTGGGTGTCGGTGCCGCGGTATCTGTTCAGTGGTTGCCGCACGACCGAGACCCAAGAGGTCAACTGCTATGCACTGGCCGCCGAGAGCGCCGCCATCGTCTGGATTCAGAACAATGACAGCACATGGGTGAACCATGCGCGCCATGCGGATGAGATCCGTCCGTTCCCTGCGGCGACATACACGCTGACGGCATTCCCCGATGGCGAATATGAGGTGACATGGTGGGAAACGTGGCAGGGCGCGGAACTGCGGCGCGAGCGCGTCAAAGCCGTTGACGGCCTGCTGACGCTCCAGCCCGGTATCGTGGCGACTGACACCGCCGCCGTGATACGACGGCTGAAGTGATGGTTTCAAGCTTCAAAAAGCGATATCAAGAATGACCGGCAGGTGGTCGGAGCCGATGGACGGACCGAGCCGCCGCGCTACCACATGCACGTCGGGCGAGTGGAGGGCGTGATCCAAAGGGATGCGCATAAATGGCGGCAGGAAGGCCGGCCAGGTCGGCTGTAAGCAATGTCCGCGCGCGCTGTCGCGCAGACCGCTGTCGGTAAGGATATCCTGGAAACGGGCGGTCCATGGCGTGGTGTTGAAGTCGCCGGTCACGACGCAGGAGCCTGTGACATCGCGCGCGAGTGACGCCAGCCGTTGCGCCTGTCGTTTTTGCGCTAGCCACGTGGCGTGGTTGTACGGCACGAACAGGTGCACGCCGATGATGGTGAGCGGACGGCCGTTGACGGTCAGGCGTGCCCGCGTTGCAGGCACGCAGGCGTATGCATCCAAGTAGACGATCTCTGCTCGTGGCATGGGCGTCCCGCCCATGAAACACGGGCAGGATGCCCGTGCCACATCCACGGGCAAGATGCCCGTGCCACACCTGCAGGCAATGGGCTTTTGTAGAAGATGGCGACACGGGCAGGATGCCCGTGTCACACCTGCAGTCAAGGAACCTTTGCAGAAAATGGCGGCACCGAAGTTATCCTCACGCGGCATGGCGGCAAAGACCGGATAGGCGTTGGTCAGGACCGCGAGGTCGCTCAGCCAGCGGCGGCCGGTCTCCTGGAGCACGATTACGTCGGGCGCTTCGCGGTCAATGAGGCTGAGCAGCGCGGCGGCGTCGCGGTTGCTGGTGAGGATGTTCGCCTGCAAGATCCGGAGTTGCGCAACCGTCGCGGGCGCAGTCGGCTGCGGCTGATGCGGGGCAGGCAGACAGAGCATCAGCACCGGCAATGCGTTCACGAGGGCAAATATCACGCCTGCCGCTACGTGGTGTCGGTGGCGCGCCACGAGTTCGATCAGCGTGTAACCGATGAAGCAGCCGGCGAGCGGCAGCTTGAGATGCGTGAAGAGCCCCAGAAACCAATGGTGCCGGTCGAAGAGTCCGGCCAGCGTGAAGAGCACGCCGTAGAAGGCGGCGTACTCGATCAGCCGGTGCAGGTAGGCGAGGAGGGTACGGACAGGGGTGTTCATGTGGCAGGCAGGAGACCGGAGTGACGCAGCAACGCATCGACCGTCGGGGCGCGTCCGCGGAAGCGGCGGTAGACCGCCATCGGGTCTTCGCTGCCGCCCAACGCCAGCAGGGTGTCGCGGAAGCGCTGGCCGGTGGCGCGGACCGCTGCGTCATCCGCCAGACCGGCCTCTTCGAAGGCGGCAAAGGCGTCAGCCGAGAGCACTTCCGACCATTTGTAGCTGTAATAACCGGCGGCATACCCGCCGCCGAAGATGTGCGTGAACGAGCAGAGAAAACGGTCTTCCGGGAGCAGGGGCGTGGACAGATAGGTCGCGGCGTTCTGCCGTTTGACGGTGTCGGCGTCCGGCCACTCCGGTCGCGGATAGCGCGCGTAGAGATCCATGTCGGTGGCCGCGAAGAAGAGCTGGCGGCACATCGCAGTGGCGGCACGGTAATTCTTGGCGGCGACGAGTTTGTCGAAGAGCGCGTCCGGCAACGGTTCGCCGGTTTCGGCATGGCTGCTGAGACCTTTGAGCGTGGGGCGGTCGTAGCACCAGTTCTCCATGAACTGGCTGGCGATTTCGATGGCGTCCCATTCAATGCCGTTGACGCCGGAGGCATCGGGCTCTTCCACGGTGGTCAGCATGTGTTGCAGGGCGTGGCCGAACTCGTGGAAGAGCGTGTTCACCTCTTGGAAGCGCATGACGGGCGGTTGGTCGCCGACCGGTACGCTCTGGTTGCAGACCAGCACGGCCATGGGGAGTTGCAGCGAGCCGTCGGGGCGGCGGTCGCGCGTACGGAAATCGTTCATCCACGCACCGCCGCTTTTGGTCGCGGGACGGCTGTAGGGATCAAGGAAGAAGCAGGCGCGCGGCGTGCCGTCGGTGTCGGCGACACGGAAGAAACGCACGTCGGGGTGCCACACCGGTGCTTCGCCATCCGCTGGCGTGATGGTGATGCCGAAGAGGCGTTCGGCCAACTGGAAGAGGCCTTCCAGTACGCGCGGGAAGAGGAAGTAGCGGCTCAGTTCTTCATCGCTGTAGGCGTAGACGTGTTCGCGCTGGCGCTCGGCCCAAAAGGCGGTGTCCCACGGTTCCAGTGACGTGCCCTCGAAACCGTGCGCACGGGCGAAAGCCAGCAGGTCGTCGGCCTCGCGCTGCGCGGCGTCGCGCGCGGCGTCGGCCAGTTGCGCGATCAGGGCGTCCACGGCCTCGACCGTCCGTGCGGTTTTGCGCGAGAGGCTGAGTTCGGCATAGGAGGCGTAGCCGAGCAGGGCGGCCATCTCGCGGCGTAAGGCAAGGGTCTGCTCGATGAGCGGGGAGTTGTCGAGGTCGCCGCTTGATGCGCGCGTGGCCGAAGCGCGGCAGAGCTGTTCGCGCGCGGCGCGGTTGCGGCTGTGCATCATGAAGGGGTGGTAGACGGCGTGGTCGAGCGTGATGCGCCAAGGGCCGTCTTCGGCGGTGGCCTGCGGCTCGTCGGCGTCGCGCGCGGCCTGTGCGGTGACGGCGAGCAGGGCGGGCGGGAGGCCGTCCGCTTCATCGTGTGTGCGCAGGGTCAGCGAGAAGGCCTTGGTCGCATCCAGAACGTTGTTGCGGAAGTCGGTGGCGAGGCGCGCCAATTCTGCTTGAATCTCGTTGAAGCGCTGCTGCTGGGGCTCCGGCAGACCCACGCCCGCCTGCTCGGCGGCTTGGATGGTCTTGTCCAGGATGCGGCGTTGGACGGAGGTGAGGCAGGGGGCGGCTTGGTCGGCGTCGCGCAACGCGCAGTAGCTCGCGTAAAACGCGGGACTCTGGCCGACACGCAACGAAAAGGTGACAAGCGCCGGCTGAAACTCTTCGTAGACGCGGCGCCATGCGTCGTTGTTCATGACCGAGAGCATGTGGCCGAGCAGACCCCAGGCGTCGAAGAGCGGATGGCAGGCATCGTGGAGCGGGCGTATCAGTCCCGACCAGGTCGGCGTATGGTTGCGTTCGATCACATCGACGGCGCGGTTCGCATCCGCCAGCAACTGTTCAAAAGCCGGTGCCGCATTCTCTGGGGTCATGCGGTCAAAGGCGGGATAGTAGGGGATGTTGAGGAAAGGGGACATGGGGAGTTGGAATTTAGGAGTTAGGATTTAGGAGTTAGGATTTAGGAGTTGGACGCGGGCGCTACCCGCGTTAGTGCCTTACGGCTCGGCAAGCGCGATAAAAAACAAGTTGTTTCTCTCACAGAGACGCAGAGGGCACAGAGTTTTTTGGGCACTGCTCGGTTTTTTTTAACGCAGAGACGCAGAGACGCAGAGTTTTTTGGGGGTGGCAGTGCTCGGCTTTTTGAACCGCCAAGACGCCAAGAACACCAAGGGGGTTCCTGATTTTCATGAAGTTTCATGTGTTTC
>DUPH01000118.1 GCA_012838435.1 Lentisphaerota bacterium | reverse complement strand
TGCTCTGAGCCGGTTCAGCCTTGCCAAGCCCCCTCCCTCATGCCAAAATGACCTTCATTCAGCACCTGAAGGAAGCGCGCGCCCGCCAGCCAGCGGCCAGCGTTGCGCTGGCCGCTGGCTGGCGGGCTTGATGATAACGGGTGGCTCCGTTCTTATCGGCTCGGGCTATTGATACTTTTCCTGTGACATACAAAACCTAGGGATACCATAGAATGAACAAAAGTCTGTGTTATGTTTTGGCCGGTGTGTTGTTGCCGGTTATGACGTCGGTAGCGTTTCGTCCTCCGGCTGTGCCGCTGGTCTCGGTAGAGCCGCATTTCAGTGTGTGGAGTGCGGCAGATCGTCTCTATGACCGCGACACGACCCACTGGGCCGGCGCGGTGCAGCCGTTGGTGCTCCTGCTTGATGCGGACGGCACCACGTATCGGCTCTGTGGACGCGGGCGCGGCCACATGCTGGAACTGCCCGTCTTGCCGCAGACGTCGTGCCGCGTCGGGGCGACCGTGACGCGCTACAGCTTTGACAATGGAAAGGGACTATCGGCGGTGGTTGATTTCACGACGCCGCGCCTGACGGATGATCTGGACGTGTTTTCCCGCCCCGTCACCTACGTTACGGTTCGCGTCACGGGCGCGAAAAACGCCGCCGTGCATGCATCCATCACGGAAGCATGGGCCACGAATGACGACGCGGCAAAGATGTCGTGGGCGACCAACACGGTCGCGGGTGTCCGCGATCTGTCTGTCGGGCGTGTGGACGCCCGTCCCTTCTCGATCTGGGGCGACCGCAAGCGAGCAAACTGGGGACGCGTACACCTTGTCGGACCGGTCATATCTCCACCTTCGACGACCACCTATGTTTTGGCTTATGACAACGAGAAGAGTGTCCGCTTCTTCGGTGCGGATCTCGTGGATTGGTGGCGGCGCGGCGGCAAGACATTCGCGGCGATGCTGGAAGAAGCGGTGCGTGATATCTCCGCGCTGGAGGCGAAATGCCGTGCGTTTGATGAGAAGTTCCGACGCGACATGGAACACGTCGGTGGTGCGAAGTACGCGGCCATCGCTGAACTGGCATGGCGACAGAGCTTCGCCGCGTGCAAGTTCGTGGCGAACACGGACGGCGAGCCGTTTCTGCTTTCCGCCGAAAACGATTCTGGTGGGATGATCGGCACAACGGATGTTTTCTATCCGCAGTTTCCGCATCTCCTGATCTCCAGCCTGACATTGGCGAAAGCGTCGTTGGCGCCCACGTGCCACTATGCAGCGTCCACAAACTGGCCTTATGCCTATGCGCCGCACGACCTCGGGCTCTTCCCCATCGCCGAGGGGCAGTACTACGGCATGAAGAAAGGACAGGCCGTTGGTGGGGGCACGGATGACACGTACCGCATGCCGGTGGAGGAGTGCGGCAACATGTTGATCCTGCTCGCGGCGGTTGCCCAGGCCGAGGGCCACGCCGATTTCGCGGGCCGCTGGTGGGGCGAGGTGACGAAGTGGGCCGAATATCTGGCTCAGTTTGGTTACGATCCCGGCAACCAACTCTGTACAGACGACTTCGCCGGACATCTGGCGCATAATGCGAACCTTTCGGTCAAATCCATTGTCGCCCTTGCCTCTTATGCGAAAATGGCGGAACTGCGTGGTGAAAAGGACGTCGCCGCAAAGTTCCGCACGCTGGCAAAAGAACTGGCGCCGAAGTGGATCGCAGCGGCAAACGGCGGCGCGTTCGGTGGTACGCGCCTTGCCTTCGACCGGCCTGGAACGTGGAGCCTGAAGTACAATCTCGTCTGGGACCGAGTCCTCGGTCTCGGGCTTTTCCCGCCAGAGATCGCCGAAGCGGAGATGCGCACGTATCGGGCTGTGGCGCAACCCTACGGCGTACCGCTCGATTGTCGCAAGACTTATACGAAGTCAGATTGGATCGTCTGGGCCGGAACGCTCACCGGGCAGCGGAAGGACCTTGAATTCATGTGCGAGGGGCTTTATCGGTTCCTCGACGAAACGCCTGACCGCACCGCGTTCGGGGACTGGTACATGACCGACTCGGGTCTCTACAGGAGTTTCATTGGTCGCAGCGTGGTCGGCGGCGTTTTCATGCCCGCCCTGCTGTCAAAGACGCATGAGTTTGCCAAGTAGATAGAGTACCCCAATAAAGATTGGCAAGATGACAGTCACAATCATCGGTTCGGGCATGATGGGTAGCGCGCTCGCGTTTCCTGCCCGTGAAAACGGAAACACAGTGCGGCTCGTGGGGACCCCCCTCGACCGCGAGATCATCGACACCTGCCGTAAGACGAACCGGCACCCGAAGTTCAAGAAGGACTTCCCGGTCGGTTGTACGTTCCATCAGATTGAGGAGATGGCCGAGGCGGTGCAGGACGCCGACTTCGTGATCGGCGGGGTGTCGAGTTTTGGTGTGGATTGGTTCGGCGAGTACGTGCTCCCCAAACTGCCGCCGGATTTGCCGGTTCTCTCTGTGACGAAAGGGCTCACGGATACGCCTGACGGGAAGCTGCTCACCTATCCTGCGGTGTGGGAGGCGCGGCTTGCTGAGCGGGGCATTGCGCGCACGATCTGCGCGATCGGCGGTCCCTGCACAAGCTACGAGCTTGTCGCGCATGACCAGACGGTTGTCGCGTTTTGCGGCAAGGACATCGAGACGCTTCGGATGTTCAAGGAGGCGATGGCGACGGACTATTATCATATCTCGCTTTCCACGGATGTGACCGGCATCGAGAGTGCTGTCGCGCTCAAGAACGGCTATGCGCTTGGCATCGCGCTTACAATCGGCCTCAATCAGAAGGCGTTTGGTATCGACTCCGAACTCCACTTCAACTCGCAGGCGGCGGTCTTCGGTCAGGCGCTGAAGGAGATGAAAAAGCTCCTCGACCTTCAGGGCGCGGGTACGCTCGATAATCTCTGCGTCGGTGCGGGTGATCTGTATGTCACGGTCTACGGCGGACGCACGCGGCTCGTGGGTATTCTGCTCGGGCGTGGACTTGATATCGATCAGGCCAAGGCGGAACTGGAGGGCGTCACGCTTGAATCGCTTGTCGTTGCCGAGCGTGTGGCACGAGCGGTGAAGCACCTCTGCGCCAACGACAAGCTCGACGTAGCGGACTTCCCGCTTCTCATGCACATCGACGAAATCCTCACTCAGAAACGGCCCGTGAACATTCCGTGGGAGCAGTTCACATGCGAGAGTGTCTATGCGCTTCCGAGCGCTTGACAGGTGTGCCGGGAAGCGACACACTGTACGCATGAAACTATCACGTGCGCTGTACTTTGTGGGAGCGGTTGCTTTGTCCGCTCTGCTGTGCCGGGCGTCTGAACCCGTCACGTTGTTTGATTTCACCAAGCCCGGTCATGGCTGGAAGGGCAATTCCCGCACGCGTCCTGCGGAAGGCGAGGGCTTTTGCGTGGAACTGACGGGTGAGGAGGACCCATGGCTGGAGGGACCTGCGGTCACGGTGCCGGGGGCGGATGTTGCGCAACAGTTGGCGCTGGAACTGGATGCCGAGTGTGGGCAACCGGGCAACGTGGAGGTCTTTTTCGCTGTGGAGGGCAAGCCCTTCACCGCCGAAAACTCGGCGTGGTTGAGACGCAAGGGGTCGTCAGGCACGCCATACCGTGGCATGGTCCGTTTGCTCGGGCCGCGGATGCATTTCCGGTGTGATCCGCCGGGTAGCGTGGGTCGCGTTTCGCTGCGTGCGTTGCGGGTGCGTCCATTGGTGCCGCTCGCGACGATCGCCCACGAAAAGCCGGTCCGGGTGGCCGTGCCGGCTTCTCCGCTGTGCGCCAGCGGAGGTGCTGTTGAGGTGGCGCATGATCCCGCCCGCTGGAATGCGTTTGTCTGTCGCGTCAAAGGGAGTGCCTTTGCCGAGTCCAATCCTGCCGAGACGCTGATGGTTATCACCGGCAAACAGATGGTGCCGGTCGATCTGGCGTCGGCGGATGTGACGCGCGAACAACACGCCGATGGGTTCACGGTCGAAGCGCGCGCGCGCGATGCTGGCGGCGCTGAATGGCGGTTGACACGCCGTTTCTCGCCGTGCCGCGACGGTGTCCGTGTCGACGGTTCAATCACGGTGAACCAATCGCGCGAGGTTGTGCATCTGCCTTGGGTCACGCTGTTTGCGGGATGCGGCAGTTTCGGTGAGCGTAAGGGACAGGCGCTGTTGCCGGGCGTGGAGTACCTCGAAAACGAGCCGTCCAGCAATGAAAAAGAGATCAAGGGCGCGGCGGCGAACCGGCGATTGGTCGAGCCGTATAAAGTGTGTTATCCGGTGATGGCGTTGACGGCAGACGGGAAATGGATATCCCTGTCGTGGCAGACCGGCGGGGTGGCGGCCAGTCCGCTCTTTGATTCGCCAGACCGCGTGTTCCATTCCGGCGGCCATGTCATGGGCGTCTGGTCGCCTGCCGCTGGCGAGGCACGATTCGAAAGTGAGTTTGCGGTACACGCCGGTGTGAAGTTGGAGGCGGGGCGGACTTATGAGTACTCGTTTATCGTGAGCGGTGGCGAGGGTGCGCCGGTGACCGAGGCGGTCGGGGCGTATGTCGCGCGTGGCTTGCCGCCGGTGCCGGTTTTCGATGGCGGATTCGATGCGGCGGTCCGGCTGCTTGCGGCCGGCTGGTTGGACTCTGCATCGCGTCACGGATTGGCTTGGCGGCATGCGGTTTGGGGCAAGAGTTTCCCGCCGGTATCGCATGCTGAAGATGTGCCTGCCTATCTGCTCTGGCTGGCGGCACAGACGACGGACAGTGCGCTCAAAACGCGCTTGACCAATACGGCGCGCGAGGCGATCGCCGCGCTACCGCCCGGACGTTATGGCATGGGCGGCATCTCGCACACCAAGAGGCCAGTCGGTGCTTTACTCTACGGTAATCTTGAGGGCTTGGTTCGGCAGGCTGGCCCGCGTGCCGCGCAGATGGCGGCATCCATACCGGAAGGACGGAGGCGTTACGCGCCAGCGCCCGGCAAGCCGGATTTCGGTTCGACGCTGGGCAGCGACCATTGCAATGGCTTCACGGCGATGACAGCGGAAGAGATGCTGGAACAGGCCGCGCTGAGCGGTGACGAAGCGGCGATTGCGGCGGCGCTTGCCGTGTTGGACAAGATGACTGCGAATTATGCCGGTCAAGTGCCGCGCGGCGCGCAGCCGTGGGAGATGCCGCTGCACACGCCGGACATCGTTGCGGCGGGCAGGCTGGTTCGCACCTATGTGTTGGGTTATCTGCTCAGCGGCAAAGAGGCGTATCTGGAGCAGGCGCGCTATTGGGCATGGACCGGTGTCACCATGCTTTATCTGGCGCCACCGACCGAGGGGCCGGTCGGTCTGTACGCCACGATCGGCGTGATCGGTGCGACCCATTGGAGTGCGCCCAACTGGATCGGTCAGCCTGTTCAGTGGTGCGGCTTGGTCTATCGGTCGGCACTGGAAGATCTGGCGCGCGTGGACCGCGTGCAGCCCGAACTGTGGCGCACGTTGGCACGCGGCATGACGGTCGCGGGGCTTCAGATGTGTTTTCCGCTGGACGATGCGGAGCGGCGTTGCGGGTTGTTGCCGGATTATTTTCTGTTGCAAGCGCAGTGCCCCGACGGGCCAGCCATTAACCCCGGCACCCTCCAAACCCATCTGGGGGAGGCTTATGGGAAGGTTCCTTTCTATACTTTGAATCGCCTCGCTTCCGGGGCGCTTGTGCATGTGCCGGGCGAGGTGCGGCAGGTCGATGCGGATGACGGCACGATGGCATTGACGGTCACCGCTTGGCCCGAATCAGAATATCGCATCCTGATCACGCGCGTCGGTCAGCCGCCGCAACGTGTGTTGTGGAATGGCAACCCGATCGAGTTCCGCTACGTGAAGGAGGCGCGCGTCCTCTGGGTCACTGTCACCGGCAGCGGGCGTTTGCGGATGACGATGTAGTTCGCGATGTGACGCGATGTGGGCTTGCTAGGATGACATTCCTTCTGATATTGTCATTCTCGTTCTGGGAGTATAAGGAGAGTTCCAATCATGTCATGGTTTGAAAAGCCGGCCGAAGCTCCGGCCCGTGTTCCGACAGAGGCGATTTGGGCGGTGTGCCCGTCTTGTAAGGTATACGTCGCGCGAGAAGCGTGGGATGCGGCTGACAAGGTCTGCCCTCGTTGCAATTATCACGCGCGTTTGAGTTGCCGCGAACGAGTGGCGCTGTTGACTGACGCCGGCAGTTTCAAGGAGTTGAACGCCGATGTCAGTTTCAACGATCCGCTTTCCTTCGAGGACTCGAGCGGTGCGTATGCGGATAAGGCCAAGGCCACGGTCGCCAAAACGGGAGTGGGTGAGTCGATTCTGACCGGCACCGCCACCATTGAGCAGATCGCGGTGGTGTTGGGTGTGATGGACTTCAGGTTCTTGGGCGGTAGTCTCGGCAGTGGAACTGGCGAACGTATCCGTCTGGCCGCTGAGAAGGCCATTGCGCTGAAACGTCCGCTGATCATCGCGTCGGCCTCGGGCGGCGCACGCATGCACGAGGGTATCGTCTCGTTGATGCAGATGGCCAAGACCTGTGCGGCGATCGCGCGCGTCAAAGAGGCCGGGTTGCCGTACATCTCGATCCTGACCGATCCGACGACAGGCGGTGTCTCAGCCAGCTATGCGATGGTGGGCGACCTCAACATTGCCGAGCCCAAGGCGCTGATCGGCTTTGCCGGACGGCGCGTCATCGAGCAGACCATCAAGCAGAAACTGCCGGATGATTTCCAGACTGCCGAGTACACACTCGCGCATGGCTTCGTCGATCACATTGTGCCGCGCAAGGAGTTGAAAGCGTTCCTCGCGAAGGTTCTCCGTTACGCCGGGTATTGAGACGGTAACCCCGCGACCCTTGAATGTCCAATTACGTTTTCAGGTGAGTGTTTATGGCTAAGAAAACTGAGAAGAAATTGACGGCATGGGATATTGTGCAGATCGCGCGCCATGCGGAACGCCCCAACATCACGGATTACATCCGTCTGATGTGCGATGACTTTGTGGAGCTTCACGGCGATCGCCTGTTCGGCGATGACCGCGCCCTGATTGGCGGTTTCGCCACGATCGGCGGACGCAAGGTGATGCTGATCGGCCACCGCAAGGGACGCGGTGTGGAAGAGAATATCGAAGCCAACTTCGGCATGGCGAACCCGGAAGGTTACCGCAAAGCGATGCGGTTGATGCGCCTCGCCGAAAAGTACAGCCTGCCAGTGGTCAGCTTTGTCGATACGCCGGGTGCCTATCCGGGCAGCGAGGCCGAGGCCCGCGGCCAGGCCGAGGCGATCGCCCATAACCTAGAGTTTATGGCTACGCTCAAGACCCCGATCGTTGTGGTGGTCACGGGTGAGGGCGGCAGCGGTGGCGCGCTGGGAATCGCCGTAGGCGATCGCATTCTGATGTTACAGAACGCCGTGTACTCCGTGATTTCACCGGAAGGCTGCGCCTCGATTCTGTGGCGTGACGGCAGCAAGGCACCGCAAGCCGCTGAGGCCTTGAAGATTACGGCCGAATCGCTGAAGAAACTGGGCATCATCGATGCCATTGTGCCGGAACCGACTGGCGGCGCCCATATCGATCCCGCCGCTACGGCGGCAGCGGTCAAGAAGGCGGTGCTCGCAAATCTGGACGCCCTGTGCGCGGTGCCACTGAAGACCCTCGTGGCGCAGCGTTACGAAAAGTTCAGCGCGATGGGTCAGGCGTAACGCTTCGTCGCGACTATTTGCCGGGTGCCCTGATGAGCAAGGGCACCATCGGTTCGGCAGTGATGGTGTCGCCAAGTGTGCGACCGGTGATCAGATCGGTCCGACTGCCGGCAGGCAGTCCCTCGATCGAGATGGATTGCGGTTCGCGCAGGTGGTTGCAGACCGAAGCGACCACGCCGGATTGATAGGGGGCCGAGCGGATCTCAACGCCGAAGAGGGGTTGTCCTGCGGTATCGGTCACCTGCGGCGTGGGCGGCAGTCCCCATGCAGCGGCACGTGCCGTCAGCAGCGGGAACAGTGCGCGCGCGTCACGCGGTTTGGCCAGCGTTTCTAGATTCTGAATGTCCCGCGTCTGGTTGCAGTCATTGTGCGTCGGCACAGCCCCGATCGTCACGACATGCACGCCGGCCGCGCGCAGTTTTTCGATGCCTTCGCGTGCCGCGTCCGGCAGGTGGGTCACCTGCGGCAGCAGCAGCACCTTGGCCGTGTCGAGCGGTCGCGGCAACACACCGGTACGCGCCGCTTCCTCCAGTTTCCGTTCGCTTGCGAAGCCGAGCGGACGCCCCAAGAAATTAGCCGCTTCGTACGTGTCATTCAAAACGGGCGCGTGATCGGTTCCGAGTACGAGTGACGATCGGCTCCAAAGCAACACCACCTCAGGCGCGAGATTTTGGATCGCGGCGATTTCGTGCGCCAAGCGATTGAGGTCGAGGCCGCAGCGCCCCACAGCCTCCACGCAGTCAGGACGGTGGAGGATCGATCCCGCCAGATCGCTCACATCATCGTTGCACCGTTCCCATACCCAGATCGTCGTGGCACTCTGCCCGTGAATCGCGTTCTGCCACAGCGTTGCATAGAGGTGGGCCGGTGGAATAACGCTCACATCGCGGTCGTCAATGAGGTGATTTTCGGAATTAACGACCGACAGATCGGCCATGCTCCGCTGGTAGTCGTAGCCCGCTTGGCAGTGCCGCCAGCCGTTGTTCCACATGCCACCTGTCTTGTTATACATGCAGTAGGTGTCGTTACCGTTATACTGGCTCAGTGCGGCGAAGGCTTCGGGATCGACAGACCAGACCCCGTGCAAGGTCTTGTGAAAGTGTGCGCCCATCATGATCTTGGCATGAACGGCCAAATTAGGTGCCATCTCGTGAACCAGATCGGCCATCCAACGGTGAAAGTCCGCAAAGGTCTCGCTATTGAAACGGATGAAGTCGAGACAGGCGGGCGTCGCCTCGAAGGCCGGCGCGGGCACCGGGATCGACGCGAAGTCGGCATACGTCGTGTTCCAGCGCACGTTGAGCGCGGCGATGGTTCCGTGACGCTTTTCTAGCCAGGCAGGCCATGTTTTCGCCGTGATCCGACAGGCGGAGAGATCGACGCAGATCGGCTCGTTGCTCAGACAGACCGAGTGCAGCGCGGGATGGTTCATCACGCGGGGAATCACCTGCCTCAGCGATTTTTCAAGGACAGCGCGCGCGCGGGGATCATGGACGCAAAAGTTGAAAAAGCCGCCACGGCAGTCGGCAAGCTCCGGCCACTTCTTGAGCGCCCATTGCGGAAAATAGTGCGGGCTGAGCAGTAGATTCACGGAGACATTCGCCTGCGCGGCACGGTCGCAGAGGGCCAGGAATTCATTGATCGCGCGATCGCTGGTTTCATCCTCTTGGGGCAGGACGGAGTGCGGCCCGAATTCGACCTGAATGATGTTGCAGCCGTATCCGGGGAGTTTCTCGACATCTTTTCTGACTTGGCTGAAGTGCCCGTAACCGGTGAATAGAACCGGTCCGCGCTCGGTCCGTCCGTCTGGGTGGCGTCGCGTCCCGATGGTCTGCGCACGCGAGATTTCGAGCGGACTGGTCGCATAGCGCGGCACAGGGAAATCGGTGGCCTGCCCGTTGAGGATGGCTTGTGCGCGAGCCTCTTCGCGGGCCGCCATCTGTTGGAGCAAGTAGACTGTGTCCCACGCGCGGTCGATCCTGCCGACGGCGAGATCCGCGTCAACCCACGGCACAAAGTTTTCCAGTACGGTCAGCGTCACGCGCGATGCTGCGCCCAACCCGCGCTGTTCAAGCTGTTCGACCGCCGTGCGCAATCGATCACGTGCGGCGACCACTGGTGTTACGGCCGCACGCACGCGCGGTGCGGAAACCACGTTGACGGTTCCGGTGTTGCTCGTCAACGTCTGCCCATCACGAATCAGGTGAAGCTTCCAGTCAAGCTTCTCGGGGCGGCGGTCACCCAGATGGCAGCGCAACATCAAACGTGCTGTTTTATCTCCGGCCGCGAGCGTCGCGTGCTGCGATGCCACAACGTTCCCCGCGCCGTCAGAGAGCGTTACCTTCACATCCGCGGGACGGGACGCATCGTCGACCACGACCACACCTTCCGCCTTGAATTCATCTGCGCAGAACGTCCATGTATCACACGGCCAGCGCTCCGGTGCCCAGCGCGTTGCGAAAGTTTGACCACGGTGCGTCACTTCAGGCGGGGCGGGGGGTACCAGATCCAGAAAGGTTGAAGGCGATACACCATCCAGACACGCTGGCACCGGCCGCTCACCTTCGCGCAATGAGAGGTCATCGATCCAGATGGCTTCGGTCGGTCGCTCAGTGCAGATGCGCAATTGAAACGTGGTTTCCCGCTCGCCGGTCACGAACGTGCGCGATATCCGCTGCCATCGGCCGTAGGTGGCGGGCAGACCGAGCCGTATCTTCCAGCCCTCGCCGCCACCGATCCACACGCCGGGGAGGGTGCCGGCGGTCTTAACAGAAGCGGAATAGGTGTAGCGCGTGTTGGGTTTGACCGGGATCGGGCTGGCCACCCAAAGCGTACCGAACACATGCGCGCCAAAGGCAGTGCCATTTGTGATTTTGATCGAGGCGCGTCCTGTATGCGGATTTTGCGTGTCGAACGTGAGCGTGGCGTCGGTGTTACGGCGGTCCCACAGCCATCCTGTCGGGATGCCGTTGACCTCGGTTTCAAACGATCCGTTGGTCACCAGATTTTTACCGGGATCGAACGCCTGAAGCGTCAGTCGCGCCGTCCCCGGTGTTAGTTCAGCACCTGCATGGCCCGCCAATATGGCAATCAGCCCCAGCATCATTCCAATACGCATCATGACCGTTTCTCCTGTTGGCGTCCATTATGCGGGGGAGATGAAAGAGGTCAACACCGAAAATCTACAACCACTGAAATCGGGCACGGAAGAGATGAGATTGCCCGTTTCGCGGGAAATGGGTATCATTACCTAACAACTAGTAGAATCGTTTTTGATCAGGCGAAAGGAGAGTCAGTTTGCGACAGGTAAAGAGAACATGGGCTGCGATGGTTGTGAGTGTGGCAGCGCTTGGATTGGTTGGGGTGGCGAACGGTCAGGCGGGTATCGATGATCCGGTGGCCTACTGGAACTTCGAGGACGCCGACTGCGCGTTCTCTAATTTGGTGACTTCAAGTTCCTTTCACGACGCGACCGTGCTGTTCGGTCAGCCGGCTGTCGGAGTGGCTGACGGCGCGGCGGGCATCGTGGGAAACGCCCTGATACTGGACGGCACGAGTGCGTTCCGGTTGCCTTACCATCACGATAATCTGGGGCGCTCCTTTACGATCGCCTTGTGGTATTGGCAGCAGACCCAAGACACGCGGCAGTGCCTCTTTCAGTCGCACGACAATTACACGATATCGTATGAGACCACGGACGGGAACCGCGACGTTTTTAGTTGCCATGCGGGACAGGTGTGGGCAGGGGACGTGAAGACGGGCTTGCAGACGTGGATTCATATCGCGCACACCTTCTCCACGGTCGGGAATACCGTAACGCTCACTGTGTACAGCAACGGCGTGCAGGTGGTCACCAAGTCCGGCGTGGCAGCCGACACGATGTTCGACCTTTACGGGGTGCGCGGGTTGCATGTCGGCGCTTACCGCTCGGCGACGGAAGCTGCGGGGGGGCGTTGTTTCAAGGGCATGATTGATGAGCTGGCGCTGTGGGACCGCGCTCTCTCGGCGGCCGAGGTGCAGGCGGTCTACGCGCGCGGAGCGGACGGCGAAGCGCTGGCCTTCACGCCTAAGGCACTGCCGTCGATCACGTTGGCGCCGGGGCAGTTGGCTTACCGGATGCGCGTGGATGCGGGGCAACCGGACGGCATGTTCTGGAACGGCTGGCTGAGCAACGGCGGAACCGCGAGTCTGGGCGGCGTGTGGGATACGGCCCGTGCGGAGGTGCCGGTCGGCGGCACCATGCCCGATACCGCCGGCCATGACGAGGGACCGTTCGATGCCGAGAAGTTGGCGCAGACGCGCTTGCGTATCCCGATGGCCGCCGATTCGGCGCTGAAGCAGTTGCCGCAGGGTGACTTCACGCTGGAAGCGTGGTTCCGCACGACATCCACAGGGCCGAATGTCCTGTTCGGCACCTACCCCGGCACCGGCGGCGGAGCGGTCAACCTGCAGCTCGAGGCGTGGAGCCAGGCGATGTTGTATTGGAGCACAAACACAGCCACGACATCCGAGTGTGTTCAGGTTTTGCCCTCTTGGGATCTGAGGGGACGTGATGGCAACTGGCACCATCTGGCAGGCGTCAGGAGCGATACCAACGCCTACCTCTATATGGACGGTGTGTTGATCGGTTCCAATACGTGGACGCACGGCAAGTTCGATCTGGGGGGCGACTACCTGTACATCGGACAGGACGGGCGTCAAAACTGGGGGCTTTTCGATGGCGAGATCGGTACCGCCCGCGTGTGGGCGCGCGCCCTGAGCGCCGACGAGGTGGCGGGCGTGGCCGCCAACTGCGCGCCTGGCTTCGGTGTTGTCGCGCGCGATGGATTGCTTGCCGAATATGCGCCGTATGAGCCGTTCAACGCCTTTTCGGAGCGGGGAGGCTGGCGCGTGCCGCTCTCGCCGCTGCTCCGGCAGGTCACGCAGACAAACTACACGTTTGAGGTCATGTTCCGGACCACCGATAGCGGACGCGGCATTCTCCTCGGTAATTACCACGGATGGCTGGCAGCCATCAGTAACTTTGAGTTGGCCGAAAACAATCAGTTCAGGCTGGTTACTGCCAATTCTAGAGGGGAAGGGGTCACCGCTTGGTCGGGCGCGGTTACCGGGACACGTGACGGCAACTGGCACCGTGCGGCAGCGGTGCGCCGCGACGGCAAGCTCTACCTATACATGGATGGTGTGCAGCGCGGTAACGCCGCGACGGAAACACTCGGCCCCTACGCGCTCGCGGGGTCCTATCTCGGCCTTGGCAAAGATTTCAGGGCGTCGGGTCAGGTGCCGCTGAACGGTGACCTCGGGGCGACGCGCATCTGGAACCGTGCGCTGACTGCGGACGAGATCGCCGATCTGCCGAACAACGTGCCCGCTGCGGGGCTTATCGCGCAGTATGCGCCGTTCCCGACGAACACGCTGCAGACCGCCGGTTTTCCTGGATCGTATTTCCTGCGTTCGATGAGCGCAGGGACCAACTCCGCGATGCTGTGCTTCACCGGTCTGCCGCGTCACACCAAGATTGATCTAGGGATGATCCTTGCGCAGTTGGAGTCGCTTGATCCCGCCACGGAGGATGACCGCTTCATCATCAGGCTTGACGGCGTGGAGATTCTGCGCGTCGGTCTGGGGCCGGATCAAGGCGGACAGTCCCAAGTCCACTCGCTCGAACTGTTCGGGGTGAATGAAGATGTCCAGTTGATCAAAGACACGCTGACGCAGGGCGGACAGGATCTTTTCTGCGGCGGCGGGAACGTTCTTTACAAGGATCATGTTTATGATCTGGCGCAACTGGAGGCCCTTCAGGGCATCCCGCACACCGCCGACACACTTGTGCTGGAGTTGATCGCCACGCACAACTATGCGGGCGAG
>DUPH01000009.1 GCA_012838435.1 Lentisphaerota bacterium | reverse complement strand
GCACCGGCACCCAGTCCGTTGTGCGCGGTCGCAGGCGGAGCCCTTCGGCCGGTACGCCGGCGAGTACGGCAATGCGCCGCACGAGTTGTTGCCGCGCCATCCGCTTGCCGAAAAGCTCAGAGCGTTGCGACGCCAGCTTCGTCTCGGCGCGGATCAGGTCGAGCGGACTGGTCACGCCCGCCTCGGACTGCTCGCGGCGCAGGTCGCGCAGCTTGGCACGAACCTCGGCCATCCGCTCCAGCAGATCGACTTCCTCGCGCAACAGCTCCGCCTCCAGACAGAGCATCTTGACTTCGCAGAAGATCGCGTAGGCCTCCTCCTCTGACTCTTTCTCAATCGCGCGTGCTGCGGCCTCACCGCGCTTGCGCAGCCAACGGTTCACAAAGGGGTTGGCCGTGTAGACGCGCAGCCCCACGGATCGCTCCGTGAACGAGCGGTCATCCCATTCACGGTAGCTCCTAAACGGTCGTTGCGGCGAGCCCGCCTCGTCGGGGTAGGTCCGCATGCCGGATCGTCCCGGCGTGTCGTTGTCTTGGTCGATCCAGCCGTGTCCCAGACGGAGCCGGGGGTTACGCCAGCCGGTGTCCACCGCCGTCTTGTTGCGTTCCGCCTGCGCATCTAACAGCAGGGCGCGGGCTTCGCTGCAGTTAGCCGCCGCCATGCGGGCTAGAGTATTCCAGTCGTAGCCTTCGGCTGGCGGCTCGGCTGGTGGTGTCGCCGGAACAGAGGATGCCGTATCTGTTTGGGTTACGGGCTTGGACATGGCGAGCGTCTGGTCTTCGACTGTAGAGCAACCAGCAACAGCCAGAACGATCGTTCCGGCTACGCAACGTTTTGCGGTGTGCCATACTCGCCTTATCACCATGATGTGCCTACAACTTGAACGTTGAAAGTTGTTCCTTTTGATCCCTCGCGGCATGGCCGCATGCCTTGTTCAACCTAATGCCCGCTCAGCGCACGTTTATGGCGTTGCTGGCGGAGTTCCAGAAAAAAAACAGATGCGCTTGACCCCCTCCAGCCAGGTCTCGCGATGCCCCGACTCCAAAGTCACAGTCTCACCGGGAATCAGGCCGTTGTTCTCGTCCAGAACGCGCATACGTACACGCCGGCCGCGTAGCGGAAAGCGCGGTACTGGATTGAAAGGGTCCAGCAGGTCCATCACCTCAGGTGCGATGACCTCGACCTGTGCTTTGAGCGTCTCACGCTGACCGGCTGCCGCGCGTGCGACGTGCAGGATGTCACCGACCTTCAGGTCTTGGAGTTGGTGCTGTGTCAGCATTCCGGTGATATAGAGCGCGCTTGATGCGGCCACGCGCACCACGGGCTCGCCGCCCGTCACCACGTCGCCGGGCTGGCGTAGGACGCACGACACCACGCCGGAACGCGAGGCACGCAGCACAGAGGGGTCGTTGGTGGCGGCCTTGCGGCAGGTCTCCACAGCCTGGCGTATGGTGGTAAGGATCGGATCGGCATCGGTGCCTTTCGTTGCTGTTTCGGCCAGCAGCGCCTTGACCTCGTTCAGGTCCTCAATCGCGCGCGCGTGCTGTTTTTCCAAGGTGGCGAGCAGGGGCGTGTATTCGGCGACCGTGGTGGCGAGAGCCTCTGCAGCGGGGCGCAGGCGCGACAGCTCGGTTTCGCTGACCAGCCGCCGGTCGATCAAGGGCTGCAGGCGTTTGATCTCGGCTTGCAGACCAGCCAGTTCGGCCGCGTCACGGGTGCGGTTCATTCGTTCGGTCTCAATGGCGGTCTCCGCTTCGCGTACGGCTTGACGGCAACGGCGCTCGGAGTCCTGCAAGTCCTGCCGCTGCCGGACGATGTCCTGCTCATAGCGTAACAGATCCTGCTCGTAGTTCTTAAGGCGCGCCTCGTTCATGGCCAAGTCCATCGCGCGGTCGGCGGGGTCTAGGCGCACCAGCACGTCGCCAGCCTTCACAGATTGTCCGGACTGGACCTCGATCGACAGAATGCGCGCGGTCTCGACAGGACCCACGGTTTCGGCCTCACTCTCGACCACGCCGTTGAAACGGTACGCTTTAGGATCTTGCGTCTGGAACCAGAGGAAAAAGGGAATCAGACCTATCACGAGCAATATGAAGCAGACCCGCATCAGGCGTTTCAGAATCAGCCTGAAGGGCAGCCGCATGGGTCGTCTATATGAGGTCTTCATCTTGATTCACTGTCCTTACAGTTCTACCGTCGTACGCTGCAACAGCAGCACGGGGTCCGAAAAGCCACCCGCTTTTTTGAAGGCGGCGACGAGATCTTGCTGATAGGCCGGATCCAGCAACCGCACCTGGTACGAAAACTCCATGGCATCGCCCTGCTCCGCATCGCGCATGCCGAGCAGATAAAACGAGGAGCAGTAGCGTTTGAGAATCTCCTGCGCAGTTTGCGCGGTCTCTGCGTCATCGACGGGCATGATGAAACGCAACAGGCCTTCGTAGTCGCGGCGCGAGGCGAACGGTATCCAGTGCAACAGCAGTGCTGCAGCGCAGATCAAACCGGTACCGATCACCGCGACCACCGGCGTGCCGGCACCGCAGGCAATGCCGACGCCGAGGCAAGCGAAGAGGAACATGGCGTCGCGTGGGTCGCGTACCGGCGTGCGGAAACGGATAATCGCCAATGTACCCAGAATGCCCATGCCGCGCGCGATGTTATTGCCAACCGCCATGATCAACATGCAGGTCACCATGCTGCCCAGCACCATGGTGTGGATGTAGGAGCGCGAGTAGGTGAAGCCGCGGAAGGTGACCTGGTACACGGTCGCGATGAGGATGGCCAGCAGGAAACTCAGCACCATCGCCCCCGCCACAAGAGCCGGGTTTAGCGGCTCTTGCGTCCCGAAAAACAGGGCCAGATAGTCATGCACGTTCACGGTTTACACTGCTCCTTTACAGGCTCACCAACGCTTCTTCAGTTTCAGAATTTGTTCCGGGGTGTTTCGTAAAGACCCCCTCGCGCCAGATGGCGGTCGAATACTTGCAGTTTCCTCGCTTACTCAACTCGAATCGTTCCACCAAGTCCATCACCCAGGCCGGTGTTTGGGAGAGCGTTTTCACTTCCATCACCACGCCTGAGTAGGGCAGTCCGAATCCCTGCGCCTCGGTCGAATCCATGCCGCGCCAGAAACCACTGCGCCCAAAGTCGGTCCAGGAGTCAGTTATCTGGTATTGCAGGTTACGATCGAACGTTACCCGCACGTAGCTGTCGATCGCCCCCACGTAAGATTCACGGATATAACGCACCAGCACCTTGGGTTCGGCACCGATCTCCCAAGCCAAACGCCTGAACTGCAAAAAATCGATCTCCTGCCGCTCGCTATGGAAAAAATTGGGCAGATGCACCCCGAACACCAGTTCCCTGTTCCATGCCTTAAAGGGAATCGCCGCACGGGATTTGATGATCGTGTCTTCCAACTTCGACTTGACCTCCGCGAAGACCGGCGTCGAACCGATCGTGCCGTAGGTCCGCGCCCGCAGCTTGAAACGATTCAGCGCCCCGAATTCCTTAGCGTTGTGAAGCGAATAACGGGAATCGTCCAACTGCAACGTGGTGATTGTGTACTCCGGCGGGTTGCCGTGGGCGTAGGGATCAGGCCGACAGAACGGGCGGATAAACGCCCGTATTTCAGGAACACGTGAACGCGGAATGATGTACTTCGCCTCATACCGCGTCACCATATCCCGACTAGACTGTCTGCCCTTTCTGAACACACACGCTCCCCAACTTTAGGTTACAACCGTACAGCGTATCATAACCGTCCGCTGAAGTGTTAGCAAAAAGTTGGCGACCGACGTTACCGCGTTACACCCAAACTTCTCCCTTCCCTCATCCTTTCCTCATCCGGTATACTCCGAACACATGACTCCTGAACCCATCCGTCATCTTTTGATCGTCGCGGGTGACGGCACCTACCCCGCTTGTATTGCCGTCGGCGCGCGCAAAGCCGGTGTCCAACGCATCACCATGCTGGCGCTACGCGGCTCGACCGCCCGCGCCACCGCCGCACTGGCGGACACCTGCGTCTGGTTCGGCGTAGGCGAGATCCAGCGTATCTTCGAATGGGTCACGAGCATGGACTTCTCCCACGGCATTATGGCCGGCGGCATCACCCCGATCGCGCTCTTTCGTACGCGTTTCGATACGCTGGCGCGCACCTGGCTCAAGGAATTGCCCGTCAAAAACGCGCATACGATTTTTGGACGCATCGCAATCGAGGTGGAACGTGTCGGCATCCGCATGCTGCCGGCTTCCTGTTACATGGATGAGCACATTCCCGGCGTGGGCGTGCTTACCCGCCGCGCGCCGGACGAACGCGAGGCGAGTGACATCGCCTTCGGGCACCGGGTCGCGTGCGACATCTGCGGCCTGGACATCGGCCAGACGCTGCTCGTGAAGGACGGCATGGTGCTGGCCGTCGAGGCATTCGAGGGCACCGACCGTGCAATCCGCCGCGGCGGCAAGTTGGGCGGACGCGGTGCCGTGGTGGTCAAGGTCGCCAAGAATGGCCACGACATGCGTTTTGACATTCCCGTGATCGGCGCGAAGACCATCCCCGTGTTGCGCCGCGCCGGTGTCTCGGCGCTCGCCTATCAGGCCGGACGCTTGGTTTTGCTTGACCGCCCGGCTGTGATCGCCGCCGCCGACCGCATGAACATCGCGATCATCGGCCTTGATTCCGGCCTGCCGCCTGCACCGCTCAGACCCGTATGAACACCCCTCTGAAAATCATGATTTGCGCCGGTGAGGTGAGCGGTGACATGCACGCCGCCGCCCTGATGCGCGCTCTGCGGGCTGCCGTGGACCGTCCCATCGTCTTCCGCGGCTTCGGCGGCGATGCTATGCGCGCCGAGGGAGCCGAGTTGTTTTATCACACCGACCGTATTGCGCTCATTGGCATCACCCCCGTGCTGCGCAACCTGCCGTTCCTGTTGGGCATGATCAGACACATGAAGCGCGAGATCCGCGTCTGGCAGCCCGACATCGTGCTCACGGTAGACTATCCCGGTATGAACCTGCGCCTCGCCCGCTTCGCGCACGACCGCAGTATCAAAACGGTTCACTACATCTGTCCGCAGGTCTGGGCCTGGCGTCGCGGGCGCATCCCGAAACTCGCGCGCATACTCGATCTGCTGCTCTGCATCCTGCCCTTTGAGCCCGCGCTCTTCAAGCAGACATCGCTCGACGCACGCTTCACGGGGCATCCACTGGTCGATCGCGCCGCCGAAACACGCGCCGCGCCGCCCGTCGCGCTCCCGTGGAACGGCACGCACCGCATCGCGCTGCTGCCGGGCAGTCGCGCCAGTGAGATCACGCGCATCCTGCCGCGCCTGCTGGCCGCCGCCACCCTGCTTGAAGAACGTTTGGAGGGCGATTGCTCGTTCATCATTCCCGCCCCCACCCCGGCCATGCGCGAACTCGGCGAGGCGGTCGCCGCCCGCGCCCGCACCCGGCCCGCGCGCCTCACCTTTGTCGATGGCCAGGCACGCCACGTGATGCTTCAGGCGCACGCTGCGGCGGTCACTTCAGGCACCGCCACGCTGGAAGCCTGCCTGATGCGCTGCCCCACCGTGCTGGTCTACATCGCCAGCCGCGTGACTTACTGGATCGGGCGCTGGCTGATCAAGGGCGTGAAACATCTGGGGCTCGCCAACATCATCGCCGGCCGCGAGGTCATGCCGGAACTCATCCAAGACGCTTTCACACCGCAGCGCCTCGCCGACCAGCTCCAGCGCTATCTGACAGACGCCGACGCACGCGCACAGACTTTGGCCACGCTCGACGAGACAAACGCCCTGCTGGGCACCGGCGACGCCTCAACGCGCGCCGCCGATGCGATCGTCAGCGCGGTAGCCGGTCAGTGACAGGGGTGTGCGCGGCAGTTCTGTGGGCGGCGTTTACGCCGCCACCACGGGCAAGATGCCCGTGCCACACCGCCCACACCCGCAGTCCCGTGTGCGCCTCACGGCCAGACAACGCGGTAGAAGCGTCCCGCATGCGCCGGAGACTCCGGATCGCGGACTTGCAGCGTGCCGGCGGCGTTAAGCTCGGCGTTGGTGACTGAAGACCAGACGGCGGATGTAAGATTGGTGGTTGCCTGCACATGCACCGGGATCAGTGGCGTGCCGGTCAGCGTGAAGCCAAAAATCCCGCCCTGAAAACCGAATCCGGCGCCGGGAACCGGCGCGGGATTCCACAGCAAGGCCGGCCGGCCACCAAAGCTGGCGGACCAGTTTGACCTTCCCGGCAGATAGTAGACGGTCGCCGCCGAGCCCGCCAGCGCGTTGGGGGCGGCGGATGGCGCGTTGCCCGCGAAAAAGAGTCGTTGCAAAGCGCTGGCGTCGGCGAAAGCGCCGGTTTCGAGCGTCGCGATCGATGCAGGCAGAGTCACAGAAACAACCGGGGTACCGGCAAAAGCGTTCGCAGCGATGCCCGCGACCGGTTGGCCTGCCCACTCCGACGGGATATCCAGCCGCTCGGAGCTACCGTTGTAACTGGTCAACGTGACGCTTCCGCCGGATTCGAGCCGGTGATTGAAACGCGGCGAGACGTTCAGAGTGAATGGCGGCGAAAGCGTGTGGGATATCGCGTTGGTGTCCTCCACGACCGACGCCAGCGTGTAGCTGCCGACCTCCAGAGGGGCTGTCGTAACCGTGAGGTGTACGGGCTGGCCCTCCAGTTCCGGGTTCGTGACATCTTGCAGCCAGAGGGTGTCGATCCAGACTCCGCCGCTGGAATAATAACTGCCGGTCGTATATTCCAGCCGCAGGTAGATCGGTTGCCCGGCGTAGGCACCGAGCGGGATGGCTTGCTCTGTCCAATCCGAAGCGCCGCCCGCGTTCCAGATCTCTGTGAAGGTCGAGCGGTTAGGCGAGACCAGTACGCGGAAACCGTCACCCGCGAGGTTACGCTTCCAGCGCATCAACAGCCGCGTACCAGTACCGGGAGTGATCGGTGCTTTTGCAGTCAGATGATATTCGCGGTTCGAATAACCGCCCGGCTGCTTGTAGAAGCACTGATCCACGCCACCGGTGGTACTGACGGCCCAGTCTTTGTAGGTCGATGAGGACGTTACTTCAAAGATCGAGAAGTCGGCACAGTTATCAAGCAGCGTCCGCTGTTCGGAATACCGGCGCGAGGCGAGCGTCGTATCCTCGATGAACGGCAGCCAGCGCCACCAAGTGCCGGAGGTGACGCTAAGGTCGTCGAGCCAGACGCCGCCGCTCTGATAGTACGATCCCCGGATCAATTCAAACCTGATCCGGAGTTGCTCGCCGGCATACGCGCCAAGCGGAACCGTGTAGGACTGCCAACTCAACGTATAATTGTCGTTCTTTTCGAACAGGGTTGTGTAGGTGTTCCCGCCGTCGCTAGAAACCGCGACCCGGAAAGGCGCACTGGACAGCCGACATTGCATCCAGAAGGTGAGTGCCGACGAAGCATCGGGGACAAAAAAGTCGGTGAGCGTCAATACTTTGTAGCCGAGCGGCCCAGCGAACCAGCACGCGCCGGAGCGGCCTTCGGGTTTGATCTGCCAGCCGCTTGACACGGTATGGTCCAGCGTTTCGGCGGCAGAGTTCCAGACTGCGCTATGCGGCGTCAGCCGACGGAGCCGAATGTGCTCAGCCTCTTGTTCACGGCGGGATGGCAACCACCACTCGAGGGTCATGGGCTCGCCGGCTACCGCCTGCACTGTCGCTGCGGCCGGGAACGCCATCAGTATGGGTTTGAGCGAGGTGCAGCCGTAGCTAATCGCCTTGCCGTTCACATTATCGGCGGACCACCAGCCGTCGTTTGAACCGCCCCAGCCGTAGTTGATGTGGTACGACATAGTCCCGCTATCGTCCAACAATCCATCCGCCACAATCGCGTGGCCGGGGACCGCGATGACGCACGGGTAGCCTACGCGCAGGCTCTCGTTAAGGCCCGGCAGCAACTCGGCCTGCGACCCCGCGTAGCCTATAGGCTCGTAAAAGAGATACGTATTAAGGCGGTTGCCCAGCGTCAGAATACTTGCGCTGGTGCCGCCGTTCTCATAATCGGCCTCGGCGGCGACACCTAGGCGGTACATAAGGTCGGCGACTTCATTGTCCCCCGGCTGGGAGACGGCCCAAGGGTCGTAGGCGGTCTGCATGGCCGCCCAGCCGAACGGCGGGCTGAAGCAGACACTGTGCGTGCCGGTGATCGAGCCACTATTGTCGGTGTAGCTGTGCGTGCCTTGTCCGTAGAGCGGCCAGCGGTGGTAGTAGAGCACCTGCGCGTAGGCGGTCGGCGTGCAACCGGACGGCACGCGGTGTCCGTAGTAATCACTGCCGTTGGGGTCATCAGGGCACAGTAGGTTGTACGGATTGCACTGGTTCCAAGTAGTCGTCAGGAAGGGACCGTATTGCTCAATGCTCAGAGGTCCGCGGCTCGCGGCGCGGCGGTAGGAGAGGTCGGGCGCGGCCGCGGCGTCCATCCCGCGCAGCGCTTGCAGTGCCTTTTCTGCATGGGTCAGCAGAGCGGCGCGGAAGGCGTTATCGGGCAGGTCGGCCAAATTGACGCTTGACGATGCACTAAAGGCGACGGTAAGCGGCAGCCGGTCATCACTGTTGAGCACGGCATAGCCGATCGGCGAGAACGCCACAACGTACACGCTGTAGGCATCGCCGTTTTCCGGAAATCGAACTGTTGACGCGATGGTGCTTCCCGCCAGACTGCCCATCACCGGATGGCCGTCCATCCAGATGGATAATCTGTCGAGCACTTCGCGTTCGGTCAAAGGAGCACCCGATGCCGCAAGCGCAAAACCCATCACTGCGCATGCCACCCTGAGCGCGTCACTGATAAAAGCGTGTAATGTCGTCTTTTTCATCTTTGCCGTCCGAGTTTAGATTTTATCACACGATGTGTGGCTCTTGCAAAACCCAGTGCTTTCAGGTGTGGCACGGGCATCTTGCCCGTGTTTCATGGGCGGGACGCCCATGCCACGAGGGGTTTTGCAAGAATGTACCAGAGCCACCTACGCATTCACGGGCATAGTACCACGGTCCGTAGTTCCGCTCAACAAAGAGCATGAAACGTGCCTTTTTCACCACGGAGGTACGGAGATACGGAGTTTTTTGGGGGACGAGCCGCCTGACTTCCCCTCACAGCCTCACAGCCTTACACCCCATCGCGGGCTTTGCCCGTGATTACGTTTGTCATCCGCGTGCTTTTGTGCCACACTGTTCGGCAACAACCGAGTGACGGTTTATATCTTTGGAGGAATACGCGAATGAAGCACGTACGAATGATGGTGGCGGCTCTGGCCGCAGGGTCTGCGGCGACAGTGATGGCGGGATTGTATGGCGATACGCCTGACGCATTGCATGCATGGGCGGTACACGACATGAATCGCCCGGTGCCTAAGAAAATTACGGCGGAGCCGGGCCAGCCGCCGTCGGATGCGATTGTCCTTTTTGACGGCACCTCGCTGGACAACTGGGAGAGCACCAAGGGCGAGCCGACCAAGTGGCGTCTGGTGGACGGTGCGCTTGAGTCGGTCAAAGGCGCGGGTTATATCCGTACCAAGCAGTCGTTCGGCGACTGCCAGTTGCACATCGAGTGGGCGGCACCTATCCGGGTCGAAGGGCAAGGCCAGGGTCGCGGCAACAGCGGCGTCTTCCTGATGGGCAACTATGAGATTCAGGTGCTGGACTCCTATGAGACGGAAGTCCTGCCTGACGGCAGTAACAAGAATCCCAACTATGCCGACGGCCAAGCCGCGTCGGTCTATGCCGAGAATCCGCCGATGGTGAACGCCTGCCGCAAGCCGGGCGAATGGCAGACCTATGACATCGTATTTCACCAGCCGATCTGGGAGGGTGAGACGTTGAAGTGGCCGGGATCGGTCACCGTTTTCCACAACGGCGTGTTGGTACAGGATCACTGGGAAATGGAAGGTCTGACCACGCATTGCCGCCGCCGTCCGTTGAAGCCGCACGCGAACAAGTTGCCGCTGCAACTTCAGGACCACGGCAATCCGGTGCGCTTCCGCAACATCTGGCTACGCGAAATTCCTTCCCGTTATGCTAATACCACGCACGGCGGACCGGCCGCCAACGAGGCGGACGTGATGGCGCTGCGGCGCGAGACTGCGGCCAAGTTATATGCGCGGGCCAACCCCGCCGACCCCAACAAGGCGGCGGCGCTCCACCGTTTGCTGGAGGTTATCTCCTATGAAAAGACGGAGCCCCGCATCAACGAGATCAAGACGATCGCGAATGCCTATCTCGCTGAACTGGGCGGCATGGACAAGCAGAAGTTGGAGGGCCGTAAAGGCGAGATCATCGGTCTGCGCAACGCCTTCAACGTCCTGATCCGCAACAAGGTTCTGCCGGAAGATTGCACGCTGCGCGCCGGATTGCAGAAGATCATCAACGAGCAGGGCTTCGAGAAGAAACGGTAAGCCCATCACCGTGAATGGACGGGGGGCAACGCCCAACGTTCAGGTTGCGGACGTGACATGACCAACAGCCTAGAAGACTATTTGGAGACCATCTACCTACTGGCGCAGACGAACGGCAGTGCCCGCGTGCGCGATGTGGCGCAGGCGTTGCACGTCAAGATGCCCTCAGTCATCAAGGCGGTGCTTGAACTCAAGAAACGTGGTTATGTCACCCAAGAGCCGTATGGTGCCGTAGATCTCACCGAGGCCGGTACGCATGCCGCCAGCGAGATTCTCGGTCGCCATACGCTGCTCAAGGAATTCTTGACGCTGCTCAAGGTCTCTGACGAAACAGCGGAGAAGGATGCCTGCGCGATGGAGCATTTTCTCAGCCCCGAGACCTTGACTCGCATCGCTGACTTCGTCAAAACGCACACACGTAAAAGGAGGGTCGCCCGATGAGGATGCGAATGGATATCGTTAGTTTGGCCATGGCTTGCTTGCTAAGCGTGGTCTGTGCGGCACAGGCACGCGTGGGCGAAAGTGTCAAGCAGAGTGAAGCGCGCTACGGTGGCGCCGGCACGGAGTTGGACGATGCGGAGCACATGATTCTTGCGAACGCGCGCAACATCGTCTACTACCACGGCGACTGGATCATCACGGCGGCGAGTGTCAACGACGTAACGCTGCGCATCCGGTACGAAAAGGCCACGTTCGAAAATTCGCGCACGCGGCTCTCGAAGGAGGATGTGCAGGAAATCCTCGAAGCCGAAGATGCTGAAGGCTGGACGGCCTTCAACGAACGGACACGCAAAACCGGCAAGGCCTACACCGGCAAAGGCCACCCGCCGCCGATGCTGAAGTCGGCTTCCGGCCTCACCGCGCGCTACCGCGTCTTCAGCGTGATCGTTGATAACCCGCAAGCCGCCCGCCACGAGGCGGGCCTCCTGCCGCAGCAGCCGGTACGCCGGTCGGCTGGCCAGCGCGTGGCGCTTTGAACCAACTCAATCCAGCGTGTGAACCAGCAGGCCCGAACGTAGCTTGGGCTCGAACCAAGTACTCTTGGGCGGCATGATCTTGCCCGCATCCGCGACATCCATCATCTGAGCGACAGTCACGGGGTACATCGAAAAGGCCACCGCGCCGCGTCCGCCGTCCACGCGGCGAATCAGCTCAGCAGCGCCGCGAATGCCGCCGACAAATGAAATGCGCATGCTAGTGCGCGGATCATCGATACCCAGCACCGGTGCAAGCAGGCGGTCCTGCAACACGCTGACATCAAGGCGGCTCACCGGGTCGTCGGCCACGACCTCGTCCCAAGTGAGCGCATACCAGCGGCCAGCGAGGTACATGCGCACTTCACGCGGACCGGTCGGATCAGCACCGTCAGCCGGAGCGGTAGTAAAGATTTTGGAGACCTGCGCCAGAAAAGCTTCGGGCGCGAGACCGTTGAGATCCGCCACGCAGCGATTGTAGGGCAGAATGCGCAACAGGGTTCCCGGGAAGAGTACAGCGAGAAACCAATTGTACTCCTCGCGCCCGGTATGGGCCGGATTGGCGGCGCGACGCTGTTGGCCGGCGCGGAAAGCGGCAGCCGCGCGGTGGTGGCCGTCCGCCACGTAAGCCAGCGGAACCTCGGCAAACGCTTCGACCCACGGGGCGGCGTCCTCCTCGACGCGCCAGACCGTGTGACGCACGCCGTCCGGCGCGGTGAAGTCGTAAAGCGGAGTCGTCTGCTGGGTGGCGGCAACCAGCGCGTCGAGCGCGGGAGTGTCGCGGTAGGTCAGAAAGACCGGCCCGGAATTGGCATTCAACTCAAGGCAATGACGCGTACGGTCATCCTCTTTATCCTTGCGGGTCTTCTCATGTTTGCGAATGATGTCGCAAGCATAGTCATCAATGTGACAGCAAGCAACCACGCCGGTCTGGCTGTGGCCACCCATAATCTGGCGGTAGACATAGAGCCGCTCGTCAGCCTCACGCACCAGCGCGCCGCGCGCCTGAAGGTCACGGAAGGCCTTGACACCCTGCGCGTACACGGCATCGTCATGGATGTCCACGCTGTCCGGCAGATCGATCTCAGGGCGCGAAACATGCAGGAAGCTGTCGGGATTGCCGGCGGCTAGGGTGCGCGCCTCGGCGGTATCAACCACATCGTAGGGCACGGCGGCGACAAGAGCGGCTTTTTCGGGGGCGGGGCGCAGGGCGGCAAACGGTTTGATCTGCATGGACACTCTCCTGAGGGTCTTGCAAAACCCCTTGCTTGCAGGTGTGGCACGGGCATCTTGCCCGTGTCTCATGGGCGGGACGCCCATGCCACGAGGGGTTTTGCAAGAGCCTCTCCTGAAATAAAAGAAGACGGCGGGCCTTGGCTTGCCCGCCGCGCACACGACAGCGCCTCAGGCGTTGCCGGACGATAAAAAGCAACGGTTAGAAGCACGCGTTGATGATCGGACAGAAGGGGACGCGACCGCTGCGGATAATGTTGACCAATCCAATCTGGTAGCCGTGCATATCCTCTACGCGGTTGATCAGCCCGATCTGAAAGCCCGTCGCGTAATCAGCGAGGTTCACCAAGCCGGCCTGAAACCCATAGAGGCTCTGCGCCTCATTCCAAAGGCCCGTCTGCAAGCCCAGCGCGTCACCCAGGCTTGTCGAGTTGTAGCAACCGATCTGCCAGCCCGCAAGGGTGTCCTCGACGTCATTGCGGAACAGGTTGATTTGGATGCCATTGTAATACTGGGAACGGCCAATAAAACCGAGGTCGATGCCCGTCACCTGCTCACACTCGCCAGAAGGGAGGTTCAGGCGAAGCCCGACGACATCGATATCCTCCACGCCGTTGAAAGCGAACCAGACCGGCCAACGCACCTTTTCAGCGGCACTGGCGCCAAACACAATCACCCCCGCCATCAGCAAACCGAACAACACTTTTTTCATGATCACCTCGTGTCACATGTGAAAACGGCACTACGGCCACCTCGGAAATCGAGAAGAGAACCGTAATTGATGTCCCAACTATACCCGATTCCCGCCGCTATGGCAAACAGGAGAATGCGGTTTTTTGCAAAAAGTGGTTTTTTCTCGCGCGACGGTGCGAAGATGCGAAAATTGCGGAGTCAGAACACCGATCATTTCCCCATCATCCTGTTGTATCGTGCCGCATCGCACAGGGAAGGCCGCTATAGTTGTTGTAGGCTATAAAACAGAACTTCTTTTCTGGCATCACCTTGTGGACGAGCGCCACAACCTTGTTGTTGAACGCCATCACGCGGTCGGTCATGCGCACATATATGCCCCAAAATCGTGCTCCCCCTCTGGCTTAAGCTCGATCTCTGTGATGGTACAGTTCTGGAAAAGACCACTGGCTGTCGAAGCCATGGTGCAGCCCTTGAACGAAATCCTACCGGACAGAGCCGTTCCTCTAAAATTTTCCTTGCCGATTGTAGTAATGCTGTCAAGATCCGTGCATTGACGTTCTACGTCCCATCGGCTGGGGAAGAACAACGAAGTACAACCATTGAAGGTTTGGACACCGACTTTGGGAAGTTTGGGCGCAACGACATCCACAAGTGCCGTGCAAGCCATGAAAGCGTAATTACTAGCCTCGCCCAGTTCGGGCGCTGTTACCTTGGTGAGTGTCGAGCGTTGTTTAAGAATATGGGCGCCAAGTCTCACTAGAGTGAAAGCGGTGCCGGAGGCATTGGTGATGGTGGTGAAGTCGAGTTCGGTTGAGTCACCAGTTGTCGTAAGAGTCGCGAAGTTGCTTGATGTCGCTGTTGCCGAGAGTTCCGTACCGGACGCGGAAACCCCGCCAATCACCCAAGGCATGGAACCATCGGTGACCTGCTCGGTTAGAGTCTTTGCGGAGTTGTCATACAACCATGCGTTGCCTGCCTGAACGGTGAGGACGCTTACGAACGCCGCGATTGCGGCGATGAGTGTTTTTGCCGACAATAACGTTTTCATCTTTGTTCCCCTGACTGTTGTGGACGAAGCCCGTGCCGTTGTATCAACCAACGGCATACGATCCTTTTCACACCATAGCGTCATGGTATCAAGAAACGGGGAGCAGCGACAAGCCCTTGCGCGACGTTATTTATGAAATCATAGGAGCAAAAACTCCTAAATGTTAACTCTGCGGCCCTGCCCAGAAACCTGAAACCCGTTGTCCGGAGAGCGGGGCTTATGATAAAATGACGGGAACTTCAATTAAGAAAGGAGAAACAACGAATTATGAGTGAAAAGAGCCGCGTTTGTATTGGAAAACACGAGGGGCATCTTTGTGTGCTGGCCAGCCAATCGCAATTTGAAATGATCAAGCAAGTGACTAAAGAACCGACACACATCTGCTTCAACTGCGGTCGGGTGGCCGACAAAGAGGAGAACCTCTGCAACCCCATGCCGCTAGAGTAAACGGACGATCCCGCGTCTGATGAATGAACTAACTGTTTTTTACCTTCAGAGTTCCTCTCTGGAGCACGAGCGTCTTCAGGCGCTGACACACGGCCTGTCGGATATTTTCCGCCGTTTCTGTGACGAGACCTTCCCGTCGGATGAGCCGATTGATTGGCCGCCGCTGAGGATTGTGCCAGTCGCCTCGCCTGAAGAGCTTCAGCGCGGGCTGTTCTCGGACGAGACGGTGGAGGGCATGCTGACGGATGACGGGAAGACCTGCATCCTCTTTATGCTGGATGACGCCTTTGATGACCCGGCGCAACCGGGGCGGCGTCTGCCGCTACATGCCTTAAACCTCGAAGGCATACCGCTCACTCGGTGGCTCTACACCTACTTTCCGCCGATTCCCAAGATCGTGTTGACGACACCGGGCGCGGAACGGGTCCGCGTGCCGTCGCGCCGTTGGGTGCTCAAGTCGCGCGAGGTGTTTGACAATATCCAAGCGCACCAGTCCCGCGTGCACCACCTGTTCCGCGCCTTGTGGGAACCTCGCTTCTGGCACGCTCTGCGTCACTACGTGATGGACGAGGCCGGCTCCTCTTGGCACACGCCCGGTCATAACGCCGGCCACGCCTTCAGCCGTTCGCTTTTCTTGCAGGGATTCCGCCACGAGTATGGCCCGATGACTTTCCGCGCCGACCTCAGTGTTTCGGTTCACAGTCTGGGCGACCTCTCTACGCCGGGATCGCGCACGCCGCTGGCCGATGCTCAACGTCTCACTTCGGAGATCTTCGGCTCGGCTCAGAGCTATTACATCACCAACGGCTCGACCACCTCCAATAAGGCGATGTTGATGACGCTGCTGCGGCCCGGTGAGACCGTGCTGCTCGATCGCAACTGCCACAAGTCGGTTCATCATGCCGTTGTGATGGCCGGTGCCATCCCCAACTATCTGCCGGCACGCTTCAATGCCCATCTTGGCGTTTGGGCGCCGATCGCCATGGAGGATCTGCGGCGCGCCCTTACCACGCACTATCCCGAACATGCCAAACCGCGCATGCTGGTGCTCACCACCTGCACCTACGAAGGGATTCTCTATCCGGTCTGGGAGGTCGCGCGGCTCTGCGAGCGCCACGGTATTCTCTTTTATGCGGATGAGGCGTGGGCATCTTATCTCAGCTTCCATCCCTACTATACGGCAGTGACCGCGAACGGGCGACGCGTGCGTTACAACGCTATCCACGAGACCTCCAGTGCCCATTTCGCCGTACACTCCACCCACAAGACGCTGGCGGCCTTCAGTCAGTCCTCGATGATCCACGTCTCGCTGCGGTTCAAGCAGCTTTTCGAGAGCGAATCTGCCGAGTGGCGCTGGCTGCTCACGCGCTTCGCTGTCAATGGCCGTGGTTCCTACGATAAGTTCATCCACAATCTGCACGAGGTGTTGCGCTACTGGCACTCCACCTCGCCTCACTATCCGATGATGGCCACCCTCGACTGCGCCGGCGTGCAGATGCGGCTGGAGGGGCTCAAGCTGATTGAAGAGCGCCTGCGCTGGGTCAAGACCTTCAAGGCGCGTGTTGCGCGCGAGTGTGGTCTACCCGAAGAAGTCTGCTTTGCGGGCCTGCGTGAAATTGTCGGTGCGGGGGACGCCCCCGCCTATGAACGCGAAGGCTATCTGCACGACCCGCTCAAGATCATACTCTCCTTCAAGAACCCTGAGGCGTGCCGCCGCTTTAAGGACCTGCTGCTCGACGCCAAGATCCAGTGGGAGAAGTCAACGCCGGTCACCTTGCTGTTTCTGGTCACCATCGGCACGGTCGAAGATCATTTCGAATACCTTTACCGTGCCATCATGCGGATGAAAGAGGCGATCGGACGTCCCGAGCGCGACGCCTTCGACAGCAGCGTGGCCGACGCCGTGAACGGTCAGGCCACCGTGTTGCCGCGTGATGCCGCCCTGTGCGACGGTGAGCTAATCGAACTGGATCAGGCCGAGGGCCGCATCAGCAGCCAGTTGCTCGTGCCCTACCCGCCCGGTATTCCGGTCTTCCTGCCCGGCCTCACCATCACGCGGCCGATGATCGATATCGTCCAGGCCGTGGCCGAATCCGAAGGCGCGGACGCGGTGCATGGGCTCTTCGTGCGCGGCAAGAAATACTACGTGGAAGTGATCCGTCGCGACGAAGAGGACAAAATCCAGTGGCTTAAAGAGCGCCCTGCTGGTATTATGACGACATGTTGAATGCGGACAAAACGCAAAACTGGAAAAACGATACGCTGAAGTCCATGAAACTAGACCCCACACAACTCGCCGATTGGGAAATCGCCGAAGCCGCTGAACAGAACCTGCGCCCGGTCGCTGACCTGGCCGCCGAGATGGGCTTGCTGCCGGATGAGATCATCCCGTATGGACGCCTGCTCGCCAAAATCGATGCGAACGCCGTACACGCGCGTCTGGGCGATCCGCCGCGCCGCGCCAAGTATATCGATGTCACCGCGATCACGCCGACGCCGCTGGGTGAAGGCAAGACGACCACCACGCTCGGCTTGGTGCAAGGCTTGGGTCGGCTCGGTCGGCGCGCGCTTGGTACGGTTCGTCAGCCCAGCGGTGGCCCGACCTTCAACATCAAGGGATCGGCCGCCGGCGGCGGTCTCGCGCAGGTCGTGCCGCTCGCGCCGCTCTCGCTCGGCCTCACCGGCGATATCGACGCGATCACCAACGCCAACAATCTGGCGATGGTCGCGCTGACCGCGCGCATGCAGCATGAGCGCAATTACGATGACGCGCGCCTCGCGCAGAGCCGCCTCGCACGGCTCGACATTGATCCCGACCGTGTGCAGTTGCGCTGGGCCATGGACTTCTGCGCACAGGCGTTGCGCAACATCGAGATCGGTCGCGGTGGCCGCATGGACGGCTTCCAAATGGCGTCCGGTTTTTACATCACCGTGGCCTCGGAAGTCATGGCGATTCTGGCGATGGCTACCGATCTCGCCGATCTGCGCGCGCGCCTTGGCCGCATCATCGTGGCCTACTCGAAAGCCGGGAAGCCGATCACTACTGCCGACCTTGAGGTGGACGGCGCGATGGCCGCCTGGATGACGCGCGCGGCCAACCCCACGCTGATGCAGACGCTCGAAGGCCAGCCGATGCTGGTACACGCCGGCCCCTTTGCGAACATCGCCATCGGCCAGAGTTCCGTCATCGCCGACCGTCTGGCCTCCAAGCTCTGCGACTATCTGGTCACCGAGAGCGGCTTCGCTTCTGACATCGGCTACGAGAAATTCTGGAACATCAAATGCCGCTGCTCCGGGCTTAAACCTGACGCGGTGGTGATCGTGGCCACTGTGCGTGCGCTCAAGCTGCATGGTGGCGGCCCTGCGGTACAGGCCGGACGGCCGCTTGATCCGGTCTACACCGGCGAAAATCTGGAACTGCTGGAGAAAGGGTGTGATAACCTGCTGGCGCACATCGGCATTGTCAAGCGTTCCGGTATCCGTCCGGTGGTCTGCCTCAACAGCTTCCACACCGATACGCCGGCCGAGCATGCGCTGGTGCGGCGCGTGTCCGAAGCCGCCGGGGCGCGCTTCGCGGTCTCCGATCACTGGTTGCGCGGTGGGGAAGGTGCGCTCGAACTGGCCGAGGCGGTGGTGGAAGCGTGCGAAGATTCCAACCACTTTGATTTTCTCTCAGACCTCGACGAGCCGTTGTCAGACCGTATCGCGGCGATTACCGAGGAGGTCTACGGCGGTGACGGTGTATCCTACTCCGACGAAGCCAAGGCCAAGCTCGCCGCGTTCGAAGCCGATCCGGCCATCGCGCGCCTGCCGGTGTGCATGGCCAAGACGCAATACAGCCTTTCGCACGATCCTACCCTGACGGGGCGTCCGCGCGGTTGGACGTTGCCGGTGCGCGACCTGTTGATCTATCAGGGCGCGGGGCTGGTGGTGCCGGTTACAGGCGATATCAAGCTCATGCCGGGCACGGCCTCTAACGCGGCCTTCCGCCGTATCGACATCGACACCGCCACCGGTAAGGTCAAGGGGCTGTTTTGAGCGACGAGAAAAAAACCAAGCAGACGATCCGCGACGCGATGCGCGAAAAGCGCCGTGTCATGAGTCAAGAGGCGCGGCGCGAGGCCGGGCGCGCCATTTGCGAGCGGGTGGTCAGATCGCCGGTTAATCTGCTGATGCGCACATGGCGTATCTGCATCTATCTCAGCACACGCAACGAAATCCCGACGCGCTACATCGCGCGCGAAATTTGGGCGGCCGGGCGTGAGGTGTGCGTGCCGGCTTGGAGTAACTCTGAGAACGGGTACCGGCTGTATGCGATTGATCCCACGATGCGCCTGATCTCCGGCCGTCACGGCGTCCGCGAACCGGAAGTGCGCATTCCCGTGATGCCGTGGGATGTGCAGGCGTTCATCGTGCCGGGTCTGGTGTTCGACACGCGCGGTGGGCGTCTCGGCTACGGTGCTGGCCATTACGACGACCTTCTCAGCCATGCCCCGAGTGCGACGCTGAAGATCGCGGTCTGTTACGATTGGCAGGTGCAAGACGAACCGCTACCTCTAGACGCGCATGACATCGCGATGGACTGGATCGTGACGGACACGCGCGCGATCAAGTGCGCGGCAGCCGCAGGCGAAGCCCGCGAATAGGCTGTGAGGTGTTGAGGCTGTAAGGTTTCTGAGTGCCCCCCGCGTAGCCATGCCAAAAGCCTCACAGCCTTACAGTCTCACAGCCTGCCTCCGCGCCGCGCGCGGATTCAGGCAAACGCGCTCTCTTTTTTGATCAACGTCAGAATGCGCATGGTCTCAATCGTGTGATCAAGCGGGATCGGGAAGGTCTTGTTCTCGCGGATCGTGTTGAAAACATATTCCCAGATCAGCGCCATGCCGTTATCGTCCTTGGGCGCCACCGGAACCTTGGTTTCGATCCAGTTCAGCGTCTCGGGTGTACCGAAACTACCCAGCGGCGGAGTCCGCACGCTGGAGCGCCGACGCGGTAACTTTTGCTTACGGTCCAGATGGCGTATCGTGCCTTCGGCCGCACCCTGATAGAGCGTGAACTCGCCCTTGGTTCCGGTCACGATAAACTGCGGAATCTCATTGATGCGCCCGCCCGAGATTTCCAGATCAACGGTCAAGCCGGCCATGTTACGCAGGATCACGCGCATGAAATCCTCGGCATCACCGACCGCCGCCACGCGTTTGAAGTCCGACCACACCTTGATCGGCGGCGCGTTCAGCAGGTCCAGCGCTTGATCAAGGAACTGCGGTCCCCAAGTAAGCGCCGTACCGCCACCGCAACGCTTGACCGTCTGCCAATCGTCGCGCCGCTCGTAGGTGCCGCGACGGATCTTGATGTCGTAGATCGGTCCCAGTACACCGGAACGGATGACCTCTTTCACCTGCACGAAGGCCGGTTCGTAACGGTAGTTGTGGCGTACCAGCAGGCGGTTACCAGCTTTGATCGCCGCTGCGCGCAGGATCATAGCCTGATCGTAGTCGCAGCAGAAGGGCTGTTCGATATGCACCCACTTGCGGGTTTTCAATGCCTGCAACGCATGCGCGGCGTGCTCGTCGGAGCGCGTGGCAATATCGACCAGTTCGACATCGGGGTCCGCCAGCAGGTCTTCATAGCGGCGGTAGGTGCGCACGTCGGGCAAGCGCTCCAAGGCCAAGTCGCGGCGCTCTTTGACTGGATCGCACACTGCGATGATTTTGAACAGTTCCGGGATCTGCGCTAGCTCAGGGCAGTGCATCTCGAGTCCAGCCCGTCCTAAGCCAGCGATGCCGATCCGGATCGGGGGCCGAGTTGTGCGAATCATGTAGAATCTCCTTTTTTCGCGTCCGTACCATGTGCTGTTCGGTGACCGAACACACGAACAGATAAGCTGAAATTAACACGTTCTGAGAAGCTCGTCAATATGCGTTATTTTCACTAAGGACAAACTATGCTATGCTTAACAATAAAAAGAGGAGATTCACGTCATGATTCGTCTAGGTGTCAATATTGACCACGTAGCCACGCTGCGGCAGGCGCGGCGCACCGACTATCCGAGCCTGCTGGAGGCGGCGGCGCTTTGTGAAAAGGCGGGTGCGCACGGCATCACCATCCACCTGCGCGAAGACCGCCGCCATATTCAGGATGCGGATGTTTATGCGTTGCGCGAGACGCTCTCCACGCGCATGAATCTGGAGATGGCCAACAACCCTGACATTGTGAGGATCGCACTCGAAGTCAAGCCCGAGGAGGTCTGCATGGTGCCGGAGCGGCGACAGGAACTGACCACTGAAGGCGGACTGGATGTTGTCGGGCAGCGCGACGCGCTGGTCCCGGTAGTGGAGGCATTGAGCGAAGCGGGTATCGCGGTGAGTCTTTTCATTGACCCTGACGCGCAACAGGTCGAGGCCGCCTCTGCTATCGGTGCGCCGACAATCGAACTGCACACGGGCGCGTATGCTGAGCATACGGGCACAGAGCGCAAGAAGGAGCTGGCGCGCCTCACAGATGCGGCGCAACGCGCTCACGCGCTCGGTTTGGTGGTTAACGCTGGGCATGGCTTGACCCTCGATAATGTCGATCCTATTCTGGCGATCCCCCACCTTAACACCTTGAATATCGGGCACAGCATCGTTTGTCGCGCGTTGTTTGTCGGCATTGAGCAGGCCACGCGCGAGATGCTGGAAAAACTACAGCAGCGCCAGTAGCCCGGGCGGTGGCTCTGCGGAACGGTTCACATGTCTTTTCGACGACAACGCGGCATATACGGCATTGAGCACGACGGACAAACGAGTTCGCCGCTGCGGAAGCTGTGGCTGCCGGCGATCTTGGTTCTGGCGATCGGCGTGCCGTTGCTGGCGTTGCGTAGCTGTGCCGGACGTTCGAGCGCAAAGGCGGCGGCTGAAGAAGAGGAGGCCCCCGGACAGACCCGCTACAGTATGCCTGAGGTTGAGGCCCAGCGCGAACGCCCCTCGTTCTGGCGGCACTTTCTCAATTTCGGTCAACGCGAAAAAGCGGTGGACGCTGCGAAAGAAGATAGCGCTACAACAGCGACTGCAGCCGAGCGCTGGTTGGATGCGGAACGCAAGGCAGTGCCCACCGCCGCAGCGCAATCGGCCGAAGTGCAGCGTCTACTTGAACAGGTGTCCCGGTATGAGACCGCAGATGAGTTGGTTGCCGCGCGTCGGGTTCTGCACCAATTGCTCGCTCGCCGTGACGTGGAGGACGTGCGCACTTTTGTCGAGCGGCGAATCGGCGAGATCAACACGACGCTATTTTTCAAAGACCGCGCCATGCCCGAAAAAGCGCGCCATCGGGTCGTGTCCGGCGACCTGATCAGTAAACTGGCCAGACGCTACGGTACCACGCAGGCATATCTGCTTCAGGCCAACGGCATCGACCGGCCCGACCGCCTGCGTGTCGGTCGTGAGATCTGGGTACTCGACAAACCGGCTTTTGAGTTGACGATCTTCAAGCAGACGACCTCCGCAGTCCTCATGCTTAACGGCCAGTTCTGCAAACGATATGTGGTGGGACTGGGGCCCACTGCCGACATTCCGGTCGGCACGTACGTTGTGCGTAACAAGGTACAGGAGCCTGCCTACCGCCTGCCGGACGGCGGCGAGGTGCCGTTCGGCCACCCGCAAAATATTTTGGGTACACGCTGGATGACGCTCTCTGCAACTGGCGAGACTCCGCCCGCCCGCCTGCTCGGGCTGCACGGCACATGGGACGTGTCATCGCTCGGCCGCATCTCCGATGCCGGACGCGTGCGCTTCCGGAATGCGGACATTGAGGAACTGTGCGTACTGCTACCGGACGGCACACCGGTCAAGATAGTGGAATAGGTAATAGGTAATGGGT
>DUPH01000117.1 GCA_012838435.1 Lentisphaerota bacterium | reverse complement strand
CATCATTGGTCACGCTCATGTCTCCGACGCGGTTCGTCACCCGGATGCCGCCCCAGACCACATCCCCGCCCAGGCCGTACACCCAGTTGGTGGCGGTAGGCGTCGCCTCGCCGTCAAAAAGCGCCGTGTCGTCGGCACCCGGCGCCACACCGCTGACCCAACTCGAATCAAGCGCGAGCGCATCCGTGTTATCCGCTTTCTGAATCTCCGCAGCATGGGCGACCATCGCCAACATGCTCACGAGACCAACCGCCAGACCCGCCTTCGCTCCCACTGTCCTGCTTTTCATATCCGTCTCCTTCCATTGCAACGGCAATGGCCGCGTCACACACTTCGAGAAGAGTACGCAGTAAGCGTAACCAACATCCCGCAAGTACGCAAGTGCGAAACCAAATTCGGGGGCGAATCGGTTAGCTTAAAAAGAGCAGTTGAACCTTGAACTCTCTTTGGTTTCTGGTTTCAAGGTTTCATGGTTTCATCCAAATCGGGATCGGGATCGCTATCGGGATCGATTGTTTAACCACGGAACACACCGAACACACGGAAAGGCATGGCTCTGTTTCCTTCGTGTGAGAAAAACTGTTCAGTCCGCGTCGGGCTGACGCGCGCGCAGATCCGGACGATGTCGGAGCAGTTCCTCGACGATCCCGGTCATGCCCGCGAAATGCCAGCCGTCCAGTTTGAGCCGACGGCCGTCCTTGAGCGTCAGGTGCACGATACCTTTCTCGTCCCACCGGGCCCAATCGGCGGCCTGAATCTCGTCGTAGCCGATCGGCTGCGTGCCTATCCCGCTTCCGTGCAACCCCGTGTCATCCGCCACAAATCTCCGGGGCGCTTTGATGCCCACCGCCGCAAACGCGCAGAGGGCGAGCACCAGCGTCACGGCGGCCTGAACGAACTGCGTTTGCAGATCGCGGGCGCTGTAAATCGGTTGTTCCAGCGTCTTGCGTACCTGCTCAAGTTGGGCAACCCGCGCGGCGTCGCGGTCTGGCGTCGAATCAGGAATCCGCAACTCACTCAATTTACGCGTCAGTTTAGACGGAGCCTTAGCCGCGCCGCGCGCGCGGAATGCCGCATCCAGCCGCGTACCGCGTTCTCCATCGTCCTGCGACAACCACGCCTCGGCGGTCAGGTTGGTCGCCAGCAACGCCGGGCGCACCTGCTCCATGACACGGTTCTGGCGGGGCCACGCCACCCTGCCGTCGTACAGCGACCAGAGACAGATCCCTAACAGCAGCGCCCCGACTCCCGCGACGCGCACGGCGTATTCTCGATTCAATTTCGCTTCGGCCATCACTCCTCCCGATTTACCAGAATCCATATTGACGCGAGACGATCACATACACGCCCAACGCCAGATTGGTCACGCCATGGGCAAGCGCTGCCGCCCAGATATCGCCCGTGCGCACCGCCAGCCAGCCATAGACCACGCCCGCCAACAGCCCGGCCGCCCAGCGGTCATGTTCCAACGCAAAGACCACGGCCACCGTCCAAAAGGCCTGCATGTCGAACACACCCAACGGCACCGTCCAAAAGGCGCCCTGTCTAAGCCAGCGATAGAAAAAACCGCGGAAAAAGAACTCCTCGATGACCGCGATGACGGCAGCCGAACCGACCAGTTTCAGCAGCGTCAGCACCCAACCGGCCTGCTCCGGCGCAAAGGCCAGCGAGATATGGCCGGGCGGCAACGGCGGCGACAGATCGGGATTGAAGTAGCCGGGTAGCGTACCGGGCATCATGATCAGCCAGCGGTGGTAAAACAACTGAAAGCCGGGCGCGATACGACCGACCCATGGCGTCTCCGGCAGGATCCACAGCAACGCCACCACCATACCCGCAGCCAGCGCCAACGGCACATGGCGCAGCCGCAGTGCCGGATAGACGCGCCACGGACGCAGCCACAAAAAAAGAGCCGCGCACACGACTGATTTGAGCGCGTAGCTCCACGGGTAGACCATGCGCGGCACTTCGCCCACGCTCTCCCAAATTTGCAGCGCAAAGATGACCGCAAGCCACACCGCGAACGGCACGACATGTCCGGCTACCACGTTGATGGCAGGAGGCGTGCGAGTCGAGCGCGTGTTTTGTGCGCGCTCAGTCGGGAGCAATTTGGAGTGCGGTGACAAGAGCCGCGCTGTGCGCGGGTCACGGCACCGCTTTCCCTCCGCGCTATGCGCGGAAGGCGGCTCGTGGGGACACTCGCCCTCCATTGCCGCGCTCCAGCGGCCCGTGGGGACACTCGCCCTCCAAATCATGTTGATCATGCCCACTGCCCACTGCCTACTGCCTACTGCCTGTTGCTTATTGCTTACTGCTCTCCGGCCTTTTTCCACTCGTCGAGCTGTTCCTGCGTGGGTGCCGAGATGATCTCGAACAGGTGCCATGTGCCGAACGCTCCGGCGAAGAGTAGACGGTCACCGCCGTGCCGGTAGATATCAGGGTGTTTCCAGAAGACGCTCTCCGCGCGTACCGGACCTTCGGGACAGGGCACCAGCACGTAGAGGTTCTGGCCCTTGTAGGCGCGCCGTACCGAACCCACGTGCAGGTCCATGTTCGCCACCAACCGCTCGCCGGTGTAGTTGCGCAGCAGATCAAGTCCAGCGTAACCAAGCACGAAGACGCGCCCATATTTGGTACGCGCATTGACGTACTCCTCCACCTCCCGGCAGATCTGCTCGCGCGGCACCACCGCAACAGGCGCAGGCGCACTACCCAGCCACAATGTGGTGAGCCAGACAAAAAGGGCCAACGCAACCGCCAAGCGGTAAACCGGTTGCCGCAGGCGCGCCAACACAATCATCAGTATCGAAAGGAAGCACACGTGAAGCGTAGGTGCGTCCCATCCCAGACCGAAACGCCCCAGCACCTCGGTCGTGCAGACGAGCATCAGAGCGAACGAGATCAGAATGACCGAAGCCGCATGCGGACCGGCGCCGGTCTCGGCACGCTGCGCATCGCACAGCCACGTCAGGAACAGCGCGGGCAGCATCATCGCCCCCGGCAACAGCATGGCCAGCGAAAAACGGGCAGGGTTCGGCACCAAGACATGCAGCGAGCGCAGGAAAAAGAGCGCGTCGCCCAGAATCAAACGGTTCAGCAACAGCCAGACGCCGGACATGTAGAGCAACGGCAGGCAACCGAGCAAGAACCACGCTTGAACGCGCCGCCGCGACTCGTCATCGCCGCAGGCCGCCAGTGGTATCAGCGCCACAGCGACACACGCAGGCGCGAAAAAGGGAAATCCGCACAGCACAAGAAAGGCACCCGCCGTACCGGCTGCCACCACATCGCGCAAACGGCGGAAGGCAGCCCAGTCGGCCAGCGAAGCCGCCGTCAGCAGGACGAGTCCCATCGTGAGCGGCGTGGTGAACTGCAACGCCTGCGGCTGACGCGCCACGATCATCATCGCAGCAATGGCGGCCTGGGCCAGCACAATGCGCCAGCCCGACTGGCCGGTAGCCTTGACCGCCTCACGTACCGCCCAAAACGCGAAGAGCCACGCTACAAAAAAGGCCACCCAGCCGGCCAACGGCTCCGACAGGAGCCACGCGAACGGCAGATAAACCAAAACCGGCAACGGGGCCGTCCAGCACGAACCGAAGAGCGCCTGACGCCCCTGGGTCGTACCCGCAAGCAGTTCACGACAGATGCCGGCCACCTGTGCGCCCGGTTCCCACGCCCCATCGTTCAGGCGCGCGAACGCCAACAACACGCCAGCCAGCACCACGGGCGTCACGAACCCCGTCAGCATGCGGACCCTGCGGTAACTTGTTCGATCTCCAGATTTCATTCCGATAGCCTATTGCCTACTGCCTATTGCCATTGCCTACTGCTACTCACTCGCGCCCTTGACCAACCCGTGCTGCGTTTTCTCCCACACGAACGGATCGTGGAAAAACTGGAAAAGCGCACGCCAGCCACTATAGCTCATCATCAACCAATAAATCGGCGTCAGCAGCGCCCACCACATGAGGTCGTCATTCTTGCGCTTGCAGCAACCGAGCAGATTGATGTAGATGAAAACAAAGTTGCCGAGGAAGAGGCAACCCGCACCAGCCGCAAAGATCGGCCCCGGGAACAGGTGCGAGACCCCCTCGGGCCGGAACAAGAACCAGACCAGCGCCATCGCCCAGAAAATCGGATTGATCAGCACCGAGAAGGGGCCGCCGCCGATCAGCAACTGATAATGCAGGAAGTTGACGAACCCCAGTTCGCGCGCAAGTTTCCACGGTCGGCGCATATGCACGAACCAAGTCTGGATATACCCCTTCTGCCAACGCGTCCGTTGCTTGATCCAGAAGGGCAACACACTGCACGCCTCCTCCCAAGTCGTGGTTTCCAGCATGCGTGTGGCATATCCGGCGCGCGCCAGCCGCACGCCGAGATCGCAATCCTCGGTAACATTGTAGGCATCCCAACCCATCAGGTCGCGCAGAACATCAATCTTAAAGTGATTCGAGGTGCCGCCCAGCGGAATCACGGCCCTCATTGCGGACAGGCCCGGCAACTGCAAATCAAACCAGGCCGAGTATTCAGCCGTGAACCAGCGTGTCAGCACATTCTGACGCGGATTATAGTAGTTCAGGCGCGACTGCACGCAGACCACATTTTCCGGCGATGCCTCGAAGGCCAGCACCGCCTTTTTGAGTTGATCCGTCTCCGGCATATCCTCGGCATCGTAGATCACCAGATATTCACCCTTGGCCAGATAGAGACCGATGTTGCACGCCTTGGGCTTAGTGCGCGGGAAAGAGGGCGGGATTTTGGTCACCCGAAAACCGGGCGGCATCGTTAACGTACGCGCGGCGTCGAGCGTGAGATCGTCGTCCTCCTCCAACAGAAACTGCACGTCCTTTTTATCCGCCGGATAGTCCATCGCAATCAGCGCGTTCAACATCTGCTTGAGGGTTTCCGGTTCCTTGTACATCGGCACCAGAATCGAGTAGATCGGCCACTCGCGCGGCTCGACGCTCGCGATCTCCTCAGGGGAAAAACGCATGATCGCCGACGGCGAAAGCGAGGCACGGATCACAGCAAACTTATACAGCGTGCTGATCACGTAAAAAAGCGTGCAAAAGCCAATCAGTATCTGCGCGGTCCGCAGCGGCGCAAAGATAAGCGCCACGACGATCACCAGCACGATCGCGACAATCGCCCGCTTCTGCTGACGCGTCATCGGCTGCGCGGCACTCCACTCCGGGCGACGGCGCGCCAATTCAAGCGGATCAATATCCGCGATGTTCTTCACCGCTTCCCCCTTTTGTCGTCCAACACCGGTATCCATTGCTTACGGCCAATCCTCATTGACTCATTAAAGATTTGGCGCAAGTGTACCATGTCTGCGCCATTCTGACCAGACGGCAAACTTACTTCAACTTGTTTTCGGGCTATGGATGGGGACGGTCAACACGGCGCCAATCCCCTGCAGGCACGTCGACCCCCTCAAAGACATAAGGGGCCGAACCGTGATTGACCACCACGCGCGTTCCTTGGGAATAGGTCGTCAGCGAAACCGTCGGAGTCAGCAGACGATGGTCGTCCATCAATGCGAATTGGAGGTCGGCGAGTTTCTCGAACTCGTCGTACCCCTTCTTGATGGCGGCGACACCGGCTCGAAGCTCCTCATCGGTCGCACAGGTCAGGTCTTCCTTGCCCATCCAATTTGACTTTCCGGTGAGGAAGTTTGCGTACCACACGAAGAGCGGGCGCCCGCCGAACTCAATGAACTTGAGCCGCTTGTGCGGCGCCTTGATGGGATAGTTGAGTGTGCCGGTGAAGGGATTCGACAGGATGATGCCGTGGTAGACCAGTTGGAAGAGTGGCACGTGGCGATCCACCAAAGGCGTCTTCGCGTAATCGTTCGGTTCAAGCGGGAAGAAGTAGACGTACATGCAATAGTCGAGGTTACCCGCAAAACCGTCAAACGGCCCCTCGCTCTGCGTACCACCCACGGCGTCGCGCGTCACTTCCATCTGTTTCACGTACCAATCTAGGCTCTGGCGCGGGTTACAAGGATGGCGCGGATCATAGCAGATGCGCGGCTCGAGAATGGAATACACGTCGTGGTAGTGCAGTCCGCGGAAACCGAGATCCTTCATCATCTGCATGTTCTTGCGGGCGTAACGCTCATAGGCGCGCTGCGGACAGATTCGGAAAGCCTGTCCGCCACCCCAGGCCGTATGACTCGGCTGCAACGAGCCATCCTTTTCTTTAAGCAGATACTCCTCATCGAAGTCATCGGCAATCATATAGGCGCTAAAGAAGCAGGTATGACAGACGATCTGAAACCCCAGCGCGTTGGCTTCCGCAATCAGTGCGCGTAGCCTCGCTTCTCCACCCAGAACCGGCTCACCGGAAAGAGCTGCGGGTAGGCGCCGTCGTGCCCGCCCTTGTTCCAGCCCACAAGGCATATTTCCGCATGGTCGATCCCCTGGCGCTTGAACTCGCGGAGGATGTCGCCGCAGCGATCGAACGTGACAGCGGGATGGACGGGCGGTTCGTTTAAACGGGTCTGGAACGGTACGGGCGACGGCACCGGCTTCCACGCCTGACGCACGCGCACTTCAATGTTGGTGGCAGCAAGCGCAAGCTCGGGCTGGGACTTCATCCGTTCAAGAATCGGCTTGCAGGCGCCGCGGGACAACTGCCAATCACGGTACACGCGCGCCATCTGCGGATACTCCGCATCCAATGGCAGGAACGTGAACGCAATCTCAAAATCCTCATATGGCGCGTCACCTTTCAGGTGGTAGGTCGTATACACCCGGTAGATGCCCGCCTCCGCCTTCACACGCGTCGAATAACGCCATTGCATGGACTTCGCGATGGCGGCGAAAACGCAGGAGGGCGTCTTCATCCCGTAAAAAGGCATGTAGTTCCGGCCCTCAGTGGAGGCCACTTGCCCGGCTCGTTCGCGGAACGTCCCCAGACGCCCGTCAGGCAGCAAGAAGTATCCCGCATCGCCCTTCTTCGCCGCCGCGAAGTTTGGCCACAGCTCAACCCGCAAGCATCCCGCACCAATCCGGTCCGCTGGAATCATCAGTGACGCGGTATTGCCGCTGACAACCAACTCGACAATGTTAGTGTCAGCGCGACCGTCCGTGAAAACACGGACAACCTTCACATGACAGTCATGGGGCACCACCCCGCCGGCCACAAGAACGGCAGGAATAGCACCCAAAAGACAAACGGCCAGAAAACGAAGTCGGTGAGTTCGACACATGCTTGAATCCTCCGTTGGGGGAAACGGCACCACTTTACAGCTTGGGAAACCCGATCAAAAACGGGACGTGCGAACGAACCGGAGTGCGGTGCCGCGCTACGCCCGTCACCGCACCCCTCAAGTGCGCCGATCCATCGTTCGGCGTTCGATGTTCAGAGTCCGACGTTCGGCGCCCCTTCCCCTACCCGTTCAGCGTCCAGCCGGCGCGGTATTCGCGCTTGAGCAACGCATCGGCTTCGGCGCTGTTCGTCACACGGCCGGCCTTGCCGTCATAGTCGAGCTTCTTACCGACCCGGTAGGCCACCAGACCGAGGCACATCTGTTCGATCATGTCCGCGCTGTATTCGAAGTCGCACGCGGTTTTGAGCGACGGGTTCTTACAGGCCTTGATCCACTGCTTCTGGAAGTGTCCCACCGGGGGCAGCAACGCCTCTTTGGCGCGCGGTTTGTAATAGGAGAGACTGCCATCCTTGCCCAGCGGGATCAGCACACGCGAAGTGAAGTCCGCCACCAAAATGCCTTCGGTGCCCTTGAACATCGCGCCGTGACCGATCTTGTTGATGTCCACGTACGAGCTGGGCGGATTCGGCATGGCGCCACCCTGATACCACGAGATGCTGATCGGGCCGCGCCAACTGTTGGCGGGATGCTCGAAGCGCATCTCGGCCTTGACCGGCGTCACGTCGGGATTGAACGGATCACCCTTGGCTTCAGCGGAAGTCGGTAGACCGCAATCGACCGCATTCCACAGGAGGTCCATCGTGTGGCTGCCCATGTCGCCGATCTGACCGGTGCCGAAGTCCCAGTACATGTTCCACTTCAGGCAGTTCGCGCCCGGACCGCCAGCAAAGTACTCGGGGTTGTAGGGATGATCGGTTTTGACCGGCCCCAGCCACAAGTCATAATGCAGGCCGGCCGGCGGCGAACCCGCAGCGGGGAGGTAACCGGGTTTGGGAATCTGGCGGTTGCCCCACGCATACGCACTCTTCAACTCACCGATCGCGCCGTCGCGCAGCATTTCGGCGATCCGGTTGAAGTTATCGTGCGCATGACGCTGCATGCCGACCTGCGTCGCAAGCTTGTTCTTCTTGGGCAGCCAGTTGGCGCGAACCACGCGCGCCTCTTCCACGGTGATGCCGAGCGGCTTCTCAAGGTAGACGTGCATATTGCGGTTCAACGCCCAGTTGGCAATAAAGGCGTGCGTGAAGTCGGTCGTGCAGATGACCACCGCATCAATGTCTTTTTGCTCTAGGCATTTCCGCCAGTCAACGTACGTCTTCGCCTTCGGAAAACGTTTGACCGCGTCCGCCAGATTACGCTCCCAGCAGTCGCACAGCGCCACGACATTCTCATCCGCGATGGAATCGAAGTGCGCCAGCCCCCGGCCCCATGTGCCGATCAACGCGATGTTGAGCTTGTTGCTCGCCGCATTCGCGCGCAGTCCACCCGGCAGGAGGATCAACCCCGCGCCAGTCGTGACCGCCGATTTCAGGAATTCCCTGCGTTTCATTCTTTGTCCTTCGTTGTGTTCGTTGTATGAGTGAATGTTTACGCCCACGGCACGCGGAACGTAACCTTCGGTTTTTCACGCCCCCAGCCGGCCCGCAACCGCGCGTCCAGTTCGGACCACGCGGGCACGCCGCTCGTGGCATCGGGCTGTTCAACACTGGCGGAGCCCACCGCCACGGCCGACCGCACGCACGCGTCGGGATCGAGGCCCATGGCCACACCGGCCAGCAGCCCCGCGACCGTGCAGTCGCCCGACCCGGTCGTGCCTGCCACCTTCGCGTCAAAGCAGGGCGCGAAGAATTCGGCTCCCGCCCAACGCCCGCAGGCCGCCTCGTCAAAGCAGCCGCACGCCGCCAGCCGCTGCGTATCGGTCGTGACGCGCAGGTAAGCGCCTTGATTGCCGAGCTTGAGCATCACCACGGCCACGCCTAGCGACAGCAGTTCACTGGCCAGCGCGCGCACGTCGTCTTCGATCAAGCCGCCCATCGGCACGCCTTCAGCCGCCTTGTTCCGCACCACCAATCCGCGCTCGCGGTGCAGCATGAACACGATTTCGTCCAAGCTGGGTGCGAAGATATCGACCGAAGGCAACGCCTCTTCCAGGATGGCGCGCCAATCCGCCTCGCCCGAGGGCGAGGCAGGATCGGGTAACGCCATGTCCAGCGATGTGGTCAGGCCACATCCTTTGACCTTCTGGAAGAGGCGCGCCAGCTCATCCTTACGGCTATAGAACGCGCGCATCAGCGGCGGATAGCCGAAGTGGAAGAGTTGCATGTCGGCCAGCAGTGACGGCGTCACGTCATCGGCGCCGAAGGTGTCGTTCGCGCCGGGGCAGTGCAGGAAGATACGGTCGATCCCCGGAGGGCTGATCACCACCGTGTAGGAGGTAGCAACCGACGGATCCACGATCATCGTTTCGACCAGCGTCTCGTCCAGACGCCGGAAATAATCGCGCACCGCCATGCCGAACGCATCGTCCCCGACCTTGCCCATCAGCCGCACCGGCAGCCCCAGACGCTTCAACGCCAGACCGGTATTGGATACCGCCCCGCCGGTCGAGAGCACCGCCGGCCCCATCTCCACCAACTTGCCGGGCTGCATCACCGCGTCAATCGTCGGTGCGCCGCGCAGGAAGGTCGGGATGATATCGAGGCAGACGTGCCCCGCCGCCACAATTTTCAGGCCGCTCATCGTGTGATTCCTCAGTGCATGTCCACGACCACCTCGCCGATGCCGCTGCGCAGGTAGTTGAACTGGACATTGGGGTGATCCGCCAACAGCGACATCGGCACGCTGCTGTCCGGAATGCGCTTCGAGATCATCAGCGCGGAGAGCCGGATACCGAACGGGTTGTCGTGGTGACCGGGATGCCAGATCGAAACCTTGGCCGACTTCCACGTCTCCACCGGACCGACTGTCGACGCGCGCGTCGGCACCAGAGCAACGTTGCCGCCGCCCGAGGTACGCGCGTTCTGGATGACCGTGACAGGATGCAGATCAACGAGACGCGTGGCGAGCTTGCGATACTCCTCCGGCGACGGCGGCGCATCCGCATAGGCACCTTCGCGCTTGACCGGGTCATTGAAGGCCCAGTGCTTGATCTCGCCCTGACCGCCCTGCATCAGCAGACATTTGATTTCGTCGAAGGAGCGGGTGAAGGCCGCAAGATCGCCGGTCGGGAAGTGCATATTCTCAGCGGGCATGCGCAGCTCCGGCTTGATCCGGTCGAAACACATCTCGCGGTCGCACTTGGAGAAGGAAAGCGGATGATCGGTCGAGACGATTTTGCCATTTTCGACCCATTCGTCCATCCCCCAGAAATGCGCGTCGCGCAGGTTCAACCCGATCGCGTTCACAATGCGGGCCACCAGCGGCAAATGCTCAGTCGGGCCGATCGGGCCGCACACGCCGGTCGGATTGTCAGGCGTGGTCTGACGCCAGGCCTCGATGTACTCCAGTGCCTCGGCCGTGTAAAACTCCTCGACCGTATCGTAGATGCAGACTTTGAATCCCGGACGCGAAAGCTGCTCAAGATCCTTGGCGGTGAGCGCCGCCGCATCGTTCAGAATCTCGCTGTCCAATGTCGTGTAGTCCCACCATCCGGGGGCCAGTTTACTGATCGCTCGTGCCATCTTTCATCTCCTTGTTTGATTGTTTCAAAAAGGGGGCCAACGCTGTCTCCAGCGGCGCATAATCGGCTGCGCAGTACCCCATGTGATTGTGCCGACGCCAGCCCTCTGCGAACTCGCAGCCGCCATAGCGGCGACCGACCTCGCGCGCCGCATCGACCATACTTTCCACATAGGACCCCATGCCTTGCGTTGCGTCCAACCACTCGCGCTGACTGGTGTGGCAAGCCAGCATCTCGCGCCGCTGCGCCATCACGCTGCCCACGTCGATGCAGAACTCCGGCCTGACCGGCCTGCACAGCATGTCCATCAGGCTGTGCGGCAACGAATGATAGACCGCCACCGGCTTGTTGGTAGACGGCAACGGCGGATCAGTCACGTAACTGGGCAGGCAGCGGTTGAACGCAGCGGACGCTGCAAGGCGCGACGCATACTCATGGTCTTCCATGTAATCGTACATCGAAAGTGTCAGCAGGATGTCGGGACAGACCTTGCGGAACACGGCGGAGGCCTTGGCCAGCGAATCGGCATTATAGAAAAGTCCCACATCGTCGAAGAGCGACGGGTGCCAGATTGCGCCAGCCACGCGCGCCGCGTCCTGCGCCTCCAGCGCCCGCACGCGCGCCGTTTCTTCTTTGTCATAAACCTGCGAGCCGTAACAACCGTTGGCCAAGTTGCAGACGTGGATCTCCGCGCCAGCCTGCTTCAACAGAAGCAGCGTTCCACTCATCATGAACTCAATGTCGTCCGGGTGCGCGGCCATCGCCAGCGCAATCAGGCGTCCCTCCTTAGGGTTCTCGTTCTGTCCCATGCCTATCCTATCCTTTCATTTCATTGACAATGGGGTCACAATCACATGTTCCGGTGCCACCCACACCGACGCCTTCTCGCCTTCACGACTGCGCCCGGCCACCGGATTCAGTTCGACCGCAGTCAGCAAGCAGGGAGCGGCGCCATCGGCCGACGGTACGCCGATCTGATGCTGCGCGACCTCGCCTAAGTACACACTTTCACAAAAATGTCCGCTGAGCAAATTGTCGGACGACGCATCCGGCGGCGGACGCAGGCTTAACGCCTCCGGCCGCAGACAAAGCGTCACGCGATCTCCGGCCGACACCCCCTGCGGCGCACTCGCGGCGTGCAACGCCCCGATACGCGTGGACACGCGCACCCCGCGCTCCTCCAGCGCCTCGATCTGCCCATCAATAAACGTGCCCTCACCGATGAACCCCGCGACAAAGCGGCTGACGGGTGCGCGATAGACCTCTTCCGGCGTGCCGGTCTGTTCAATCACGCCGTCGCGCATCACGGCGAGGCGGTCGGCCACTGAGAGCGCCTCTTTCTGATCGTGCGTGACATAGACTGCAGTGAGGCCCGCCTGCTTGCAGATACGGCGGATCTCCATGCGCATCTCCAGCCGTAGCTTGGCGTCCAGATTCGAAAGCGGCTCGTCCAACAGCAGACAGCGCGGGCGGATGACCAGCGCACGCGCCAAGGCCACACGCTGCTGCTGGCCGCCGGAAAGCTGATTGGGGCGCGCCTTAGCGCGGTCCGCCAGATGGACAAGCTCCAGCGCCTCCCCCACCCGCTTGCGCAACTCAGCGCGCGGCACCTTGCGCATCTCAAGCCCGAAGGCCACATTTTCCTCGATGGTCATGTGCGGCCACAGGGCGTAACTCTGAAACATCATGCCGGTGTCGCGACGGTACGGCGGCAGCGCAGTCACATCCTCATCGCCGATCAGGATACGGCCGCTCTCCGGACGGTAAAAACCGGCGATACAACGCAACAGCGTGGTCTTGCCGCAACCACTCGGCCCCAGCAGAAAGAAGAGCTCGCCTGCCCGCACTTCCAGCGACACCTCCTTCAACGCCGTGTAAGCGCCGAACACCTTGACCACGTTTTCAATCGTGACGGAAACCGCCATCCCGCATCATTCCCTTTCGCACCGGTTGTGCCCCCTCTCTCATTTTGAAGCCAACACAGTCATCTTTGAAGAGTATCGCTAATTACTGGCTGGACCGCAACCAATTTCGATTGCGGTCTGCCAGCCCTTTCTGTAACGTATTGGCATTTTTCACTGCTGATACGAGGAGATTTCATGAGCGATTTGTGTCCATGCGGCAGCGGCATCGTCTTCGAATCCTGTTGCGAACCTTATCTGATCGAGCGGGAAAAACCCGCAACCGCCGCAGCGTTGATGCGTTCGCGTTACAGTGCATATGCACTGGGCGCGGTCGACTACTTATACAAAACCTCAGGACCCAAAGTCCGTAAAGAATTTGATGCCGAGAGCAGTCGCAAGTGGGCGGAATCCGCGACATGGACGGGCATTGAGATCCTCGAAGAGACCGGGGGGAGCGCCACCGATCAAACCGGAGTCGTAGAGTTCATCGCCCACTACTCGGTCAAGGAGTCTGCATTCGACCACCATGAGCGCGCCGAGTTTGAAAAGATCAATGGCGAGTGGCGTTTCATCGACGGCCACATCTTCGGCCCCACCCCGATCAGACGCGAGGAACCCAAGATCGGGCGCAACGATCCCTGCCCATGCGGCAGCGGCAAAAAGTTCAAAAAGTGCTGCGCATTGTCGGCACCGGCAGAATCATGACCCTCAGCGCGGTCATCTTCGATCTTGATGGCACGCTGGTCGATACCGAGTTGCTATGGGCGGAAGCGATGCGCGACTATCTGGCCGACCGCGGATGCATCCGTTCTAAATCCTGGATCCTCGACACCGTTTTCGGCCGATCTTGGCTCGACATCTATCACTCCATCATTGGCTTGCACCCCGCGCTGGCGCAGGTCTCGCCGCGCGACATGGCCGTCGATCTGCGAGCCTACTACATACGGCTGCGAGAACAGGGCGACGGCATCGTGATTGCCTCCTCTGCGCGCCTGCTCAAAGATCTCGCGGCGACCTATCCGGTCATCATCGTGTCCGGCTCGCCGCGCGCGGACATCGAAGAGGCCGTCCGCCTGCTGGAGGCTGAACCGCATGTGCGGTTTGTGCTCGGCGCGGAGGACTACGCTCCGGGAAAACCCTCACCCGCAGGTTTTCTGGAGGGCGCGCGCCGCTTGGGCGTGCCTCCGCAAGAGTGCTTGGTTTTCGAAGACTCTGAAGCAGGCGTCGCTGCCGCCTGTGCCGCTGGCATGCGCTGCGTAGCGCTCGACCGACCCGGCGCGTATCCGCAAGACCTATCAGCGGCCGACTGGGTACTCAGCGACCTCGCGCAGTTTTCCGTCGATGCCCTTCAGAAACATCTCGCGCTTCAATCAAAAACCACGAAGGCCCGCACATGACCCCGTCCGACATCCCCGCCGTCAATCGCAAACTGAAGGAGGCGTATCACCGTGTCAAGGCACCGATCGTCGATCTGCTGGCGATCCAGACTCGCGATCCGTTCCGCGTCCTGCTGGCCACCATCCTGAGCGCGCGAACCAAGGACGCCTGTACCGCAGCCGCCTGTGAACGGCTTTTCAAGGTCGTCACCACCCCCGACGACTTGCGCCGCATCAGCCAAGACGAGTTGGAGAAACTCATCTACCCGGTCGGCTTCTATCGCAACAAGGCGCAACACCTGAAGGCACTGCCCGACGTTCTGGAGCAAAAATTTGGCGGCGTGCTCCCCGATACGGTCGAGGAGTTGTGCGAACTACCGGGCGTCGGCCGCAAAACGGCAAATCTCGTGGTGGCGCAGGGCTTTGGCAAGCCTGCCATCTGCGTAGACGTGCATGTTCACCGGATCACCAATCGTCTGGGACTGGTTCAGACCAAGACCCCGCTCGAGACCGAAATGGCGCTACGGCAGATTCTTCCGACCCGCTACTGGATCACCTGGAACTCGTATCTGGTCGCCTTCGGGCAAACACGCTGCACCCCGCGTAACCCCCGCTGTGACGGCTGCCCCATCGCCGCCTACTGCGACGCCCGCGAAACGAACGTTGAGCGTTGAGCGGTTCCTCCGGCATTGGAGGGCGAGTGTCCCCACGAGCCGCCTTCCGCGCTGTGCGCGGAGGGAAAGCCAGATGTGGCACGGGCATCTTGCCCGTGTTTCATGGGCGGGACGCCCATGCCACGAGAGGCAAGGGCCTCAACCATCAAAAGAAATCATCATCGGCGTCGGACTCGTCTTCTTCCTCCTCATCGGCACCGAACGCCATTTCGTCATCGCCCCACAGGTCATCATCCACGTCATCATCCGCGCCGTCGCTGGCAAACAGCCTGCTCCGCAACGCGCCCGAGCCATGCGCCGCCTCGCAAAACGGGCAGTCAAACTCGTCGCAGGTCACGCAATCCGCGGGTGAAAAGTCACGCGCATCGATTTCGCCGTCGAGCACCAACGGACACGACCGCGCGGTCGGCCCCTGCGGTTTTCCACCTTCTGCTTCTCTGCCTTTTTCTACTTTACTCATCGCTGTCACCACCTTCTTGGTCCGCAATGCCGCCGCAGTCGCGCGGCCGGCTTTTACGGATCATCAATTGCTACACCTTTTTCAACCAACACCTTGAGCAACGCCGCCGCAGCGGCCTTTTCCGCAGCGCGTTTCGTCTTGCCTTCGCCAAATGCCTGATGACCGCCGTGTACGCGCGCAGCCACGCGATACTCGGGCGCATGCTGCGGCCCCGATGTCTGCACCAATTCATACGTGGGCGAGTCCGGCCAAGCATAGTGTTGCGCGACCTCTTGCAACTTGCCTTTTGGGTTATCCCTTTCAGTGTCGATCGGAATATCCTCGCAACCGGCCATGACGGTCTCGAAGACCGCTCCGGCGGCCGACAGCCCACCGTCGCACCATGCGGCACCGAACAGCGCCTCCATCGCGTCCGCCAGCGTATTGTCATTCTCGCGCCCGCCCGCCGCCGCGTCACCGCGTCCCAGCCGCAACCAATCACCCACGCCGAGCCGACGCGCCATGTCTGCCAGCGCACGCCCGCTCGCCAGCAGGCTGCGACGAACGGTCAGCATGCCCTCGTCCGCATCCGCATACCGCGCGAAAAGCCACTGCGCACACAAGAGCCCAAAGACCGCGTCGCCCAAAAACTCCAGCCGCTGATTATCGCGGACTTCAGGCCCGGGGTGATCCGTACGGTAAGACGGCGCCGTCACCGCTGTTTGCAGCCACACCCGATCCTTGAACGCATATCCCAGCTTCTGTTCCAACGCGTCCAAAGACGGCTCCACTTCATCCAAAAACGCCACATCGACTCCTCAATACAAAGCACTTGTCCATGGCACGTTATTGTGCCCAAAACGGCCGGTCAGTACAAGGCAATCCCTTATTGCGACCACTCAGTGGTCGCAATGACGAGTGTAAAACCGGGCGGGAGGATGGGCACCGGACGCGCACTGGGCATACAATGGGGAGAGCGCGGTGACAGCCCCAAAAACGCCCGTGATGCTGCGAATGGTCACGGACGGGGTGCGGCTACGTGGTACAAGGTTTTAACCTCGTCTTTGTGACCACTGGGTGGTCACAAAAACACATCGAAGCTTGACGATACCCCCTGAATCCGAAACAATAAAACTTCGCACTTACTTAAGGACTCTTTTCGGGAGCAGAAGCAGATGGGTATCGTCATCGACCATGAGGCGCGCAAGCGCGTCATCATCGAAAAATCAGTCAAACTCTTTGCGGAGCAAGGGTATGACGGCGTCACCTATCAAAAAATCGCGGACCGCTGCGCCATCGCCCGTACGACCCTCTACAAGTATTTCCGGAACAAGCGCGAAATCTTTAACACGGCAATCTGGGAAGTCTCCCACCTGCTGGTCGACCGCTTCGACGAGATCCTCTCCTCCAAAACCAGCGCACTCGCCCGGCTCGAACGCATCATGGTAGCTGTGGTCCAACTCCTGTTTGAGCAACGTGTCATGTTGACGGTCATCCTTGATTACATGTTGGCATCGCAACGTGCCGGACATGACTTGTCGCGAAACATCCGCAGCCACACCATCGGCCTACGACGCATCATGCACAGCCTGATCACTGAAGGTGTCCGTCGCGGCGAACTACGCAAGCTCAGCCCCGGCCTCACGACCAACTTGGTGTACGCCCAACTGGAGGCGACCGTCCTACGATTGACCGTCAGCCAGAATGCCGATTATGATCGGATTATCTCAATGTTCCAACAGACCATCGAAGCCCTTAAGGCACCGGGCGCGCATAACGCGAAAAGCAACCGCAGTAAAGTATCATGACCCGTCGTATCCAAACAACCGTTGCGCTCTGCGCCGTATGCGCGGGATGCGTGTTCGCTGCCGACAGCGATGAGACGACGTACTCGTCGCGCGCCTACGCACCACGCAAATCCGGTAACGCCAAAACCTACCAGGCATCGACGTACAAATCCGCACGTGCGCCGCATACAGTCGGTAAGCCGCTGACAACATCCCCCTCAAAACGCCGGTGGAACCCATTCCGTCGCAACAAAACGCTTGAGGATGCGCCGCGCACCGAGGCACCAAAACGTATTGAGGAAACGCCGTACCAGCAACAGAAGCACATCGCCGTCTCGACCCTCAAACCCGATCCCAACGCCGTTCAGGAGCGCAAGCCGTTTGTCGCGTCTGAAAAAGACGTGCCCAATGCCGGTTTCACGCCGGCTGAAAAATCCGGCTGGAAAAACCCAATGCTCAAGCCGCGGCAAGGCATCAAGGACACCGCCGAGTGAATGCAACGCCCCATCCCTCCGCCTGGGGTTTGCTGCCCGAAGAATGGAAGCCGCTGTGCAAGGAACTGGGGTTGCCATCTTTCCGCGCCACACAGATCGTCACCGGGCTCTACCAAACCTTTGCCCTCTCGTGGAACGACATCACCACGCTACCGGTCGAGTTGCGTGAGCAACTCAGCCAAACCATCGATCTGACCCCGCTTGAGATCGCGCACATCCAGCACGCCGGCGATGATGTCCGCAAGCTGCTCCTGCGCTGTCAGGACGGCGCGTGCATCGAGACGGTCATGATCCCCTCCAAAGGCCGTCTCACGCAATGTATCTCCTCGCAAGTCGGCTGCAACTTCCGCTGTGCGTTTTGCGCCAGCGGACAGCGCGGGTGCGTCCGCAGCCTGACCGCTGGCGAGATCGTCGGTCAAGTGATGGCCGCCTGCCAGCTCATGCGCGCCGACCAGCAGGCCGCTGGCGTCCCCGCGACCGGCGGCACCCCATCCCGTACCCCCGGCGCGAAGCCCACTCTGCCGCGTCCCGGCAACATCGTCGTCATGGGCATGGGCGAGCCGTTTGACAACTACGACAACGTCCTGCGCGCCTTGCGCATTCTCAACGACCAGAAGGGCATCAACATCGGCGCGCGCCATATCACGATCAGCACCTGCGGCGTTGTGCCGGGTATCCAGCGCCTGGCCGAAGAGGGTGTCCAGTTCGAGTTGTCGGTCTCGCTGCACGCGCCGAACGACGAACTGCGCAACCAGTTGATGCCAGTAAACCGACGCTGGCCCGTGGCGGAGCTGATCGCAACCTGCCGCGATTATTTTGAAAAGACCGGACGCATCGTCACCTTTGAATATACGCTGGTCAAAGACTTCAACGACCGTCTGCAACACGCCGACGCCCTCATCCGCCTGTTGCGCGGCATGCCTTGTAAAGTCAACCTCATCCCGCTCAGTCCGGTCGATGGCTTTGACGGCACGCCGCCCCTCGAACGAGACAGCCTCGCTTTTCTCGATCGGTTGCTCAAAGCCAAACTCGCCACCACGCTGCGGAAATCACGCGGCAAAGAGGTGGACGCCGCCTGCGGGCAGCTTCGCTTACGAACCCTCACATGAACGCGAACCCACAGCACAACGAATCCCAAGCGGTGAATGCCGACGCCCCGTCGCTCGAAACCGTTACCGGCAGTGTAGAGTCGATCGTCTTCAGAAACGACGAGACCGGCTACACCGTCTGCTCGGTGAAGACGCAGGGCGACGGCGACCGCCAGTACGACGCCGTCGTGACCGTTGTGGGCTCCTGTGCGGCCATCTGGGAAGGCGAGGAGATCCACGCGGAAGGCGAGTGGGTGCGCCACCCGTCGCACGGCCAACAGTTTCAGGCGAAGACCATCACCTGCATCACGCCGACCTCGACCGAAGGAATACGGCGCTATCTGGCCAGCGGTATGATTAAAGGCATCGGCCCCAAATTCGCGCAGCGCATTGTCGACCACTTCGGCGAGCGCACACTGGAAGTGATCGATAAAGAGTCCGGTCGCCTGCGCGAGGTCGAGGGCATCGGCGAAAGACGCCGCAAGCTCATCAAAGAGTCGTGGACCGAACAGCGCGACGTGCGCGAGATCATGATTTTTCTCCAGTCGCACGGTATCGGTACCGCCAAGGCATCGCGCATCTACCGGCAATACGGCGCCGACGCGATTGCCATCGTCAAGCGCAACCCCTACCGTCTCTGCGAAGATGTGTGGGGCATCGGCTTCAAGACTGCCGATGCCATCGCGCTCAGCGTAGGCATCCCGCACGATTCCGAGGTCCGCGCACGCGCCGGTCTGATCTATACCTTGCAGACCGAATCCGATGAAGGTCACTGCTTCACCCCCGAGCCCGATCTGTTGCTGCACGCGCAGGCGTTGCTCGACATCACCGTCGAGATCCTGGGCGACGCACTGAGCAAAGAGTTCGAGAAGGGCACGCTCGTCAAAGAAGAGGATCGCATCTATCTGCGCGACCTGTTCCGCGCCGAAACGCGTGTCGCGGCCAGCCTGACCCGTCTGCTCGACGCCCCGCAGCCGTTCGCGCCGATCGATGCCACCGTCGCCATTCCATGGGCCGAACGCAAGATGGGGTTGAATCTCGCCCCGTTGCAGCGCGAAGCCCTGCGCAACGCCGTCACCTCGAAAGTCTCGATCATCACCGGCGGCCCCGGCGTCGGCAAAACCACAATCATCCGCGCGCTGACCGAAATCTTCGGTGCGCGCAAAATGGACATCCGGCTCGCCGCTCCGACCGGGCGCGCTGCGAAACGCATGTCCGAAGCGACCGGCCGCGAAGCCCAAACCATCCATCGTTTGCTCAAGTTCAACCCGAGTGTCGGCGGCTTTGAATTCAACATCGACAATCCGCTGGGCGGCGATTGCTTCATCTTGGACGAGACCTCGATGATCGACATCCGGCTCATGGATCAGTTTCTACAGGCCCTGCCCGACTCCGCCACGCTGATCTTAGTCGGCGACACCGACCAGCTTCCGAGCGTCGGCCCCGGCAACGTCCTGCGCGACCTGATCGCCTCCGGTCAAGTTCCCTGCTGCCGGCTCGACACCATCTTTCGTCAGGACACCTCCGGACTGATCGTGCGCAACGCCCACCATGTCAACCATGGCGAACCGTTCGAAACGCACACCGGCGACAGCGACTTCTATTTTGTGGAAACTGGAGACCCCGAAAAAATCATCGCGCGGACAGTCGAGCTGATGACCAACCGTATCCCCGTGAAATTTAAGCTCGATCCGCTCGCTGATGTTCAAGTGCTGACGCCCATGCGCCGCAACCTACTGGGCACCGAAAATTTAAACAGCGTGATCCAGACCGCGCTCAATCCGTCAGGCCCCTCACTGGTACGCGGCTGCACACACTTCCGGGTCAATGACCGCGTCATGCAGTTGCGCAACAACTACGACAAAGAGGTCTTCAACGGCGACATCGGCTTCATTAAACAGGTGGATGCAGAAGACCGTGCGCTGATCGTTTTGTTTGACGGGCGGCCCGTTCGTTACGCGCAGAGCGAACTCGATGAGTTAGTGCTGGCCTACGCCTGTTCGATCCACAAATCCCAAGGCAGCGAATATCCCGCCGTGATCGTGCTGCTCCACACGCAGCACTTCAAGCTGCTTCAGCGGAACCTGCTCTACACCGCCATCACACGCGGCAAGCGGCTGGTCATGGTGGTCGGCTCCTCCCGCGCCGTAAACATAGCGATCAAAGCCAACCAAGTCCGCGAGCGGCGCACCTCGCTACGCGAGCGGCTGCGGGGCGCGATTCAACGGGGTTGAATCGCGTTCCGCAGCCGAAGGAGAATTTAGGATTTAGGAGTTAGGAGTTTTTTACTTCAGAGTTCGACGTTCAGCGTTCAGCGTTCTGAGTTGAAAAACTTTTAACGTTCAACTTTCAACTTTTAACGCTCAAGTTATGGCAAGGATTGAGGAGTTGTATTTTCAGGGTTCAGGCGTTTTTTGGTATCACCGATTGCCTTTCGCGCGGTTGTGAGTCTTACATAGCATCTGGCAGTTTTTGATGTTTGTCCCACCGCCCTTGCTCCACGCAGTCACATGGTCGGCGTCCATTTCCGCCAGTTTCCAGATTTTATGTTTATTGGCCTCAGGCCCCGAGGCGCAAAGCGGACAGTTCGAGACGCCTTTCGCCTGCGCTTTTTTTGTTTGCACCGTATAGACGGTTCGCTTTGTCGCCTCGTCAAAAACGCGGACATCTAACAAATTCGGAGATTGCGAGCCGCCAAGGACGTACTCAAAAATGCCCTTTTTGTTTCTCACATAAGGATCGGCGTACAGTGCTTGAACTTTGGTTGACACCTCAGCAGGGTTGTATGCCGTCGTATGATACGTTTCGTAAAGACGCCCCCATTCAAGCCCGCACATCTCGTTTTCAACATCAATAAAGACGCTAGACACCCAGTCGATCACGCTGTTGAAGTAATTCTTAAGCTCGTTGATATTGTCGTCTTTGCGGTGACGGCTCATGTAATCAGCAATCTTGCCCTTGCTTACCCAGTCCAGAGCCCGTTCCAGAAAGTCCTGCCGATTGGCGCTCCCCTTTACATACGCGCTCCATTTCTGGATATTCGCGTTCTGGCTGTTACTGAACTCGGCCTTTGCCAGCGTTACGAACGGACCGGAATAGAATGCGTTCAAGCGCTCCTGCGGATTTATTTCCACACCTGCGGTATTGATCGTCTCAAACCACTCCTTGATTTCTGTTTCAACCCCTTCGCACACGTAAATCAATAACGTTGAGTCAAGAATGATGGCGCGCTGGTCAGCGGGCAAACTGTCGAAATACTTCGGATTGCCATTATCCATGATGGAAAATTTGTTCGTCACAAACCGTCCGATGCTGGTGATCCGTTGTTGCCCGTCTAAAACCTCAAACTTGTTTTCATCGACCTTGTTGAAGTAGATCAACCCCAGCGGATATTTCTTGAGCAGCGACGAAATGACCGCCTGCTCTTTTTTCCCTCCAGCATCCGCATAGATGTAGTTGCGCTGGTACTCCGGCTGAATGGTCAACTTGCCGCCCAGCCCAAAGAGCCCTTTGCCCTCCAATTCGTTGTACACAAACCCGTCGCAGATTTCGGCGACGGTCAGGTCTTTAATCAGATGTGTCTTCACTTGTCTTCTTTCTCGCCGACTTAACGCGGCGGTGGCGGATAACAATGCGCTTATACATCCGCTTGCGATTGACTATTGGGCCGTTCCATAGAACCGGTTTGCCCACGCTGCTGACCTCATAGCTATGTTTTGCCCCCAAATCTTCCGCATGAGTGCCTCCCTCAAAGCAACCAACTAT
>DUPH01000116.1 GCA_012838435.1 Lentisphaerota bacterium | reverse complement strand
GACTCGGTTCATCTGAGTGGCGTCACGCTGTTGCCGTCAGCGATGACCCCGATCCAGGCTGCCTATGACAGCGCTGCCGGCGCAGAAAAACTGGCGCTCTTCCAAGTGCTGACCTCGCTCGGCAACGACCAAGGACTCGCCGTGGCGCGTGCCGCCTCCAAGCAGACGGCCGACGCTCCCTTGCGCGAGGCCGCCATCCGCGCACTGGCAGACTGGCGGACACCCGACGCGCTTGAGGATGCCGCAAACTTTGCGCAGAACGCACCGAGCGACCGCCTGAAGATTCTGGCGTTGCGCGGCTTCGTGCGCCAGCTTGAACAGAGCTTCACGATTCCGCTCAAGACGCAGCTCGCACGTCTCGAACAGGCGCAGGCCTGGGCGTTGCGCGATGAAGACAAGGCACTGCTTGCCGCATCCATCAAGGCCACGCAGGGACTTATGGCGGAGAAGGGATTCACGCCGATGTTCGATGGTGTCAGCCTGAAAAACTGGAAGGGCGGCGATGGTTGGTGGGAGGTTAAGGACGGCATCTTGCAGGCTCAGAGTTCTACAGAAAAGCCGTGCAAAAAGAACAGCCACTTGATCTATACCGCCAGTCAGCCCGCTAACTTTGAACTGCGCGCCGAGTTTAAGCTCAGCCCCACGGCCAACTCGGGCATTCAGCTCCGCGCACTTGATCAGGAGTTTGGCGATAGCGGCTATCAGGCCGACATGGATGGCGGCGGCAACTACGTCGGCTTCCTCTATCACCCCAAGCAGCATCTGGTCGGCGAGCGCGGCGCCAAGGTCACGATCGCGGCTGACGGCAAGAAAACCGTCGACCGCTTTGCCGATGCCAAGGAGTTGGGCAACCGGGTCTTCAAGCGGGATGACTGGAACGAATACACCATCATCGCCAAAGGCCCGACGATGACGCTCTTCGTCAACGGTATCAAGACCTGCGAGTTGACTGACCATCGGCCCGCGATGATGCCAACGAAAGGCTTCATCACCCTGCAGATGCATGCCGGACCGCCGATGAAGATTCAGTACCGCAATCTGCGGATCAAAGAGTTCAAGTAGTCGGCGTTGGTGTTAAGGCTGTGAGGCTGTAGGGAGTTAAGGCGGCGGAGCGAACTTACTGCCTCACGGTCTCACAGCCTTACAGCCCTAGAACTTCAGCAACAGATCAAGCATCTTGCGGTCGAGTTGATGGCCGTGAAACGGCTCGTACTCTACATCCTCGCGGCCGCTGTCGAGCACGCCGAACGAACCGCGGAAGTTCCAGAGCGCCCAGCCGAGATTCCGCTCTTTCCAGAGGCGCAGGTAGTCTTCCATCCAGACCAGTACCAGCGCATGCGGTGTCTTGTTGTAGGCGCCGAACTCGCCAACCATTGTGAAGACACCGGCATCAAACGCGGGCTGCCACGCATCCATCAATGTCTTCTTCAAGTAGGCAGGTCCGTCCAGACGGCCCTGCGCGGATTGAAATCCCTTGCCTGGGCCAAACCCCGTGAAACGGAACAACTCATTCGTGCGGCCCCACGTCTGTTCAAAGGGCATGATGGCGGTCTGACCGTCACGACCGGTCAGCGTGAGTTTTGAAAGCTGCGCCCAGTCGCCCTCCGGCAGGCTGATCAGCAACCGACGCACATCACGCGGCAACGTGGCGTTGAAGGTGCGCACGCAACGTCCCTGATTGATCTTCCACTCGCTCTTGTAGACCACGTTGGTCCAGCCGGGCGCGTCTTGAAGCGGCTCCAGCACTTGGTCGAGCACGCGCGTGCCGTCAGCATCGACACAGAGCCGCACCTTGCCCGACACCATGCCCGGCTGCACGGACAGTGTGCCCGCCGGCACCTGCTCGATGACAAGCGGCACATTCCACGGCCTCTTGCCCGGCCCGTAGAGTGGGCTCACCGCTTGTGGCGGCGGCCAGACCGGATCGTCCGAAGGCGTGCCGACCCAGCTCGCCATGTAGTGCGAGATCGACATCGGCGCATACCCGCGCATGGCTTGTCCAATACCAAGTTTAAAGAGGCTTTCTGCCGGGCGTCCGCCCCAACGTAAACCGTCCGCGACAATAAAGCGCTTAGGATCCACTTCGCGAATCGCGGCGACCAACGCCGTGGCAACGCGCTCATACGCCTCTTCGGAGACATCGCCCGGCTCGTTGAACAGATTGAAGCTCAGTTCACTGGAGGGAATGCCTTTGTAGCGCCGCGCAAAATGCGCCCAATGCATCGAACAGACCCGCAGCGCTTCTGGATCGGTGAAGAGATCGCGGGGTTCCGGCGGCTTGGCCACGGTGTAACCCGGCGCGCGATGGAAGCAGAGCTGCACATGCAACCCGTATTTCTTGCCGTACGCTACCGCCTGATCCACCGGCGCCAGCCGTTCGTCGTCAATGACGGTCCAGTCCTTGTCTTTAATCCAGAACCGATAGTCCATCGGGAGCCGCACAAAGTTGAAGCCCAACTCACTGATGAGCTTGAAGTCCTCTTCTTCAAAGTGCGGGGTCTGTCCATGGTTGATAAACATCCCAAGCAGATTGAAGCCGCGCCATCGGACAGAGGGGCGCTCATCCGCACCACTGCACACTAACGCTACCATCACGCATACAATACCCACATATTTGACCATCTTAAGCTCCTCCGGGTTCATGCCCACAGTATACACATTTTTAGCATGGTTGCGGGAATAATAGCCGCAGAGAACAAGTATTTTGTGCCGCGCGTAGCGCGGCGGAAAATTTGGAGTGCGGTGACAAGAGACGCGCTACGCGCGGGTCGCGGCACCGCTTTCCCTCCGCGCACGGCGCGGAGACACTCTTAGTCCTAACTCTTAGTCGAACACACCCAAGCCCGATGACCGAATTTGCCGCTTCGCGGCGAAAGAGCAGCGCTTTTACTCTCAAGATTGCGAGCCACTACGTGGTAGCAATAATCGCCTTCCCGCCTCCAAAAAAATCTGTGGATAGACCCCCCCTGACCATGCCTAAAAAACTCTGCGTCTCTGCGTTAAAAAAACCTTCGCCATGCCCCTCATCACCCGATTGCCGACCCGACCAGTGTCGTACCGCACACCTTTTCAACTGTAAACACGCACAGGTCGCCCACCCGTTCGCGAGGCACGCCGCTGACCGCGCAGGGCAGGTACTCCCCGCTCCAGCCGCAGGCGCGTCCTTCGCGATCGAAACGCTCCACCAACACCTCGACACGCTGGCCGAGAAACCGGTGCGCGAAAGCTTCTCGCTGCGCGTCACCTTGCGCGATTAACCGCTTAGCTCGCTGACGGCGCACGGCGACCGGTACGCTCCCGTCAAATGTGCAGGCGGGCGTTCCCGGCCTTTCACTGTACGGGAAGACATGCAGATTGCTGAAGCCTGCTTCAGCCACCGCATGCAGCGTCCGTTCAAAGGCGTCGTCGCTTTCGCCCGGAAAGCCGCAAATCACATCCGCTCCGAACGCAGCATCCGGCATGAGTGCCCGTGCACGCCGCACGGTATCGATCACTTGGGCTGACGTGTAACGTCGTCCCATACGCGCCAGCACGCCGTCGTCTCCGCTTTGAATCGGCAGGTGCAAAAACTTGCAGATCTTTTCTGACGACGCCATCCACTCGGCCACCGCACCCTCGACGGTGCCAGGTTCGATCGATCCCAACCGCAAGCGGCCCAGCCCCGGTAGCGCGGAGAGCGCAGAGAGAAGATCGACCAAACCGCGCGAGCCGTCGGCGTAGCACGCGATATTACAGCCGGTCACCACGATCTCGCGATAGCCCTCCGCGATCATCGCCGCCGCATCACGCAGACAGATTTCAAGCGGCCGACTGACCGGCCCGCCCCGCGTATGTGGCACAATGCAGTACGCACAAAAAAAATCACAGCCGTCCTGCACCTTCAAAAGCGCACGATGCGACCGGCGCGGCGGGGAGGCGCGTGTAACCGGCATTTGCCGCTCCAAACCTTCCGGCGGCGTCGGCCAGCGTTCCAGCACCCGCTGCACAAGCACCTCACGCTGCGCACGACCAACCACCAGATCCGCGCCAGCCGCCAGCAAACGCTCCTGCGGTACCGCCTCGGCCGCGCAACCGGAGAGTACCAGCCGCACCGTCGGCCACTTACGACGGAGCGTCCGCAACTGACGCAGACACTCGTTCTCCGCAGTCTGCGTCACGACACAGGAGTGCACCACCACCACCTCGGCCGGCTCGCCGAATCGCACGCGGCGGAATCCGGCTGCGGCAAAGGCTTGTTCGAAGGCAACCGTCTCGGCCTGATTCAAGCGGCAACCAAACGTTTTAAAGGCGACAGTCCGCATGCCGACTCCTCCGCCACTCAGTCAAAGAGCGACGTGGAAAGATAGCGCTCACCCGAATCCGGCAGGATCGCGACAATCAACCGGCCGGCAAATGCGTCCTCGGCGGCAAGCCGCAACGCCGCCGCCACAGCCGCGCCGCAAGAGATTCCCGAAAGCACCCCCTCTTCGCGCGCCAGTCGGCGCGACACCTCGAATGCCTCATCCGTGCCGACCGTCTCGATACGGTCGATCACCGAGAAATCCACCACCTTCGGAATGAAGTTCGCGCCGATGCCCTGAATGCCGTGCGGTGCCGGCCTGAGTGCATCACCGGCCTTGTACTGCGTCAACAATGGGCTTTCGGTCGGCTCGACGGCAACCATCTGCACGGTGGCACCGAGATTTTTGAAGGCACGGCCGATACCGACGACCGTGCCGCCCGTCCCGACGCTGGCCACCACGGCAGCGACTTTGCCATCGGTCTGCGCCCAGATTTCCGGGCCGGTTGTCCGCTCATGGATCAAGGGATTCGCGGGGTTGGAAAACTGATCCGGCAGGAAAAAGCGTTCGGGCGATTCGCGCGCCATCTCCTCGGCGCGCTGTACCGCGCCGGCCATACCCGCAGCGGCAGGTGTCAACACCAGATCGGCCCCCAGCGCGGCCAGCACACGACGCCGTTCAAGACTCATGCTCTCCGGCATCGTCAGCGTGGCCGTGTACCCGCGCGCGGCGGCGACCATCGCCAGCGCGATCCCAGTGTTGCCGCTGGTCGGTTCGACAATCCCCATGCCGGGCGTGAGCCTGCCGTCACGTTCCGCTTCCCAGACCATCGACGCCGCCGTGCGGCACTTGATCGAATAGGCCGGGTTGCGCCCCTCGATCTTCACCGCCACCGTCGCACCCAAACCGCGCGCGAGCCGGTTCAAACGTACCAGCGGCGTATTTCCGATCGTCAACGAATTGTCATCAAATATTGCCATGGCTCTCTCCTTGGAGGGTAGATGTGGCACGGGCATCTTGCCCGTGTTTCGAGATGTGGCACGGGCATCTTGCCCGTGTTTCGAGATGTGGTACGGGCATCTTGCCCGTGTTTCATGGGCGAGACGCCCATGCCACGATGGTTTTTCAAGAACCTCCTTGATAAGGCTCCTCTTGCCGATACTTGACCAGCAAATCATGCACCTGGATCTTCCGCGAAATCGGGATGATCCACCTCTTGTAGATGAGGGCGATCTTCTCAGACAACGTGTCGTCCGCATGTTGTTCATGCGACATGGCGAGGATGCGCTTGATCACCTCGGTCTCCACCGTATGGTTAGTAATTGCAGTTTCCAACAGCACGGGATCACGCTCCATCAATGGTTGCCGTAACGTCTCGGGGATCTCCCCCAACTTCAACGCGGCCACATGTACCGAGAGGTTGAGGCGCTGGGCCAGCGCGGTCATGCAACTGGCGTCCGCCGTCACGCACTTGCGGCAATCCGCGTCTTCCCCCGCCTCACATAACGCGGGCAGTAACGTATTGACATAAAACGGTCGCAAAATGTGGATGCGTCCGGCAATGGTCGATGCTGCGCCAAAGAGGTTCGCGGTTTCCACGATAGGAAGCGGGCGCCGAATCTCGTTGTAGAGCTCCGCATTCACCTTGAAGACGGCGCGCCCACAGAGCGCCTTGACCAACGTTTCGTCAAGGGACGCAATGATCGTTCGCAGTTGTGTCAGCTTGTTCATGTATCTGGTGTGCTAAGGATTATTTGACCGAATAGGTGCCTAGTTTACGCCCTGATTCTGCCAGTGCCAACACTAAACGCCAGGCGGCCTCGGCAGCGGGTGTTTTCCAGTCGGTAGCCGCTTCGATAAAAAAACCATACTCCCACGGCCGTCCCGGCAACGGTCGGCTCTGGATAAAGGTCAGGTTGAGCCCGGCGGCATCGAACGGCGCAAGCGCGCGCAGAAGTGCGCCGGGACGGTTACCGAGCACCAGATAGAGCAGGGAGCGCATTTCGGCGGTACGCGACACGATCGACTGCGGATTCCGTCGGCTGGCCCGCATCACGAAAAAGCGCGTGACGTTTGCAGCACTATCCTGTAGATCGCGGGCAATCACAGCCAGGCGGTAAACGCGTGCGGCCGCCAATGTGGCCACCGCCGCGCTGCCAGACTCGGTTGCCACACGCCGCGCCGCAGCGGCTGTGCTGGACTCGGCGAGCAACTCGGCCTGCGGCACCAGCTTACGCAACGCGGCACGACACTGCCCCAATGCCTGCGGATGACTGTAGACACGCTCGATTGCTTCTGGTCGCCTCAATGCGCGATCCGCCAGCAGATGATGGCGGACCGGCATTGAAAAGCCTTCGAGGATCGCAATCTCCGGATGCGCGGGGAACACATCCAGCGTCTGCGTAACCGGACCCTCGCTCGAATTCTCGACCGGCATGACCGCCAATGGTCGCGGTCGCGCAGACCGTGCGCAAAGCCGGTCGACCACGTCAAAGTGCGAGAGGCACGGCAACAGCCGGCACCGCCTGCCGAAGTGCCGCAACGCGGCCTCGTGCGAATGCGTGCCCTCCGGACCGAGATAAAGAACGGGAATATCCATAAACGCGCGTCTTTGTTGGTTCAGCGTCTCCTGATTCAAACCCGTTTACGTGTGGCTTTCGCCAACTCGATCCACGGTTCTAGTTCCTTGAGGAACTCGCCGAAGGACGCGGATTCAAGTTGCTGCGGGGCGTCGCTGAAGGCATTCACTGGATCGGGATGCGCTTCGATGAGAAGACCGTCCGCACCCGCCGCCAGCCCTGCCCGTGCCAAAGCCGGAACCAGGTTACGCACGCCAGCGGCGTGACTGGGATCCACGACCACCGGCAAATGCGAAAGCTGACGAGCAACCGCCACGGCTCCGAGATCCAGCAGATTGCGCGTCGCCTTGTCGAACGAACGGAGCCCGCGCTCGCAAAGCACCACTTGCGGACAACCATTGACCACCAGATATTCCGCTGCGGTCAGCCATTCCTCGACCGTACTGGCCATGCCGCGTTTGAGCAAGACCGGCCGGCCGGCGTGCGCGAGATGTTCCAGCAGATCGTAATTCTGCGCGTTGCGCGCTCCGACCTGAAACATGTCGGCCACGTCGCGCATCATCTCAATCTGCGCCGGTCCCGGCACTTCGGCCACCATGGCGACGTTGAATTCCGCCTTCACATCGCGCATGATCTTGACGCCGTCGAGTTTCAGCCCTTGGAAATCATAGGGTGAAGTACGCGGCTTGAACGGCATGGCACGAATGATTTTCATGCCGCATGCCGTGAGATCCTTCACCGCAGCGCGCAACTGGTCGTAACTTTCAATCGCGCAAGGCCCAGCGATGATCTGAATATTACCACCACCGATCAACACTCCACCCACATTGACCACTGAATCATTGGGATGGTACTCACGCGATACCAGCTTGAACTTTTTCTGCACCGGGAAAACCGATTCCACTGCGGGCAGACTACTAAGCACCTCAAGCGAGCGGTTACTGAGTTCATCGCCGATACAGGCGATCACCGTTTGCTCGACGCCACGGATGATGCGCGGCTGATAACGCAACGAACAGACCAGATCGCTGATGGTCGCGATGTCGGTCTCTGAAGCGTGCCGTTTCAAAACAATAATCATGTTATTTCTTTCGTTGAGAATTGGAGAATTAGAAAACAAAAAACCGCGGGTCCTTCAGCCGGACACGCGGTTCATTTAAAGTCTATTCCCGAATCACAATAGCTCAACGGGCCGACCCGAACCGTGTGTCCGGCGACCTAAAGGTGCTAAAATAAAAACTGATTCGGTTGGTTTTCATCTGAAAGCGCTCCCATTTGACTGAATCTTTGAACGAATGTCAAGTAGGAGGATCATTTTTTTCGCTCACTTGTCAAAGTAAATGCGACTTTTCGCCTATACGAACTCGATTTTCGCTTTGTCCCGCAGCTCGCTCACCAAGGCACCTACTCTTTCACCGCGACGCGCATGACGCAGCAGGTCGCGGATCTTGTCGCTTGCCTGTGAAAGATCGGCTTCACCGGCTGGCTCGTGGTCGGTCTTGTAGATGATATGGTAGCCGAACTGCGTTTCGATGATATCGCTCACGTCCCCGACCTTCATCGAAAAAGCGGCCTCGTCAAACTCCGGCACCATCATGCCGCGACTGAACCAGCCGAGGCTGCCCCCCTCTTTGCCGCTGGGGCACATGGAGTGCGCGGCTGCCTCGTCGGCAAAATCTTTGCCCGCCAGCACGCGTTCGCGAATCGCGGCAATTTTGGCGCGGGCTTCGTCCTTAGATACTTGCGTGTCGCCGTCCGGCGAAATCAGAATGTGCTGCGCAAGCACGCGCTCGCCCTTGGTGAATTCGTCTTTGTGTTCGTTAAAATAGATCTCGACCTCGGCATCGGTAGGATCGGCGATATCCGCAACGAGTTGCTCGATGAGCTTGTCCACGCGCCGACCGCGCTTAAGCTGTTCGCGGAACACCTTCACGGATGTGTTCTGCTGCTGCAACGCGCGCTGGAAGGCCTCCTCGCCGCCGACCTGATCGACAATCTTTGCCACCTCTCCATCGAGATCCTCATCAGTGACCTGAAGGTCAAGCCTGGCGGCCTCATCCATCAACAGTTTAGCACCGATGGCCTGATCGGTCGCCTTCTTCACCAGATCAGGAAGCTGCTCCCTGATTTCCTCCTGAGACATACCGTGTTCAGCGTAGAAGCGCACCAGTCGCTCCAATTCAAACTGGATCGCCTCTCGCGAAATCACCTGTCCGTTCACTTTGACTGTCGTCTGCATAATAAGTCCATCCTTATTTTTGGGCCGCTTTAGACCAAGAATCTTTGAGGGGCACCGTGCGATTGAAAACCGGCTTGCCGGGCCGGGAATCCTCGGTATCGGCGCAGAAATACCCAATGCGCTCAAACTGGAAGCGCTCGCCCGGCTGTGCTTGCGCCAAGACCGGCTCACCCCATGCGGTCACGCATGTCAGCGAGTCGGGATTCAAGAACTCGGTGAAGTCGCGTGTGTCATCCGCCATCGGGTTGGGCACCGTGAAGAGCCGGTCGTAGAGCCGCACCTCGAACGGCACTGCATGCGCCGCCGACACCCAGTGCATGGTGCCCTTGATCTTGCGGCCGTCGGCGGCGTTGCCGCCTTTGGAAGCAGGGTCATAGGTGCCGTGGATTTCGGTCACGACGCCCGCGTCATCTTTGACGACATGCGTACAGGTGAAGAGACACGCGGCGCGCAACCGCACTTCCTGACCGGGTGCCATGCGGAAAAACTTTTTCACCGGCACCTCCATAAAGTCTTCACGCTCGATATACACCTCCCGGCTGAACGGCACCTGACGTGTGCCGGCTGCGGGATCTTCGGGATTGTTCAGCACTTCGACGTATTCTACCTGCCCCTCGGGATAGTTGTCGATCACGACTTTGACCGGATCGAGCACAGCCATACGCCGCAGCGCACGCTTGTTGAGATCATCGCGCAGGCAGTACTCCAGCAGCGCCACATCAGTCTCGCTCTCGTATTTGGACACGCCAATACGCTCGCCAAAATCACGAATCGCCTCCGGCGTGTAACCGCGACGCCGCAACCCGCATACCGTCGGCATGCGCGGATCGTCCCATCCGCTGACATGCCCCTCTTCGACCAATTGCAGTAACCGGCGCTTGCTCATTACCGTGTAAGTAAGATTCAGTCGCGCGAACTCGCGCTGTTGCGGACGGATCTTGACACCGTTGCGCACGACCAGCATGCCCATTTCGTCCATGCGATCAACCACCCAGTCATAAAGCGGACGGTGTACTTCAAACTCCAACGTACACATCGAGTGGGTCACCCCTTCGAGCGCGTCTTCGATCG
>DUPH01000115.1 GCA_012838435.1 Lentisphaerota bacterium | reverse complement strand
TCGCTCGACTCCTTCTCGGACCGTCAGCAACTCTTCCTCTACTTCGTCCGCGCCGAAACCACCGTACCGACATTCGGCAGCGCCGGAAAAGTCAATATGCAGTCCTTAGCCGGCAGCCGCGCTGTGGCGCTGGTCTGGCGCGATCCCTATCCACGTGGATTCATGAAGGATAACGACACCAATAACGACAATGACACGATGGACAAGAAGACCGACTGGTATCCGGACAATCGGAACACCGATTTCGAGTCGCCCTGGAAGCGGTATCCCGGATCTTCCAGTACCGCACGTCATGCCACGCACCACGATACCCGCGTGCTCTTCTTCAAACAGCTCGGGCAATAAAGCTGACGCGCACGCTTTGCTCGGCTTCAGGTTTCATTTTTTGACATGATTGACAGGATTGACAGGATTTGGAGGGCGAGTGTCCCCACGAGCCGCCTTTCGCTGTGCGGAAGACTGGTTTCAGGCTTCATGGTTGCGACCGTCATGGCGGCGATCACCGTCTGTGCGGCTGAATCGGGAGCGCCAACCGGAGTCCCGGACGTGCTCAAAACCGTAGCCGGAAAACCGGTCACCACCGTCGAGACGTGGGAACAGGTGCGCCGGCCCGAAGTGCTGGAACTTTTCAAAACGCATGTCTTCGGACGCAATGCCGTCGAACGGCCGTCAACGCTGCGCTTTGAGCCGATCGAACCGGACCGCGAAATGATGGAGGGCAAGGCGCTACGCAAACGCGTCAACATCCGTTACAGCGGGCCGGGCGGCGAAGGCGCGATCGCCCTGACCGCCTTCATCCCCAAAGCCGCGCAGCCGGTGCCGGCCTTTGTGCTGATCTGCAACCGCTCGTCTGCCAAGCATATCGACCCCGACCGCCTGACGAAGAACCCCTTCTTCCCGGCCGAGGAGTTGGTCGCGCGCGGCTATGCGGCGCTGGCGTTCCATAACGGCGACGTCGATCCCGATTTCCACGACGGCTTCACCAACGGCGTACACGCGGTGTTCCAGCCTGATCCCTCCGTGCGCAAACCCGACGCCTGGGGCACCATCGCGGCTTGGGCATGGGGCGCGAGCCGCGTGATGGACTGGATCGAGACGCAACCCACCATCGACCGCACGCGCGTCGGCGTAGTGGGCCATTCGCGCGGCGGCAAGACCGCGCTCTGGTGCGGCGCGACCGACACCCGTTTTGCTCTGACAATCTCCAACAACTCCGGTTGCGGCGGAGCGAAGTTCAACCGCATGGCGCTGCCCAAGTCTGAGAGCATCGCCCGCATCAACAAGTCCTTCCCGCACTGGTTCTGCACAAATTACAAGCAGTACGGCGACAACGAAGACGCGCTGCCGGTAGACCAGCACATGCTGGTCGCGCTGATCGCCCCGCGCCTCGCGTATGTCGCCTCAGCCACGCTGGACGACTGGGCCGGCCAGCCCGGCGAGTTCCACTCCTGCCTGCTCGCCTCCCCCGTATGGCGTCTCTATGGCCAGCAGGGTTTGGTCGGGGAGACTCTTCCCGCGCCCGACACGCCGTTGCATCAGGGGCGCGTCGGCTACCATCTGCGCACCGGCAAGCATGACCTTACCCTCTACGACTGGCAGCGCTTCATGGATTTCGCGGACAAACACAAGTAAGAGGTGATGTGTCTCTTAACCATGAAGCACATTAAACTTCATGAAAATCGGGGAATCCCTTTTTTAGGTTTTACCGTGTGTTAGCGGGTAACCGGCGGCGGTATGCATCTTTGTAAAGTCCGATCTTGTCGAACGGGATCGGCTCGAACACCGGTAGCTCTTTCAGCAGGCGCGCACCGCGACGCAGTGTAAGATCACCGGCCGCGCGGTCAGTAAAGCCGAGATCAATCGGGTTGTCAGCCGTGCCGGCCAAGCACGTAAAGCCCTTGATCCCATCGGCCATCGCAATGCCGTTGGTCGCACCCGAGGTGTTGACCGCCAGATTGTCGGTAATCTCGAACTTGTCGAGCAGCTTCTTGACGTTCCCGTCGAAATCACACACTTGGCGGGTGCAATCGACAAACACATTGCGGCGGATCGGATTGTACAGCGGCTCGCGCGGTGAATCATTCATGATGGTCGCCAAGCGCGGATAACGCACACTCCACGGCGGCTGGGTATAGTTGAACACCCGCGCCTTGGCATCCAAGCACCAGCTCGGATCGTTGGTATTGTTCCAATGCTTCCAGGTCATGCCGCGCGAATCGATGTGCAGGCCGATGGGGCAATCCACCACCAGATTGTTGAGCACCGGGTTATCGCGCCCGCCACCAATCATCAACGCCCGGCCGGCGCGGTAAAAGACGTTGCCTTCCAGCGTGTCGCCGCAGTCGCAGTCGTCCAGATAAATGCCCATCGTGTTCACATGCTTATCATCGCCGCCACCGAGATTATGGATAAAGTTGTGGCGCAGGATGTTGCCTTGGCTGGTCCAATCGCGTCCGGTGTAGAAGGCACCAGCGTCACCGGTCTCCATGACGACGCGGTAAATCTCGTTACGCTCGAAGCGGTGCTCGTTGCCGCCATAGAGAATCGCGTTGTGCGGAGCGTCGTGGATGCAGTTATTGCGCACAAGCTGGCCGCAGCCCTGAGCGCCGATGCCGGGCGCATAGGTCCGCTGGAAGAGACCATAATGGTGTATGTGATTGTTCTCGGCCAGATTACCGGCCGGTGTCAGTGTCTTGCGGTCGCCACCGTTAAGCTGGATGCCGTAAGTACCAAGATTGAAGAGGTCGCAGGAGCGTATCGTGTTGGCGCGACCATTGACCGAGACTCCGCCGCCAGCGAAATTGGCGATCACGCAACCGGCGATCTCGACCTGCTCGGCGTTTCGCAATGAGAGGCCCGAGGCATGTCCGTACTCAAAGGCCAGTTCGATAAAGGCCACATGGCGTGCGCCGTCGATTTTGACCAAGGGTTCGGTCAGGGTAGCCAGCACGATCGAGGCATCTTTGAGCGGGCTTTCCGGATAGAAGTAGAGGCGTTTGGCGGTGCGATCCAGATACCACTCGCCCGGCGCGTCCAACTCTTCCAGTACATTCAGCGCGAAGAAGCGGCGCTTGGCCGCGCCCCATGTTCCGCTCATGATGCCGTAGTTGTGCGGTGCCGCCAGTGTGATGATCCGCTTTTCGCGGTCATACGCAGCCACGCGGATCACCTCGTCAAACCAGTCGTGCGTCCAGTAGCCGAGCAACCACACCCCCTGCTCAAGATTCCAGCGCTCGGGACGCGGATCATCGAACACGAACGCGCCGGGCCGTGCCTTGCGCAACGCGGGGTCCGGGGAATCGGGCTTGGGCAGGCCAGAGTCCACCGCCTTGGAGAAGCTAGCCCAACCGGCCTCGGGCGCGTCAGCGTTAGGCCAGCGCGCCAGCGTCATCGGACGCCGGTCGACATAAAGCCAGGGTGCCGCCGGCACGCCGCGATAGGCGGTCTTGAACGGCGGCAGCGCGTCGGGCACCAGACGCGACAGGTCGCAGACCCGCACCTGCTCGCGCACGGATGGATCAAGCCGCGCCAACACGGCGGGATCGGTCACTGCCGTAAAGTCGGCGGCATCCAGCGTGATACCGCCGTGCAATCGCGCCTGCCCACGCTTCTGGGCGCGGTAGACCACCGGTGCGCCCTCGCTGCCGCTATCCTCCGCTGTCAACTCAAATGCAGCCTGCTGCCGGTAGACGCCCGGTCCCACAAGCACCGTGACCGCCTCGCCACTCGCCAGCGATCCATCCTTACGCGCCGCGCGGATCGCATCGCGTGCCTGCTCCAGAGTTTGGTGCGGCCGCCGCCGGCTACCGTCGCCGCCGGCTTCGGCTTCCGTGGCGACATAGATGTTCCGCTCCGCAAAGACGCACGCCGCCGCACCCGACACCAGCCACGCCGCCACCACACGCAAACGCTTTCGCCGCATCATCATAGCTCCCCCTCTCCTCCTCTCATCTCACCCAATTCTTTTACAACATCCGGCAAATCAGCGTATTTCCGCCACTGGTTCAATGACGCCCAACTCGACAGCAAGGTTCCGTCGGACCATGCCTGAATGATCACGCCCTTCAGTTTCGCGCCACTGATCCGTTCTCGTCCACGCAGGGTGTAATAGTAGTAAACCCGCTCCGAGATTTCATCGGACTGCAACGTCACACGCGTGATCTTGCCAGGGTCCAGCGTGACCGTCTGCTCCTTCTTGTCGACCACCAGATCGCGCTTGGAAGAGGCGTCGCCAATGAAGAATGCCTTCAGCGTAATCGGCCGGGACTCATCGCCCAGCCCCCGCAGTTCAACACCATATGTGAGCGAGCGCCGCCGACTGCGATCATAATACCATTGGCCGCCCAAATCGCCGGACTGTCCCACGCGCACGCAACGCATAAACAGCAAAGACTTCGTGTCGGCGGCGGCCGCACTTTCGCTGGCGGACTGCGACGCGGGCTTGGGCGACGCCTGCTGCAACACAAGCGCGATTTTCTTTCCGCGCAACGGCTCGCCGCCGCGCCTGACCTGTCGAAGCATGTAGGGCTTAACCACTGAGGGGAACACCTCGACCGCTACCGGCTCGGCATCCTCAGGCAACTCATAAAATGCGCAGTAGAGCTTAGAAAAACCGGGCTGGAGCGCATCAATACCGGCAAAAAGCGTGCCCTCAGGAATGTAGTACTGGGCCATACCGCGCTCGGCCTGCGTGAAGACGCGCCCCTGACGATCATGCAGTATAGGCGCGGGGATTTCGACCGGCGCACGCGAATCGTTCTTCACGCGGTAGGTGACAAAGATGAACTTGCCGTCAGTCGTCAAGGCATCGCCGACCCCGTCACGGCGCGGCAAGATTCTCTTCCCCAGCGCGTCGATCGATTCGATCTTCCAGGTCGTGTCCTCCTTGAGTTCCACCGGCGCACCGTCGGTCACCGCGTGATCGACTACCAGTACCGCGCTGTCGCGATACGTGACCTCATCCGAGGAGCCCGACTCCACATAGCCGGGGCCGAGTCGCTCGCGCTTAAAAACGACTTTGATCTCGCGCGGCTCATAGGTGATCTCCGCGACGTACGCACGGTCCGCATCGCACAGCGCATCCAGCTTGGCCTGAACCGTAACGCCATCCTTGCGTTTGAGCGTAACAACCCCGTTTTCCTCTTTGACGAACGAGGCTTCAATAGCGCTCCCCCCTGTTTTGCCCTTCCACGCGCGCACCTCGTTTTCCGCTCCAGCCGCGCATGCCAGCACCATCCCTACAACACAGATCATTCGGCGCATGATGATTGTTCTCCGTTATGATTCTGCCAGTGTAGCAGATTGCGTTTTCCGCAACCAAACTCTTTTCTCATTCTACACAGAAATAGAGGTCTCTGGCGATCCCTGTGCAGGGAAAGGTGAGGCGCACACCCCGCCCTCAGTTGAGAAGACACCGATTCGCGTCAGATTGGCCCACGAAAAAAATATCGCATCGGCTTGCCTAGCATGACGGAATCCGGTAAACTTCATGGTCTTTATTCAACAGCGATGAAGCGAAACTAAGGAAGCGACAATGCCAGTGATTCTGGGTTTGCCTAAAGGAAGTTTGCAGGACGCGACTTTCAACATCATGCGGAAAGCGGGATTCAACGTGCAGGCGGGCGAGCGCTCGTATGCGCCGAGCGTGGATGATCCCGAGCTTCAATGCCGCCTGATTCGTCCGCAAGAGATCTCTCGTTACGTCGAGCTTGGACTGCTTGACGCGGGCATCACCGGCTACGACTGGATCTACGAAAACAACTCTGACGTGCATGAAGTCTCGGAGATGCGCTATTCCAAGGCCACCTCGCGCCCGGTGCGCTGGGTGCTCGCCGTCCCTAATGACTCGCCGATCCAAGGCGTCAAAGACCTGCAAGGTAAACGCATCGCCACCGAGGCGGTCGGGCTGGCCAACCGCTATCTCGCCCAACACGGCGTCACCGCCGAGGTCGAGTTTTCTTGGGGCGCCACCGAAGTCAAAGCGCCCGAGCTGGTCGACGCCATTATAGAGCTGACCGAGACCGGCTCTTCGCTGCGCGCCAACAACCTGCGCATCGTCGATACGATCCTGACCTCCACCACGCGCCTGATCGCCAACAAGAAGGCGTGGGCGGATGCCGCCAAACGCGAAAAAATCGAACAGCTTTCGATGTTGCTGCAAGGCGCGCTGGCCGCCGAATCGCGCGTGCTGCTCAAGTTGAATGTGCCGGCTGCACAGCTTGAGACCGTCACCGAGATTCTTCCAGCGCTGCACGCGCCGACCGTCAACAGGCTCAACGATGCCGATTGGTTCGCGGTTGAGTCGGTGGTTGACGAAAAGGTCGTGCGCGATATCGTTCCGCCGCTACGCGCCGCCGGCGCCACCGGCATCATTGAACTGCCTTTGAAAAAAGTCATCTTTTAACACACAACACCGCGTGACGGCCCGGGCGGGCGGTCGCGCGTCATTCCAGGAGAACAAACGTGGGTTCGATTAAGAAGAAACGCCGTGCGAAGATGTCTAAGCATAAGCATCGGAAACGCCTGAAGGCGCAGCGGCACAAGAACAAGAACAAGTAAGGCGCGCACGGACGCGCACATGTGCTGGAAGACGGCTGGGGAGCGCCTTCCACGCTTGCTATTCTGGAACGCCGGTCCGCGCATCCGCCGCGGCCGGCCTTTACCCATCACGGGAGAAACGACATGAGACCGATTCGACACGCCGCACATAGACGGCCGATCGAATCGGCCTTTGTCGCTTCTTTTCTGTTTTGTATGGCGTTGGCCTGCGGGTGCACGTTCTTTCAAGCACCGACACCTGCCCCTCCCTCTTTCACGCTACCGGAGCACGAGGCGCGTCAGGCCGGAGCAATGGCACTCTACGCCAAGGGCATCCTGTTGGAGAGCAGCACGCAAGGCGATGCCAACACAAACCGGCAAGCGGCTTGTGAGGCCTTCCGTCAGGCGGTCGTGTTGGATCCCGACAACCGGCGTCCGTTGGAAGCGCTCGTCAGCGCCTTGAAGGACGACAAGCGTTTCGCCGAAGCGCTGGAGGCCCTCGAGCCTTTTCTTGCTCGCCATCCTGAAGAGATCGAACTGCGTTTCGAAGCGGCGCGCCTGGCCGAAGCCAGCGAGCGCCTCGACGACGCCGCGCGCCATTGCGCCGTCCTCTTCGCATTGAAGCCCGACCATCGCGAGTTGGGACATGCCCTGATCCGGCTCTATTTCCTGGCCGACCGCGTCCCTGAAGCGCTGGATGCCATGCGCGAAATCCACACCCGTTTCAACGACACTAAGAGTGCCTCCCTGCCGTTGCAATGGGCCATTCACTTCACGCAGGAAGGTTCGCAGACCGCCGATCGCGCGCTCGCCTGCCTTGATCTAGCCCTGCCGATGCGCACCAACGCGGCCGAGCGTGCCGCAATCCTGACCCTCACCGCTGAAAACCGGTTGCTTCTCGGCGAAACCAATATAGCGGAAACCATCTTTCTCGACGCCTATCACCTGAATCCCGCAGTTAACACGGCCATCATGCGGCTCGGCGCGCTCTGGTCGACGCGTCCGGACGCCACCAACCAACTCGCCCACCTGATCCGTACGACGCCGGACGCCTATGTCGAGCGCCTCATCCTGACCGCGACCCATCAGGCGCTCGGCCAGTTCAACATTGCGGCTGACGTACTCAGCGACACCTATGCCTGGCGCATGCGGCAAGGCTACTTCCCCAGCGAAAACGTCTACCTCTGGCATGCCGCGTTACTTGAGACCACAAAACGCATACAGGCGGCTGAGCGAGTCCTGCGGGACGCCATCGCCGCCTATCCGCACTCCCCCGAACTCAAAAACTTCCTTGCCTACCTCTGGGCCGAAGCGGGCACGCATCTGGATGAGGCCGATCGCTTGGTGACCGACGCCCTCCGGCAACGCCCCGAGAACGCCGCCTATCTCGATACCAAGGGGTGGATCCTTTACAAATTGGGGCGGCATTACGAAGCGCTGCAGTGGCTGCTGAAGGCCGCCGAACTCGACAAAGAAGAGCCTGTGATCCTAGATCACGTCGGCGATGCCCTCAAGTCCATCGGCCGCGATAGCGAGGCGATTCTCTTCTGGAGCCGCAGTCACCACTTCGACCCCCGCCCCGAGGTTGAAAAAAAACTGCGCGCCCACAACGCCTTCCCCCTAGGGCGGGGAAGCCCGCAGCCCAATCATGTCGAAAAATGAAACTTGAAGCCAATTCCTAACCATGAAACACATGAAACTTCATGAAAATCAGG
>DUPH01000114.1 GCA_012838435.1 Lentisphaerota bacterium | reverse complement strand
TTGGAACCACGGAACACACTAAACACACGGAAACAGAGCCATGCCTTTCCGTGTGTTCGGTGTGTTCCGTGGTTAAACAATCGATCCCGATAGCGATCCCGATCCCGATTTGGATGAAACCATGAAACCATGAAACCTTGAAACCATGAAACCAGAAACCAAAGAGAGTTGAAGGTTCAACTGCTCTTTTTAGGCTTATTACCTCTTACTTATTACCTATCGCCTATTACTTCCTACTTCCGCACGATAGTTGCCGATTGCTTCGGTGGTGCGCAGGGCGCGGTTGTAAAGCCTGAGCCCCTGCACGGATGGCGCGAGGAACGCTTGGAACGCCCCTGTCACATCGCCCATCTCCAAGGGCAGACGACCCCAGCCGTATGGACGAACCGTTCCGCCGTCGCAGAAAACACCATCGGCAATGACGGCGATCACTGCGGCGGAGAAGTCGCAGACAAAAACGACATGATGGCGTTTCCCCGCTTCGATCACACCGGGATCGGTGTGCCAGAGCGCTGTCCGCGAGCCGTCTCCGAGCTCAATCGCCAGCGTGGGGCGTCCGCCCAACTCTGAGGTCGCAACGCGCACCCCGCAGCCGTCTTCCGTCATGGTCGAAAACAGGGTTTGCCCCGATCCCGCGTCGGTCAGGTTCAGCCACAACTCAACCGTCAACCCGCCGTACGCCAGGTCGCCGAAGCCGCGCGGCACGGTCGGACGTGACGCGGCATCGCCGTCATCCTTCTTTTCCAGCAGCATCCCGTTGGTGCAGACTTCCTTGACCTCGGCTTGATTCCACAATCCATCCAGCATAGCGCGATCAAGCGGGTGGGCACGCGCCACCGTCTTCTGCGCTTCGGTCAGCCAGAAGTGACCTTCGTGTTCGATCAGGTCGGGATAACTCATGCGAATCGCCGCATTGGGGTCGAACAGAACCAGCTCCGGCTCTGACCAATGGATAAAGCCGTCGGCGTTCAGCACGCCGCCCGAGAGGAATGCCGGATTGCGTCCCGCCCAGGACTTGCCGCCATGGTGATGGTACCAGAAGAGGTACTTGCCCTCTGACGTGACAAACACCTTGGGACAGGCACGCGGCGTTTTGAAGGTCCGTTTGCCGGGCGCGAATGTCATGGATTCGGGCAGCGACCAGGTGAGTCCGTTGTCCCGGCTGTAGCTCTGCGCGGGCACACCGTTGGCGGTGCGAAAGACACAGAGGAGATCGTTGCCGGTAAGCGGCACCAGATTGTGCTCTTCCTGAACACTGCCCAGCGCCGGGTTGCGGATGCCTTTGTCGCCTTCCGGCAGCAGACGGAATTCGAGCTTGTCGGGATCGCGTTCCGTCAGGATGTTGGAGGCCTCCACCACCCACCCCTCTCCGTCCCGCATGAAAAACTTGCCGAGTTTGGTGAAAGCGAAATAGGCTTTGTCGCCTTTGATCTCCGGCTTGTCGATCCCCCAGAAGTGACAGACCTCGCCACGCCAGGGGTTACCCTTGTCAATCTCCGTCACGCGGATCGGGATGCGGAAACGCTGGGCCGACCAAGTCGCGCCTTCGTCGTCGGAATAGCGGAAGGCGTACCAGCCGTGTGTGTCGGACCTGACGCGCCGGTCAGAGCCGGGGAGCGTCACGATGTTGTCACCATTGTAGACATAAAACACATAGATGCGCCCGTACGGCGTGAGCAGCGGCGTGGCCCACGAGGCTTCGGGGCCGCTATCGGGCTCGATCGCAACCAACTCCGACCAGCTTTTGCCTTGATCGCGGCTGACCGTCGCGACGACATGCTGCCCCTGCTGTCCTTCCAGCCCTTTACCGGTTGTCAAGGTGCAGACCCAGGCACCGTTCGACGTGACGACGACGTACGGTTGATCCGCGTAATTCTCGCTCGGGATACGCAGACCGTTGACGATATTGCGCGGATCGGCCGCACGCACAGCGGAAATATCCGCAGCGCAAGCCATCCACCCAGAAATTGTAAAAAGTGTGATCCATAAAACACGCATGATAGCTCCCTCCAAATATGTACAGCAGGATAACCGTTTGGAGCGCGCGGGTCAAGGAACGCCGCGTGCGGTGCGCGAGACTCACACATTTCTAACATAAATATCGTGCGTTTTTAACCAAAAAATGGCTTAATTACGTGATGGGACGCGGTATACGCCCGATTATGCGGCACGCTGGGACAAAAAAAATTAAATGTGTGAGGAGATGTTGGTCATGAGAAAATTGCGCCAAGTGCTTTTCGCCACCGCAGTTGCGATGTCGTCTGTGGTTTTTGCCTCCGATACGTGGTATTAGCAATCCATTACGAAGTGTACGGGACTGTATGAGTATGGTTACTCTCTCACGAGCGCGGACAACTGGGTGAACGCGGCGACGGGCTTGAACGGTATTCCCGTGAGCGGCGACATCGTCATCATCGACACAACCTTATATTCACCCGCAAAAGATTTCGGCTCAGACTTCGGCACAAGTACAGCGTTCGGTGGCCTGATCTACGAAACCACGCCAAGCGGCAACACGAGCACCAAGGCACATTCACGCTTCAGGCGGGCGGGATGGGCATCGTGGCTAACGCGGCGTTGGCGGGCAATACGCATAAGTTCAATGGCAATGTTGCGTTCACCGGAGAAGGCGATGCCGTGGTGGATCTCCGGGCGGGTGGCAGACTGTACGTGCAGAAGAGTCTCTATGGGAACGAGAACATCACGCTCGTCAAGAAGGGGTCTGGCACGCTACAGAACAGCGAAGGTTATGCACCGCTCAACACGGCAAAGACCGCCTATAAGGAGGCCCGCGACTATACAGGAGGTTACTACCCAAACCGTAAGTTCGTATTCAAGGGCGTTAAACTGCAAGAAGGTGAACTCGATCTGCGCCAGTACTACTGGATCTGGAATTGCGACTTCCAGTTTGACGGCGATGGCGCGGGACTTGCAATCAACAAGCTTGTTGCTGACCTCGGCACCAATAGTCTTGAGTTGAGCGGGTGCAAGTTCCGCGAGACAACGAACGTGACCAGTACGTCTCACTACGTGACGGCAAATGACCCAACCTGTTATATCCATTTCATGGGCACGATGGACGACACCTCTTTCAGCGGTCTGTTCAAGGGTGCCGCCGGCATCTGCTGGTGTCCGGAGAACAGCGCCACGTTCACCTTCCGCAAGACCGTTTCACCGACAACCGGCATTCTGACCGTCTCCAACGGTACGATCCGCGTGGCGGAAGGCGCGGGCTTTACGGCGCTTTCCAGCGTCACGGTTGCCGGCGCGAACTCCCGTTTCAAGGTCGAGGAAGATGCCATGTGGAACATTCCGGCACCGTTCATTCTGGACGACGGCGGCAAGATCAACGTGGCGGACGGCATCTGCGTTTCCATCGCATCGCTCACCGTTGATGGCACGCCGGTCACAGCCGGACTCTACAACGGGCAGGCGGACTTGAACGGGAGCACCGCCGACTGGATTGAGGGCGCGGGCTACGTGGTGGTGACGGAACTCCCGGAAGGTTCGCGCACGGACGTCACATGGAACGGAACGGGCAGCGTTCAGACGCTCGCGAACTGGAATGGCGCAAGCGAGTTGCCTGCCTTGAACGGTGCGACGTCGTACGTGACCGTGGCCGAGAACACCGCCGATAACTCCGCGATGCACCTCGACCGTTCCGTGTGGTTCAAAGGCATGGACGTGAGATCGGTCGGGTTCCAGACTACCGCTGACGCCGGATGCTCCTTCTGGCTCGGTTCGCTGGGGCTCGCCACGCCCGCCTCTCAGACCTTCCGGATCGGAGCGCCGCTGATGCTCACAGCCGAGCAGGAGTGGGCCATCGGGTCAGGCGGACAGATCGTCGTGGATGCCGCTGTTTCGTCACTGACCGCAGACGAGACCCGCATCCTCGGCACCGGCAGCGTCGGCATATTGGAACTCAACGTTGCGGCACCGCACTGGGGTGCTCCGGTGGTCGTTTCAAACCTCAACGTGCAGTTCAACGCAGCTCACGCGCTCGGCCCCAAAGTAGCCCCGTTCGCGACGATTTACCACCATGCGACAGGGATGTCTCCGACCTATGCAGACGGCGTGACGATCGACCGCAACCTCTGGTTCGTCGATACGTCTGTGGTGAAACAAGGCAGGACGACGATCACGATACCCGAGAACGCGAACATCACCTTCAACGGCATCGTGACCACTACGAACACCTCGACGCTGGCCATCTCATCCGGCGCAGGGTCGACGGTCACGTTCAACGATCTCTTTATGTCCCGTGACGGGGGTTCAATCTCCGGCAGCGGCACAATGATTTTCAACGGTCCCTATCATTGTCGTGACCGTTTTTCCATGAGCGGCGGCACGATGGAACTTCATGCGACGCTGAATCGTCTCAACGGGAACGTGGGCGCCTGGAACGGCGGCACGATCAAGACGATGTTTCCGCATGCTGTGGACGCGAGCAACGAAACGCAACGCTTCACGATGCCGAACGTGCCGAACAACAGCCCCGACGGCGCTCAGCGCGCGTATCTCAATCCGTCCAAGAACGCTGTCCTCGATCTTTGCGGCAACGACCAGAGCGTCGATCAAATTGCCATGCACGCTGGCGGCGGTACCGTCACATCCGAAACGCCCGCCACACTGCGCGTAATCCCGCGTCCAGTTATTGGGCGAAGCATAACTACAGTTACGGCTTCTCCGTCCCGTCCGGTTACAGCGACGCCGATGGTTACGGCTACGAGACAACGGACAAGGGTTTCTGGACAGGGGCAGTGACACTTTCCTACGAGGCGACGTATCCGGCGCGCCGCTTCCTGATGCGCGCGAGCACCTCCACGGGACGCGTGGAGGTGGTTTCCGGCATCCTCGTCTTCACGCGCCGCGCGGCGACGGATAACGAGGAGTTCGATCTCAAAGGCGGTTCGGACAACCCTTACCCGCGCCTCGCCGACGAGGACGGTTCATGGACGAACATGACCGCACTGGTGATCCGGGGCGGGCGGACCGTTCTGGAACACGCCCAGGCGATCGGCCGGCAGACCGATGTGCGCTTCGAGGCCAAGACGGACGGGACGTACGGCGTGCTGGAACTCGCTCAAGGTGTCACACAGAAATGCCGCGATCTTTACATCGACGGCGTCCGGCAGACGATCGGAACATACGGCTCGTCCGAAAGCGGTGCGCAACACCGCCCGCAGGACAGCGCGGGCAACGAGCTTTTCGCCGGGCCGGGCGTGTTGCACGTTCTCCGCGACGGTCGCCAGGGATTAATAGTCACCTTTAGGTAACCGATCGCCGATTGCCACTGACTGTCCTCCATTCTTGCACTGCACGCCTCGGTGCGGGTATACTGCTCCCATCATGAAACCTACTTCTCCCGCATCCCCTGAACGCCGCGCCCAGTTGCAGGCTGAACTCCGCCGCGATACCGCCGAGCGCCAAAAAGGCTATCGCGAACAAGCGTTGCGCATCCTGCCGCACGTCTGCGCAAGTTGTGGACGCAGCTTTGAAGGCAAGCGACTCAAAGAGCTGACCGTGCATCACAGGGACCACAACCACAACAACAATCCGCCGGACGGCAGCAACTGGGAGTTGCTCTGCATCTACTGCCATGACCATGAGCATGAGAAGACCCTGCTCGGCGGCTACTACGAAGGCGCGCGCGCCCAGAAGGATACCCTCAAACCCTCGATCTTCGAGCAGTTTTCCGTGCTCGACAGCCTGCTACCCCAGTCTCCGGCCGCAGATGATGAAAACGATGCTGATACGCCGGAAGACACCCCATGAAAAATGACTGCTCACGACTTGGTGTGGTAACAAGAGCCGCGCTGTGCGCGGGGTAGTCGGCACTTCGCCGTTCTCCCGTTCTGTGGGCGGCGTTTACGCCGCCGGACGAGCAGACGCTCGTCTCTCCCGGTGCTTCGCAAGCCCAATGACGGGATTTGCCGCCTCGTGGTAAAGAAGCAGAGCAAAGCCATGCCCCTAAAAAATCTGCGTAATCTGTGGATGAAAACCCGAGCCATGCCCCCAAACAAACTCTGCGTCTCTGCGCCTCTGCGTTAAAAAAATCCAGAGCAGTGAGTGCGTGAAATCAGGACCACATGAAACCAAGGGGCTCAACCGCTCTTTTCAGGTGGTCCTTCCGACGCGGAAAGACGCTGCAGCGCGGTATCGCCCAGCCGTTCGCGCAGTTCATCCACCGTGCGGCAGAGGCGCTCGTGCTTTTCACGCACAGCCGAGGCGTCATCAAACAACGAAAGCTGATCGCGGCGTTCATCGGTAAAGCCGCTCACGCCGAAACCGATCAAGCGCACGGGCTGCACCAACCGCTCCGCATCGAACAGACGCAGGGCCATCGCACGCAGGGCAAAATCGTCGCAGACCGCAGTCTCGAACGGTGCTTGCCGCGTGATGGTACGAAAGTCGGCCCAACGCAGCTTTAGACGCCCCACCGTCGCATACCGTCCGTGAGCGCGCACGCGGCGTCCGACCTCGTCGGCCAGTTCCTTGAGCACCTCGCGCACCCGCTCGCGATCGCGGCAGTCTTGCGGAAAGGTGTATTCACGCGACAGGCTCTTCTCGATCGTCTCCGTCTCTACTTCGCGAGAGTCTTCGCCGAAAGCCAGTGCGTGCAGATGGGTGGCCATGCTTTCGCCCAGTATGCGGGTGAGTGTTTTGAGATCGGCATTCTGGACATCTTTGACCAGTCGCAACCCGTGCCGCTCGAGCGTTTCACGCGTAACATTGCCGACCCCCCAGAGCGTCCCGACCTTGCGCTCGCCCAACCATCGGACCACGTCGTCGCGGGCTTCCGGCATCACGAAAAGACCGTCCGGCTTGGCCTGCTCGCTGGCGAGTTTGGCAAGGAACTTGTTGTGGGCCACGCCAACCGACGCGGTCAGTTCGACCTCTGCACGGATTGCGGCGCGGATCTGTTCGGCGATGCGCGGCCCCTCGCCGAACAGCAGACGCGAACCGGTCACATCGATAAATGCCTCGTCGATCGATACCGGTTCGATCACGGGCGAGAAGCGCTCGAAGATATCGAAAACGCGGCGCGAGGCCTCTGCATACCGTGCCATATCGCACCGTACAAAAATGCCGTGCGGACAGCGCCGGTAGGCCTCGCGCGACGGCATGGCGGAGCGCACGCCGAAGACACGCGCCTCGTAGGAACAGGTTGAAACGACGCCGCGCTGATCCGGTGGCGCGCCGACAATCACCGGCTTGCCGCGCCACTCGGGATGGTCGCGCTGCTCAACCGCCGCAAAAAAGGCATCCATATCAACATGCAGGATACAGCGGCGCATGACAACCCTCTAACGCGGGCGAAGCCCGCAACTCAAGTTAATTAGTGCATTAGTTAATTAGTGCATTAGTTTGTCTGGGGTGAGTTAACCCAAAAAACCTCTGCGTCTCTGCGCCTCTGCGTTAAACAAACAACTTGTTTTTTATCGCGCTTGTTGAGCCGTAAGGCACTAACGAACTAACGAACGAACTAATGAACTCATCCGCGGAGCGGCTCATCGCTCCCCGGATTTGACCGGTTTCGGAGCGAGCATGCACCCGAGCGTGCGTCCGATCAAGCGCGGATTCTGCTCAACCACCGAGAAGTCCGCGCAATCCTGGATCACATTCTGCATGACCTCCACGCCGAGTTCCTTGTGCGCGTTCTCGCGCCCACGGTACTGGAGCGTCACCTTGACCTTGTGACCGGCTTCAAGAAACTCCTTCATCTGGCGCATCTTGTGGGCGAGGTCGTTCGGATCCACGCTTGCGTGAAACTTGATCTCCTTGACCTGCACCGTCTTCTGATTTTTACGGGCCTGTTTGCGCTTGATGCTTTCCTCGTAACGGAATTTGCCGTAGTCCATGATCTTGCAGACCGGCGGTTCCGCGTTGGGAGAAACCTCCACGAGGTCGAGTCCCTGCTGGTCAGCGAGACGCTGCGCGTCGCGCGTCGCCATCACGCCCAGCATTTCGCCGTCGGCGTTGACTACGCGAACATTCGGGACACGGATTTTGAAGTTTACTCGGGTAAACGAAGCGATAGCTCACCTCCATTGTTCAACCGCTCTCATGCGGTGTATTGTTGTTATCCTCTTGTGAAAGTGCCGCCGGGCGGGATAATCGGAATGGCCGTATCCACTCCATCGTTCCCGCACCTTGCCGCGTCCCCTCACTCTGTCATTGCGGCCTTCAACCTTTCAATGAAGGCCTCAAGCGTCATTGCACCTTGGTCGCCGGCTTCACGGCTACGCACGGAGACCACGCCGGCCTCTGCGTCGCGGCCACCCACGACCAGCATGAAAGGCACCTTTTCAAGCTGCGCCCTACGGATCTTTGCGCCGAGCTTTTCGTTGTCATCATCCACCGTCACGCGGATATCCAACTCGCGCAAACGCGCCTCAATCCCACGAGCATACTCACGTTGTCCGGTCGTGATCGGCAACACGCGCACCTGCTCCGGCGCCAGCCACACTGGGAACGCGCCAGCGTAGTGCTCAATCAGAATACCGAAGAAACGCTCCAAGCTGCCGAGCAACGCGCGATGCACCATGTAAGGCTGGTGCTCCTTGCCGTCTTCACCGATATACGACAGATTGAAACGTTCTGGCAGGTTAAAATCAAATTGGATGGTTCCGAGTTGCCATGGCCGTCCCAGCGCGTCCTTAATCTTCAGGTCGATCTTCGGCCCATAAAAAGCACCGCCGCCTTCGTCCACCTGATAGTCGATCGATTCAGCCTTGAGCGCGCTCTCAAGCGAGCGCGTCGCCTGTTCCCAGCGCTCGGGCAGTCCGACCGCCTTCTCCGGACGTGTAGAGAGATACGCGGTGATGTCGGTGAACCCAAAGCGCCGCAGGATGCGCAGAGCAAAGTTCACGGTTGCACGCACCTCGTCTTCGATCTGCTCGGGTGTACAAAAGATATGGGCGTCATCCTGAGTGAAACCGCGCACGCGCAACAGTCCGTGGCGCACGCCCTCTTTCTCGTAACGGTAGACCGTACCCAGTTCCGCCCAGCGCAACGGCAGATCACGGTAAGAGTAGCGGCGCGCCTTGTAAATCTGGATGTGGAACGGGCAGTTCATCGGCTTGACGAAATACTGCTCGGTCGCGGCATGCGAACCCTCGCCCTCGGTCACGTTCATGCAGGGGAACATACTCTCACGGTAGAAGCCAAGATGTCCCGACGCCTCCCACAGCCGCGCACGTCCGACATGCGGTGTGAAAACCATCTCGTAGCCGGCACGGAAATGCTCGCGACGCCAAAAGTCCTCAATCGCCACGCGGATACGTGCGCCCTTGGGATGCCAGTGCGCCAGACCGGGGCCGACATCGTCGCTGAGGCTGAACAGCTCCAGCTCCCTGCCGAGTTTACGGTGGTCGCGCCGCTTGGCCTCCTCGATACGCGCCAACACCGCGTCGAGCGCCTCTTGCGAGACATCGGCCATGCCGTACAGGCGCTGCAGCATCGGGTTGTTCTCGTCGCCGTGATAGTACGAGCCGGCAACCGACGTCAATTTGACCGCGCCGATATCGGCGGTCGTCGCCACATGCGGGCCGCGACAAAGGTCGGTGAAGTCGCCGCAGGTATACAGCGAAACCGTCTCGTCCTCCGGAATATCCGACAGCCGGTCCAACTTGTAAGGTTGACCTGCCATCAACTCGGCGGCCTCGGCGCGCGTGACCTCGCGCCGCTCAAAGGGCAGAGCGGCCTTGATCAACCGCTCCATCTCCGCCTCGATCGCCGGAAAGTCCTCAGGCGAGAGACGGTGCTCCAAATCAAAGTCGTAATAAAATCCGTCATCGGTCGACGGGCCGATATCCAGTTTAACATTCGGGTACAGCTTGCAAACCGCAGCCGCCATCACATGGGCCGCGCTATGCCGCATCACATCCAGATCTTCCACGCTTCACCTCCATGCCGGGGAGCCTACAAACGCCCGCCAGCCGATTAAAAAAAAACAGCATCATAGTGTCCCGTATCCGTCGCAAGATGTCAAGCGACCGCCAGCGAAAATGATCCGCCGCCGGCTTTTGGCTTCTAATTTTCATGCGAGGACACAAAGACGTAGAGTTTGGTTTCAATATTTCGTTTTCCCCTCTGCAATGAGTAACGGCTGATAGCATTCTGGACGATCGAAGGATAACACTTTTTTAAGCTTGCCCGGTTGAGCCCAGTTGCATTTTCCATCTCCATTGAGTTGTTTGAGCAGGGATCGAATGCTTGGGTGTGTAAGATCTGCACAAATCCTATTAGCGTCGTCCTCATCCCAGCAGGGAATAAATGCTTGCATCGCTTGATTTGCTTGCCAGACTTGACCGGCATAGCCCCCCAACACTAAAGGAACGAAGTCATTCTTTCCATAGGCCTCCCAGATGACCTTGTAGGGAGCAAAAGAGTAACGTCCGACTCCCAGCAACGCCCACCAGATGCCCTTCGCTATCGAGGAGCGAATTAGAGTTCCTTTTCGTTGCTGCAGTTCTTCTTTAGCCTCAGTCAAATGTCGGCAGAGACCCGGGTGTTTCTCGATCTCCTGCCACGAGAGAGGCTTCCCTGAATATCTGTCGTAAGGCAGTAGTATCCACTTTACAGGAACCATGGCGCCGCGCTTCCAAATGTCTTTAGTAACAAGCGGAAAAACAAATTCCTCGGGTAAATGAAGGGGTTTTTCATCAAACATGAAGACTTTGTTTGCACCGCAAGTATTTACCCCTTGTCTGGGTTTCTGTTCAGGCCGTAATGCAACATCAATTTTATCATCAAAAGTATCGCTTTCCCCGTCTGCAAGAACCCGCCACTGATCGCTCGGTGCGTTAAGCGGAATTGCGCGATGCTCGACCCAGGCGCCGCTAGATTCCCGAAAATATCTGACGGGGAACTTTTGCATTTGATCCATCTTAAATTTGGCACAGCAATACGTTGTTCCAACACCATCAAACACCTTGCTCTCAGAGAACTCACAGACCTCTTCGACCGCAAATCTGCGGTGGTTTGCGATGTAGTCCCTGAAACCACGATGCGCGTCATCGCCCGAAAAGAGAGAGAGAGGAAGGTAAAAGCCACCCACGCCATGGCGGGAAAGTAGTTTTCCAAGTACAACCTTGAGAACCAAGGCAGCCACATCTGTCCGCGAAGAGCCGAGAAGAGCCTTCCGTTTATCGGGAACCAACCCCTCGGCCACGAAGTAGGGCTTTAACTCATCTTTGTACGGCGCGGGGAGATCCGTGAAATTCGCCCACGGAGGGTTACCTACGAGATAATCAAAACGAGTGGATGGCGGGTCTAAGATTACATCGCGCACGACCAATTGAGATGGCGGGAAGTCCACTGCAAATTGCTGAGACACGTCGTTCTTGAATGAGGCAAGATGCTTTGCACGCAGTTCAATAAGCGTTATTCGCGAAAGAAGCTCCGGTGAAAGACACTCCCCTCTCAAACTTGCTAGGCGCAAGAGAGCGAGGGCGAATATCCCCCGCCCCGCTGTAGGGTCGCAAATGGACGCCCCTGCAATCCAAGCGTCATAAATACCCCATCGCTCTAGCAACCATTCCGCCCACTGCAAAGGGGTGAACACCTCGCCAATTTTAACGTCGTCCAAATGTGAAGTACTTGTAACCATGCTTCTTGAAATCTTCCAGTGCTTTGATGCGTTTCAGTGCGTCACGGCTCACCCTTTGGTAATGCACGATTGCAAGCTCTACAAATAGATCATAAAACTCCTCGATATTCCGATCCCATGAAATCTCGTCCCACACCTGATTAACCGTATAGTTGAGGCGCACCTGCCCTGTACCAAGGTTCTCAATCCTGTATGCATTTTGGGGAAGCAGAATAAATGGAGCGACGCGGATGTATTCGATGTCCCGTTTTTCGCTCCGCTCAGATGATTTGTTGTGCCCGAATTCAGCAATCAGGAACACACCGTTGTCATTGGCAAGAAACTTCAACAGATTCCCCACGGCACAGATCCCGCCATCAGAGTATCGTGTAGAGTCCAAGTCCTTCGTCTTGACATCGATTCCAACAAGACGTCCCGCTTCTTGAAAAGCGAAGTCGAAAATAGTACGCCGCCCCGGACGGTCAAGAGGCGTGTAACCAAGGTCAGCACAAATGCGTTCCCAGTTGTCGGTGATGCGTTTCTCAATCATTGCACCGAATGCGCGGGAATCCTCTCGCTCAGAAATCCCTGAACGCAATTCCTCAAAGAGTTCGGACAATTTATCTTCGATTTGACCAGAGACCGTTTTCAAATCCATGTTCTTCTCCGTCATCCAAAAGTGTTACGGACACCGTACCTCGCCCAGTGCTTCGACCGTGCATCTGCCGTCGGCATCCTGCGTTACACCGAAGACAATCTCATCTTTCATGGTCACAAGCGTACCATGCCTTTGCGTCGTGGGCAAGTCATCGGTTAGTGACAGGGGGCATGCGAGTCGAGTGCGTGTTTTGTGTGTGCGCAGTCGGGCGCGAGCGGCCTCGCCCGCTTTGTTAAAAGCCGCCCGTGATTCCGATGCGCAATTTGATTCCCAAGGAAAGTGTGCGCATCAATCTTTTACAAGGCACGTTGTTGTTGCGGGAGGGGACGCCCACGCTCCCGTTTCCCATCCCCGCTTTCACCAGAAAAGCACGATCTTCGTCCCCCGTCCGTTTTGAACTTACTTCGTCTCAACTTCCTTGCCACAGTGAAGACACTTAGGGCTTATCCGTAAATAACCATCACTTTGTTGAGTGCAATCATACCCGAAGCCAGTTCCAGCAATGCGAGATATGAGAGATCGGTCTTCTCGTACCGCGGGACGAGCTTCCTATATCGGTTCAGCCAGGAATGGGATGCCTCCACGACCCATCTCCGCGCCTTGAAGTCGGGGTTGCGCTTGATCTCGTCGGCCTCCTTGTTTCGCGGACGAATGTGCGGGACATATCCCCGCGCAGTCACAACATCAGCCTTGCCGGTATATCCTGCGTCAAGGCAAAGGTTTTCGGCCCCTTCGACACCGTCGATCCGCTGCACAACCTTGGCGTCGAGGAGCCTGCCGATCTCCTTGCTGTCATGAACGTTGGCGCCGGTCACGACGATCGACAACGGGACGCCACGCCCGTCGACGAGGATGTGACGCTTGGTTCCTTTTTTTTCCCCTGTCCGTGGGGTTCGGCCCGACGGATTCCTGCGCCAGCGGCGCTTCAACGTTCGTCCCGTCTGCGGACTGCCATTCCCAGGCGATGCCTTCGAGCTCGTCGTATTCGGCGAGGCCCCTGCGCCAGATCGCCTCAAACAGCCCGGCCCGGGCCCACTCCTGGAAGCGTTTGTGCAGCGCCGAACTGCCCAGCCCCTTGAACTTTTCGCGGGGGAAGGCGTTCCAGATGATCCCGGTGCGAAGCACGTAGACGATCCCCTCGAAGAAAAGACGGTCGCTGTAGACCTGTTTCCTCCCTCCGCCGGGTTTCCGCTTGTACGAACGGGCCGGATCCCTGCGTGTCTTCGGCAGCAGCGATTCGACCAGTGCCCAGAATTCATCGGATATTTCCCAAGTACGTATTCTCGCCATCTGATAGTCCTCCTGATGTGGTTGGTTGGCGGGAATTTTATCAAGAAACGCTGGGAAATGAAACAATTATTTGCGGATAAGACACTTAATCGGCAATCTCTTGTAAATTGCATTGAATCGTTTTCTATTCTCCTTTGTGAACGACTCTCTGAAAGGCGTCACGAGACGTTGTCCGCACATCGGACAAATTATATTGTCATAGGCCGCACATTCCAGCACCACGGCAGTTCCTCCAAAGACGAACATAGCAACCATACCGTATCCTAAGCCCGGTATGCCCCAAACAATCCACAGGCCAAAAAATAGCACTATGGCTAATATCATGAATACAAAGGACAAACGACCCAACACTCGGAATTTCGTTGCATTAAACCTCATATTCACAACCCATCTCTAGTTTCGAGACATCCCGCCGCACTTTGCCTGCACCCGCCATTCGCCCGCCTCGTGAAACGCGAAACTCCTAAATCCTAAATCCTAAATCCGCGCGCGGCCTCGCCGCGCTGCGGCCGCGCCTTTGCGCGGCTTTTTCTCTTTCGCTGACTTGCCCTTGGTAGGCGTGGCTTTCTCGTCACCGGCCAGCACGAAGTCGGCGCGCCGCTGATTGAAGTTCACTGCGTCGACCTGAACCTGAACGACCGTGCCCACGCGGTAAATCTTCTCCCCCGCGCTCAAGGACTCGTTCGCGGGATTGAAGCGCACAAACTGTTTCGAAAGGTTAGAGATGTGAATCAGGCCACCCATCGCCAGATCCGGGATGTCGATAAAGGCACCGTAGTTGGTGCATTTGGAGACCACCGCCCGGTAGACGATCGGCTTCTTTTCATCAAGCTGTTGCTGCAAGAAGCGGAACTTTTTGATCTCGATCAACTGGCGCGCGGCATCGTCGGCGATCTGCTCGCGTTCGGTCGCTAGAAATGCCGTTTGGATCAATTCATTCTGCGGCATCTTGCCGCCCTTCCCGTCCAAATAATCGGCAAGCTGCCGATGCAGCACCAGATCGGGATAGCGCCGGATGGGCGAGGTGAAGTGCGCGTAGTATGCCTTTGCCAGACCGAAATGACCGATCTTCTCAGCCGAATAGATCGCACGTTTCATGCTGCGCAACACCATCATGTGCGCATGGTAACGCAGCGGATGCTCCTGCGTGTCCTTGAGGAACTTGGCAAGCCGTTTGGGATCGGAGAGGTCGCCGGGACGGAAGCCCAGAATTGAAAGGTTCGCTTGCAACTCTTCGAGCTTCTCTGCATCCGGCGGCTCATGCAAACGCGTAAGAATCTTGATGCCGCGCGTCCACAGCTCGGTCGCGACCGCCTCGTTCGCCGCCACCATGAACTCCTCGATCAACTGGTGCGACTCGTCATAGGGACGTATCACGATGCCGGTCATGCGCGATTGATCGTCCAGCACCACCTCTGCCTCGGGCACCTCCAGATCCAGTGCAGCCATGGAAAAGCGCCGCTTGCGCAATTGAGCCGCAAGCCGCCACCCCGCTTTCAGCAGGATACGCGCCCCCTCTGGCACCGTCTCCAGCCCCTCCGGCGGCTGGTCATTGATGATGGCCATCGCCTGCTCATAGTTGAGGCGCAATGCGGAGCGGATGCGCGTCCGCGCAAAGCGGCGCTCGATCATGTGCCCCTTCTCATCGAAAGTCATAAAGGCTGAAAAGGTCAAACGATCCTCGCCGGGACGCAGACTGCAAACCCCGTTGGAGAGCTGTTCGGGCAACATCGGGATCACCTTGTCCACCAGGTACACGCTGGTGCCGCGCTGACGCGCCTCGCGATCCAGCGGCGAGCCCGGCCGCACGAAATGACTCACGTCAGCGATATGCACCCCCAACACACGGTTACCGCGTGCGTCGGTCTCCAGTGAAATGGCGTCGTCGAAATCGCGCGCGGTCGCCGGATCGATTGTGATGATGAAGCGATCTCGAAGATCTTCCCGGCGTCCCGGCCGGGTCAGCCGCTGCGCCACGCGCTCCGCCGCGTCGATCACGGCGGCGGGGAAATCTTCAGGCAGATCGAACTGCTTCATCACCACCTCCGTGTCGAGCGAAGGGCGGTCGGCCGGTCCGATCACTTCTACGATCTCGCCCTCCGGCGCGACGTAGCGGTTCGTCCAGCCTGTGAAGCGCACGACCACGCGGTCGCCCGGCTTGGCGCCGTTAGCGGCCGGTACATAGAAATCTTTGCGGTACACTGGATTGAGCGGCACCACATGGAAAAATTTGCCGGTGGTAAAGAGCGTGCCGACAATGTCGCGCGCACTGCGCTCGACGATCTTGATCACCTTGCCCTTAGATTCACCGCCGCGACGATACAGGCGGACCGTGACGATGTCTCCAGGCAGCGCAGTGCCCAAATCTTCATTCTCGACCCAGATGAGTTTTCCCGTCTCACGCTCGGTCACATTGCCGGCACCGCTACGCACGAGACGCAGCGGACCGGTCACCAGGTCCGCCTGCTTACCGAGCGTATACGCCCTACCCTTGCGGATCATGACGATCTCGCCGTCACGCACCATCTCCTTCAATAGGTCGTGGAGGCGTTTGATCTGCTTGCCTCGGAAACCCAACGTCTGGCTGATATCCTTCGCTGTCCAGGCATGGTCCGGTTCGGATTCAAACAGATACTGAATCGCGATTTTTTCTTTGGTTTCTTCTTTCATTTGTCCCTAATCTTATCGCACCAACACCGCGCCTGTCTCCTAGAATTTATTTGAGCTTAGAGGCCCGCGGGCCGCCCAGAGGTTTCCTCCCGGGAGAAGGGGCGGGGCAGGGTTGCGAGTTCCGCCCGCGTTGGTGTATACTCACCCGCAACAAAAGGAACGTCCCGTATGCTCAAGACCGGCATTCTCAACCCCGCGCTGAACAGTTTGCTCAGTCGCGTGCGCCACACCAACACCCTCGTCATCGCCGACCGCGGATTCCCGTTCTGGCCAATGATTGAGACGATCGATATCTCGTTGATCGACGACATTCCCTGCGTTCTGGATGTGTTGCTTGCCATCCGCCCCAATTTTGTGATCGGACGCGTGTTCATGGCTGAGGAGTTCCTCAAAAACAACACCGCTGAGGTTCAAGCGCGTTTCAGTCAGGCGCTCGACGGCATCCCCATCGATTATGAACCGCACGTGACCTTTAAAAACCGGGTCCCGCACGCGATCGGATTGATCCGGACCGGCGACACGATCCAGTACGCTAACCTGATCCTCGAATCCGCCTAAAATGTGGATTCCCTATATCCTGATCTCAGCCGTGCTGCTGGCTGTCTATGACACGGCCAAAAAGCATAGTGTCCGCGCCAATGCGGTCATGCCCGTGCTTGTTCTGGGCACAGCAGCCGGAGCGCTCTTCTTTGCATTGGCGCTGGCAGCCACCGGCCGTTTGCGCGACGCCCTTGTCATCTCGTACGTGGACTTTGGGCTGGTGGCTGTCAAGGCGGTGATTGTCTCGGGTTCTTGGATTTTTGTTTACTACGCGATGCGAGCGCTGCCGCTCTCGATCGTCGCGCCGATCCGTGCCTCGTCCCCGCTCTGGACACTGGCCGGTGCGATGCTTCTCTTCCACGAGATTCCAACTCCGCTACAAGCACTCGGCATGGTAGTGATCCTCGTCGGTTACTGGCTCTTCTCTGTAGCGGGCCAAGCGGAAGGCATCCGTTTCACGCGTCACCCCGGGGTCTTCTGCGCCTTTGCCGGCACCTTGCTGGGCGCTGGTTCTGCCCTCTACGATAAGTATCTGCTACAAACCTGCGGACTTGAACGCAACACCATGCAACTCTGGTTCGCCATCGACCTGACGTTGCTGCTGGGCGCTACTCTGTGCGTGCAACGCGCCGCCGGTCTGCAACGCACGCGTTTTGAATGGCGCTGGACGATTCCCGCTGTTGGCATGCTGCTGATGGCCGCGGACTGGTTCTATTTCGGCGCGCTCAGCCAAGAGGGCGTGGCCATCTCGGTGCTGTCGCTGATCCGGCGTTCGAATGTCGCACTGTCGTTCGCCGCCGGCGCGCTGATCTTCCGTGAACGCAACCTGCGGCGCAAAGGCGTAGCGCTTGCCGCGATCTTGATCGGCGTAGCGCTGCTCTGCCTGGCCTGAGCGACGCACGGCCGTCAGCCGTACGCGCCGAAACCGAAAAACCAGTGCTTCTTGGCAAAGCGGTAGGCCCATGTGCGTTCTGGCAACGGCTCGCCGCTGTGGTCGTGGCAACGCATCGCCGGCCGCTCCGCCAATTCGCGGAAAAACGTCCCGCGGCCGCTGCTGTCCCATGCATCGCAGCGCGTAGCCAGTTCAGCCAACTCGCGCGGATGATCCATCAGCACGCAGCCGCGCGTGAGACGCGGTATCTCGGCGCGAAAGGCTGCGAGCAACGGCGACTCCGTTATGCGCGCAGCCACCTGTCCAGGTTCCACCCGGCAGTCGGCGCACTGGATCGGCGGGCACGGCTCCACCTCACCGCGCGCGTTGATATGGTGGCTGATACCGGTCGCCGCCGGACAGAGCGCGTTGCCGTCATGATCCCAGTAGGCATCGACGATCACGAGGCTTTTGCAGCGCGTTCTCTGCTCCAGCAGAAAATGGCGCAGGGCACGCACCTGTTCGTCATCGAGTGCCTCTTCAAAACCGGGCACCGGACCGGAGGGACGGTAGATGTAGTACCAGAGATAGTGTGCACCGCGCGCGGCCATGTCGTCAACGAAGCGTTCCGACACCACATCTGCATAGGTGGAGACCGACACACTGGTCGCGACACCCGTCACCAATCCCTGTTCCTTGCAGCGCGTCAACGCGTCGAGGGCACGTCCGTAGGCGCGGCCGTTGCCACGCCGATCCGCATAGGAATCGGCTCCGCCTTCCACGCTGATGAGCGGCGACACGTTTCCGGCACGCCGCAACCGCGCGGCCAACTGTTCGTCAAGCAACTGTCCGTTGGTGAAAAGCTGGAAGTAGATGTCGCGATGGCGCTCGAAAAAATCTGGCAGCCATGGCAGCAGCAACGGCTCGCCCCCCAGAATGCCGAAAAAGCGGCAGCCCTGCGCACGGCTCTCGGTGACGATCGCATGCAGCAACTCGGGCGACATATCAACCGGCTCCCGCACGCCGGTGGCCCAGCACCCTTTACAGGTGAGGTTGCAGCGCTGCGTGACACTCACAAAGACAAAAGGCGGAAAGTAAACGCCCTGTCGGCGGCGACGTTCAAACCGGTTGATCGCACGCAAGTTGCCGAGGCCCGCACCGACCAGAAACCGCCATAATAGACGTGGCGGAATCTCACGTAGCAATCGTAATGGTAGCGTATTCACGGACTTTCAATTCAATCTCACAAAAAGGCACAAAGGACACGAAGGTTTCCATCTTTGCGCACCACTCAGACGCCGCCCTCCATCTCGTGTCATCGGGCTTGCGAAGCGCTGGGAGCGGACGAGCGACGCTCGTCCCTCCCATCCTTCCGTGTTGCGGAAGGCGGCTCGTGGGGACACTCGCCCTCCAACCTTCCGCCTTCGCATGAAACAACAGAGCCGTGCTTTTGCCCTCACGATTGCGAGCCACTGTGTGGTCGCAACGAGAGAGGTTGACCCGCGACGTTCGACTTGCGACCTGCGGCAGGAGCAACGCCCCCCCAAAAAACCTCTGTGTCCTCAACGTCTCTGTGAGAGAAACAACTTGTTTTTTATCATATTGTTGAGTCGTAAGGCACTCATTAACTTGGGTTGCGGGTTCCGCCCGCATCAGTTCAACCCGCAACCAACGACGCGATGCGGTCGCCGATCTGCGTGGTGGTGAAGCCCATCTGGTTGGCCATCTGGCTCTTCATCGTCGGGGTGGTCTGCATCATGGCCGCCTCGACCGCACGGCCCGCCGCCTCTTCGCCCAGCGCGGTGAGCATCATCGCGCCGGCACCGATCGCAGCGATCGGGTTGATCGCATTCTTGCCGGTCCACATGGGCGCGGTGCCGCCGATCGGCTCGAACATGCTAACCCCTTGCGGATTGATGTTGCCGCCGGCCGCCACGCCAAGCCCGCCCTGCGTGATCGCAGCAAGGTCAGTGATGATATCACCGAACATATTCTCGGTCACGATCACGTCGAACATCTCAGGGCTGGCCACCATGTAGAGGCAGGTCGCGTCAACGTGGTAGTACTCGCGCTTGACGTCGGGATACTCGGCACCGATCTCGGCGAAGACGCGGTTCCACAGCTCATACACGTAAGTCAGGACGTTCGACTTGCCGACCATCGCCAGCGTGTTGTGCTCGCCGAGCCCCCGCGCCTTCTTGCCATACTTGCGCGTATACTCAAAAGCGTAACGCAGACAACGCGCGACCTGATCGTAGGTATAAATCATTTGCTGCACCGCCACTTCGTCGCAGGTGCCTGGGCGCGAGATACCGCCGACACCGGCGTAGAGACCGCCGGTGTTTTCACGGATCACGCAGTAGTCGATCTCTCGCGGCCCTTTGTCCTTGAGCGGGCACTCCACGCCGGGGTAGAGTTTGACTGGGCGCAAGTTGATGTACTGGTCCAACTCAAAGCGCAACTTCAACAGCACGCCCCTTTCAAGAACCCCCGGCTTGATGTCGGTGTGCCCGATCGCACCGAGATAGATGGCGTCGAAACCGCGCAGCTCTTCGAGCGTCGCATCGGTCAGTGTCTCACCCGTCTTAAGATAGCGGGTACCGCCCAAGTCATACGTGACCTTCTCCAGCTTAAAGCCGAATCGCGCTGCCGCCGCGTCCAGCACTTTACAGCCTTCGCCGATCACCTCCGGCCCCGTCCCGTCGCCCGGGATCACCGCAATCTTGTACGTTTTCACCATACCTGCTTCTCCTCGAAAGATGCCAGTTTACCAACCAATAGGAAGGCGTCAGTTTACCGAACTCTCCCGCCTCGCGCAACAGCGGTGTCCGTTCGCGCGAAAACTTCGTTCTCTGCTTGACGTCGGGTTTAAGTCACTGTTACTATCTTACTCATTCTAGTGCAGATTTTGAGCGGACAAGGGCGTCTTTTCCGACTCAAGGGTTGAGTCTGCGAGGATACTTCTTTAAAGGAGAGACGAATGAACACTGTGATCTTGGTTGCGGCCGGCAAAAGTACGCGCATGGGATCGAATACCGATA
>DUPH01000113.1 GCA_012838435.1 Lentisphaerota bacterium | reverse complement strand
TACGATGTGCGCCTTTCCGCCGGCGTCCACCGCATCCTGCTCAAGGTGGTCGACCGTACCCAGAGTTGCGGTTTCACGCTGGCGGTGACCGACCGCGAGGACAAGGCGATTCCGGGCGTGCGGTTCTTCACCGACCCGAGCGGGCATCGTCTCGTGATCGAAGACCAGAAGGCGGCGGAACGCACGCCAGAAAAGCTCCGCGCCGCGAACGAAGCACTCGAAAAAGAACTGGCCGAACTCAAAGCGCGTCTGCCGGACCTCAAGAGCCGACAAAAGGAGCTTGCCGCTAAGGTCGCCGCCGCAGAACGTGCGCTCGCCGTCGCGTATGAGCGCGTGGAGGAGAAGTACGCCGAGCAGCATGCGCGGGAGGCGGCGCTGGGGGCGAAGTCCTCCGACGATCCGCTGCCGCCGGCCCCTGCGACGCGCCGCCGACTGTGCATCAACGGCGAGTGGGACGTCTCGGCGGACGGCGGCAAGAGTTGGGAACGCCGCCCCGTGCCGATCGTCTACATCGACCGCTATTTCGCCGCCGGACGGTATCCCGTGGCGCGTACGAATCCGAAAACGCCCTGGTGCGCCTACACCAACCTCGCCGGCTTTGCCGACTTCAAGGTCTCAGACACGCTCTTCGGCGATCACAACCGTTCGTTGCGTCTGCGCACCACGTTCGACTGGGACGGCGCGGGCACGGTCAACTACGTTTCGGAGGGCATCATCGGCGAAGCGAAGTTCTTCTGCAACGGCACGCCGTGCGGCGAGTACTGCGGACGCATGGGCATCGTGACCGTACCGCTGAAGGGCGCGGTGAAAGGGCGTAACACGATCGAGATCGAGTTGAAGTGGGCCTGGTGCCAGCAGCATCACAACACGGATGGTCTGTTGGGCGACACCTTCATCGACTACGTTTCGCCCGTGCGGGTGAAGGAGGTCTATGCGAAGCCGTCCTGGCGCCGTTCAACCCTCTGTACGGAGATCGAACTCGTCAACGAAAGTGCCGACGCGGTCGCGGCTGAGGTACGCGCGTATGCGGTCAAAGACGGCCGCGTGCGTCTCGCGCTGCCCGTGGCGAAGGCGAAGGTCGCGCCGGGCGGCGAGGCGAAGGTGGAGCCTGTGGCGCGCTGGGCCGATCCTGTCCTGTGGGGCATCGGCGGCAAGTACGGCGAGCCGGAGATGTACGATCTCGTCACTGACGTGGTGGTGGACAGCCGTATCGTGGACCGCCATGTGCAGCCGTTCGGCTTTCGCGAGTTCTGGGTACACTACACCGACTTCTTCCTCAATGGCAAGCGTATCATCCTGCAGGGTGACACCGGCCACCCCGGCATCAGCACGGGCCGTCGCCGCGAGATCACCTGGGATCTTCTGCGCCGAGACGGCATCAACATCGTGCGCTACCACGACAGCGAGTTCTGGAGCATCAACGCGGCGCGAGCCGCTGACCGCATGGGCATGCTCTGCTACCTCCAGATGTACCCCGTGCTCCATCGGCGCGCACTGAAGAAGCCGAGTGCGGACAACTTCGAACCCTTCGAGGAATGGGAGAAGACCGCGGAGCACGCCTTTAACCTCGCCAACTACGAACGCTGGTTCCGCGCCTTCCGCAACTCCCCCAGCGCCGTGATCTGGAGCACCGACAACGAGATCTTCACCCAGACGTGGGATACTGCGGGCAAAGCCGAATTCAACGTGCGCAACGACCGCGTGGGCGCGCTCTACGGGCAGTTCATGAAGAAGCTCGACCCGCGGCTCGTCATCACCCGCGACGGTGACGTGGGCACCTGGGGTTCGAAGGGCCGTTGGCACGAGGAGCCCCCCTGCGACACCGCGAACTACCACTACCCCGATTTCAATGTCGAAACCTGGGTGCGTGACTGGCAGCGCGCCTACGAATGGCGCCCCGCTGTGTTCGGCGAGACCCTCTACACGTCATACGGCGCGTGGGACAACTGGGTGGGCGCGAAACCCGAGGTCGTGCGCAAGAAGGCCCTGCGCGTGCGGCGCATCGCCTCTCTCTACCGCGAACTCGGTGTACCGGGGCAGATCTACATGGGCCTTTCCAGCGACGGCTTCATCGGACGTGACGACACCGGGAAGGGCAATCCGCAGGGCATCACCGAAGCGGTGTTCAAAAGCTGGCGGGAGAACGGCGTGCTGCCGCCGGGCCAGGCAGCGGATCAGTTCCCTTGGCTGCGCCTCGACTGGCCGGCGCTTTCCGGCAGCGAGTACCGTCCGATCGCGGCCAGCGTCATCGGGCACAACTGGATCTACGGACACGATGCGATCAACGCCTACGATCCGCGTTATCCGTCGCATGTGCGCAACGCGGTGAACGACGCCTACCGCGATTCGCTCATCCCGCAGGCGCCGTTGCGTCTCGGCCCCGATGCCGAGGCGATCGTCGTGGCCGCGCCCAATCAGGATGTGTGGGCCTTCTCGCCTGACGGGGCGCGCACGATCGGCGTGCGGGCGGACGCGAAGGGCCGCGCGTGGTTCCGATTCATCGAGCCCGGCCGCTGGACATTCCGCGCTGGTGACGCCACGCGCACGGTCGAGCTTCCCCCCCCGTGGCGACAAGGTACTGAAGCCCGGTTTCGCGCCGGTGAAGACGGTTGAGTTATCAGGTCGGAGGTCGATATGGTCAAGATTGTTCTGATGGTTGTCGTGCTGGCGATGGCCACCGTGGCGGACGAGGCGGACGAACTCTACGAGCGGAACAAGGAGTTGAGGCGTGATGTTGCTGCGTTGCGCACCGAGGTGAATGCGCTTGCGGATGAATGCGTACGCCTCGAGAAGACGGCGGAGACGTTGACGTTGACGGCCGAGCTGATGGACGGCAGGCGGCGCACGTTGCCGAAGCTGGTCGAGGACATCGTCGAGACCGTGGCGGAGTTCGAGACCGGCGTCGAACGTGCCATCGTAGTGCCGGAAGGCGGCAAGCGGTCGGTCGTCCATCGCTGGCTCGGCGACAAGGTGAAGCCGGGCAGCAAGTACCGCTTCGAATGCATGATGAAGGCAGCAGACGTGAAGGGATGCGAACACATTAAGTTCGGCGGCTTCGTGGGCGTGACGGGGGGCAGCACCCAATGGCCGAGTTCGTCTGTTGGCGCCGGAACGTTCGACTGGCGCAAGGTGTCGTTTGATTACCTCGTGCCCGCTGGCGGCAGATTCACGCTGCTCTACGGCATCGAAAGCGGTTATGGCAAGGTGTGGGTGAAGGACGTCAAGGTGTTCCGCATCAGCGAGTCTTTTCGTTGACACTCATGGGTTGCTAAGCAGCATTGCGTTATCCGCACGCCTCCGCTACACTGGATTCACCATGAATCAAATGATCCGCGATATGACTGACGACCTTTTCCAGCGCTATCCGTGCCTTGCCCCGCTTGCCGACGTACTGGCCGCAGCCGTGGAGACCATCGTTGATTGCCATGCACGTGACGGTCTGGTGCTGTTGTGCGGCAATGGCGGCAGCGCCGCGGATGCCTCGCACATCTCCAGCGAATTGCTGAAGGGATTTCTGAAACGGCGTCCGCCGGCATCCGAACAGGCCGACGCCCTCGCGCGCGAGTTGGGCGACGCATCGCTCGCCGCCAAACTGCAACGCGGCGTGCGCGCCATCAACCTTTGCGACGCCGCGTCGATTATCACCGCGACCGCGAACGACCTCGGTCCTGAGCTGATCTTCGCGCAACAGGTCTTCGCACTGGGCCGTCCCGGCGACATCCTGATCGGGCTCAGCACCAGCGGCAATGCCGAAAACGTCTTGCGCGCTATGCAAACGGCGCGAGCGGCAGGCTTGACGACTATTGGCTTCACGGGGGCGCGACCGGGGCGCATCGATGCCTTTTGCGACCTGATTTTCAAAGTGCCCGAAACCGAAACCTACCGCGTGCAGGAACTCCACCTGCCGCTCTACCACGCGCTCTGCGCACAGGTCGAAGCGCTCTGCTTCGAGCGTTGAGCGTTTTTTTAACGCACGCCCTTGACACGCCGCCCTGCTCAATGGTATAAATCCCCTCGTTTTCTGACGGTGCGGGCGCTTAGCTCAGTTGGTTAGAGCGCTACTTTCACACGGTAGAAGTCACAGGTTCGAATCCTGTAGCGCCCACCATTAATCCTCGAACCGAATGTCGCCGAAAAATTCTGGTCGGTGATAATCTGGAGCCGGTGTATCAACCGGTCGCCACGTCACATAATGTTTGATGGACGCCCCGCTGTTGCACTTGTAGGCGTTGGCCCGTGCTGTACGACCGCTCAGACCGCTCAAAACATCAAACGCGAAGCAGGCGATCGGCACGCGCGCCGTCAGTGTCCATGTGACATCCCCCACCCGTTCGGCGAACGGCTCGCGTCCCAGCGAGGTCTCGATCTCTAACCGTTGCATCAAGGGCAACGGCACAAAGCGCCGATCCGCGCGCCCCGGCCCATATCCCATGTGCGGCGTACCGATGCAGTTCATTTCGAGGTTGTAGTAGGCTTTGTTGTCGAACGAGACAAAAAACTCAACGCAACTGTCCATGTACACATCGCCATGAATGCGCGTCTGCTGCCCCAGTACGCGGGACTCACGCACCTTGAACCCCAGCCACAGCTCGTCATCGGCGTGGCCAATGCGGAACGAGACCTGCGGACACTCCGGATACTGTTGCGGCCAGTTGACGCACGCCACGCGGTTTTCGGACGTCTCGGCATTCAGGCGTTCAGCGATGTCTGTCAGGTTCATACCCGGCACAGCGCTAAACTTTTTTACCAACAGAGGTTCCATACTCTCTCTCCTGTCTTTTTTATCGTGGGGTCACGGCGTTTCCACACGCCGCGCTGTAAAAGTCAGTGTGTAGCGATCGCCCGCCTTACGTCGCCCGGACACGGGCAGCAGCGCAAAACGGTCAGTCACCAACGCTTCTCCACTGGGTTCGCACGAAACGTTGGCGATATCACACAAACGGAAGGGAAATAGGACGGCCAACGGTCGGCCACCCCACTTGGGGTCTTCCCACACGCCAGTTCGATGGGCGGTCGCGGTCAGCGCCCAGCGCTCCCCCCGCTGCGTCAAGACCGTTTCAACCGCCGCGCCTGCAACCGGATAGCGCGCCGCCCAAGCCGGATCGCCGTAAAACGCGACGGTGTCACGATCCCAAAGCAGACCGAGTTCATCACGCGCACGCATGGGGTGTCGTTGACAAAAGACCTTGACGCTACGGTAGTCGTCTGATTCAGGTTGTGTCCGCAACGCGTTCGGGAAGCGCCGTTCCATCTCATGCAACAGAGATTGGTTGTTCAGGAAAAATGCCTCGCTCAGCGTCAGGCGTCCATCCTCGAACAGCAGGCCCGTCCCCCACCCCATGTACCCGTAAAACGTGACCGCAGTATAGCCGAGCATCTGCGCGACACCTCCGCTATGCAACCACGCGGTGGTCATGCAATCACGCGTATCGATATGGCCGATCAAGCAGTTGCCCACCGGCAGATAAACCTTGGGATTGGGCGACTCAAACGGGTGCCGCGTGTTGTCGGTACTCACCGCATAGAGTGCGCCGCGTTCATGAATCACCGCACCTCCCGGCAGGTTGTAGGCGATCTGCCAGTCCCGTTCTGTAGCGTGGCCGCTGGTGTAAAAGACATCGACCGACATCTCGCGGAATGCCTGCGCCAAGGCGCGCGCGGCGTCCGGCGTCACGTTGCGGTGCTCGGCGGCGACCGTACCGGAAGATTTCCGCCAAAAGTCCGACGGTGCGTTTTCGTTCGTGGCGAAACCGGCATCCAACCGCGACAGAAGATCCGGCCCCATACTGGTCGCGCCACGCCTAATGATCAGCGGCTCACGCAACTTGACCGCACGCGCGGCGTCGTCGGCCTCATAGCCAGTCAGAATGCCCCAGAGCAAATCTCCGTACGGATCATCATCGAGTTGACGCGTCAGTCGGTGAACCGCCAGAACAAACCCGCGTCCGCAGGTCTCTGGCGGTTCGACAAAACACGCATAGTTCGGAAAGAGCCGCCGCAGGCTGGGCAAGGACTGCTCCAAGTGTCCGGTCGGATAGAGCACAACTTCCGCCTCATATTTCGTACGCAGCAGCTCGATCACGCGACGCCACGCCGGCCGTGTAACCGTTGCCTCGCTCGCCACCACCGCATGGCTACGCATCGGATCGAGCGTCATCGCGGCGGATGCGCTAGAGAGCCGCCACTCGGATGTCGTCTGCACGTCAGGCCGCACAAGCCCCGGCACCAGCAACAGACCGACAGCCACCGCTATCGCGCGGTGCGTAACGGTGAGTTGACGTCCGCTGACGCGCACCGTGCTCATGCCAGCAACTTCCGGGTCCGCTCGATCTGGTCGTTGTCGCCCAGCACCAGAAGCACGTCGCCGGCCTCAAGTGTCGCGTCTGGAGTGGGGTTCACATGCGTGGCGCCTTCGCGTTCGATGCCGATGACGCTCGCGCCGACGCGCGCCCGCAGGTTGAGCGCCCGCAACGATTGGCCGCATACTGTCGAACTGCCGCTTACCGTGAGCCGCTCGGTGTGAATGTCCAGAAGTTCTGCGGCTGATTCGGCGGGATTGGTTTCGACCTCCTTCGTCAGCACACCCCGCAACGTTGCCAGCGAGTCTGCACCCAGCCGCCGGAAGAACTTCCACCCGAACACCGCCGTCAGTAGCAGGATCACTGCGATGAGGGCACGCGCCCAGCCTTCTTCCGGCATGATCGATCCGCTCAGCAGCGCCATCTCAACGAAAAGGATGATCACGCCCGACACGCCGAACAGCACGCGCGTGAGCCTCTGGAACGATTCCGCCCACAAAGTCTCCTGAGCTTTGGGCGGAATCAGAACGTTTGTGACGGCGACGCTCAATGCGTCTGCACGGTAGAAGGTGAAGATGGCATTGGGTATAGCCAACAGACTAGCCGTTCCCCAGAGCAGGATTTTCTTGTTCGCTTCAATCCACGGCGAAAAGCGCGTGAAATCCAACTGCGCCAACAGTCCCGCAGCAATATACACCACCGCCACCAGCGCCATGTGCAACAGCAGCATGACCAGATTGAAACGCAACGAGCGCCCTTTGTCGCTCGGCACCGAGCTGTGCAGGAAACGCTCGGTCCAATTGGCATAGGTATCGAGATACTCCTTCCAGCGCGCGGGAGTCTTGCGCACAACCCAATCTGCGAAGGGATCGGATGCGCGCAACAGGAAGGGATTCACGATCGTGGTCAGGACCGACACCCCGACCGCGATCTGGTAGAGCGATGAGTCGACCGCATCAATCGACAACCCGATCAGCGCCACAAGATAGGCGAACTCGCCGATCTGCCCCAGGCCGATACCTGTCTGGATCGAGTTTTTCAGATCCTGACCGGTCAGCAACGAACCGACCGTGCAGTTGATGGCCTTGCCGACGATCACCAACAGCGAAACACCGATGATCGCCGCCCCGTTAGCCCACATCTGAGCCGGCTCGATCAACAGGCCGATCGTGACGAAAAAGATCGCACTGAACATCGTGCGCAACGGCTGACAGAGATGATAGATGCGTCTCACCGCATCGGACTCCGCGCCCATCACGCCGACCAGAAACGCGCCCAGCGCCAGATTGTAATCGAGCCGCGCGGCGATGAACGAAACGAGGAAGCAAATGCCCAGCATCGTCAGCAACAGCGATTCATCATCCTTCAGCCGGGCGACGCGATTCAACAGGCGCGGCACAAGCAACAGGCCGAACACGATAACGCCGGTCATAAAGAGCACAAGCCCGCCCATGCTGTGCAGCATCGCGCTGAACTGCAAGCTTCCCGATTTCACGAGGCCGGTCAGCAGGGCAATGAGGCCGACGCACATGATGTCTTCAGTGATCGTGATGCCGAAGATGTATCGGGTGAAGCGGCGTCCCCCCCACCCCATTTCATTGATCGTCTTGGCCAGCATCGTCGTTGCGGAGTCGCTGATTGCCGCGCCTAGGAAAAGGCTCTGCACCGTCCCCCACCCAAAGATCTTGGTGCCGACAAAGTGGCCGGCCCAGATCATGACCGCCATGTCGAGTAGTGCAGTCGGGAAGATGACGTGTCCCACCTTCTTGAGTTTCTGAACGCTGAATTCCAGACCAAGCGTGAACATCAGAAAGATCACACCGATCTGTCCGAGCACCTCGATGCTGCCCTGATTGATGACCAGGGAGCCACCAAAGGTGTATTTGCCGACCACAGCACCGACCAAGATATACCCGATGACTTTGGGCCAACCAATATAGGTGAAGAGTGCCGCAACCGCGCCCGCCGCAACCAAAACGACGGCCAAATCTTGAATAAAAGAAGTCGTATCCATTAGATTACCTGTGCTTTCAGATCATATCCGTTACCGCCGGTCACACGTACCGGCACAAAAGTTCCTGGCCGCGCATCAGACGGCACGCCGGTCACGCGCGTCTCGCCGTCCACCTCCGGAGCCTGCCGTGCCAATCGGCCGATCCAGGCGCCGCGCGTACGATGCAGCAACAGCGCCGTATCCGTACTGCCCGCAAGCGCGCGCGCCCGTTCATCCACAATCGCCCGCTGTGCCGCCATCAACCGCTCCCGGCGCGATTCCGCGACCTCCAGTTCGGGCACGTCCGCCATCTCAAATGCTGCGGTCTCCTCTTCCGGTGAATAGACAAAAACGCCGAGGTGATCGAACTTCGCCTGTTTCACATACTCCAACAGATGTTCGAAATGCGTTTCGGTTTCACCGGGGAATCCCACCAGACAGGTGGTGCGCAACACGATCCCCGGCACCGCCTGCCGCAAGCGCTGTGGCAGATCCAAGATCGCGTCGACCGCCTTGCCGCGGTTCATGGCGCGCAAGACGTCCGGGTGGCTGTGCTGCACCGGCAGGTCGAGGTAGCGGCAAACGTGGCGGGAGCCGTTCAGCAGTTCCAGCAACTCATCGGAGACGCTGGCCGGATGGCCGTAGAGCACGCGCAACCAGAACTCGCCCTCCAGCGCATCCAGACGACGCAGCAATCCGGTCAAGGTCGCGCCGTCTTTGCGATCCGTGCCGTAGCGCAGTGAGTCCTGCGCAATCAGGTTGATCTCTTTAACGCCGGCCGCGACCATGCTGCGCGCTTCTTCCAGCAGTTCATCCGCACCGCGCGAACGGAAACGCCCGCGGATCTTCGGGATCGCACAATAGGCGCAGCGGTGACTGCACCCCTCCGCAATTTTGAGATAGGCGAACGGCCCGCCGGTGAAGAGCAACGTGGGATAGAGCGGCGTATACACTTTATGCGCTTCGCCACGCGCCACGACCACACCGGCCGGCTCCCCGGCCGCCGCCTGACGCACGACCTCGGAGACCCGCTCCAGTTCGTCCACTCCCAGAAACGCATCCACATCCGGGAAGGCTTTCTGCATGCGTTCGCGGTAGCGCTGCACCATGCAACCGGTCACGACCACCGCGCGGCATCCGCCTTCGCGCTTGTACTCGCAAGCTTCCAGAATCGCGTCCGCCGCCTCTTCGCGAGCCGCTTCGATAAACGCGCAGGTGTTGACGAGAATCACGTCCGCCGTTTCAGGCGAGGGCGCGAGCGCAACCCCGCCATGCTTGAGATAGCCCGCCATCACCTGTGAATCCACGAGATTCTTGGCGCACCCGAGGCTGATAAAGCCTGCCGAAACCGAACTGTTTTTTTCTACACGCATGCGCTATTCTACAAGATCTCCGATCAGCATGAGTTGGCTGACCCAGACACGGGTGCCTTGATATTTCGGCGACTTAAGTTCCGTGTCAGGATCTTTGAGACGGAACGCCACGCTCTTGCGGTCGGGCTGTTCGGGATAGATCTCGACCGTCACGTCATGGACCTGCTGCGGATCGTTGCCGTCCCACACCACACCAAGCGTGGCGATGCGGTGATAGGTGCAATAGCTATCAAAACGCGGTACCGGCTTGGTGGTGCTACGCTGGCCGTTGACCGTGATAATCACCTGACCGCCATCGGGGCCGAGCAGATCGTAGATCTTCGCGATTCGGCCTTTGAAGCGGAAGTGCAACGCGCTGCCCGGCTTTTCGGCGGTCCAAATCTGACCCATGCGGGCACCGAAAGCCTTCTGCTTGCCATCCTCCGGCGGCAATGCGGTCCACTCGCCGCTCAGCATGGCGCGTGTGATCGGCACCATCTTGGCCGCCTCCCAATGGTCAGCGACAAACGGCACGGCAAGTTTCGATGCCCGGTCGACGGGCGGCATGTTCTTCATCTGCGTCAGGCCCTCAATGATCGAGGCCTTGTAGAGATCGTGTCCCTCGTCGCGCGGATGCACGCCGTCATTGGCGAAAAGCAGGCGCGGATCTGCCGCGATACGCTCACGGATCAAACGGTCGCGGTCCGCCGACTCTTTAGGCACGGCAGTCTCGATCACCTTCGCGTCCATGATCAGCTTGTTCTCGTTGATTAAGGCGGCCACGCGCGGCCCGAAATTAATGGAGGGAATCGCGTAATGATCGGCCAACAACTCCATCGCCGAAGCGGAGCGATTGCACAGCCCTTTGCAGTAGTCATTGGTGAACGCGGTCGTAATCGTGTAGGTGAAAACAATGTCGGTCTGCGGATCTTGCTTCCAGGTCTGGCGCACGATGCCCTCCATGCTGCGCCAAATCTGCTCCGGAGCCGTACCGCCGTCGTTCGTGGCAAACTCCACGAAAAGCAGGTCGGGACGATGGGCGAGCACGTCGCGTCCCAAACGGAAGACACCGAGATCGCTGCCTGTGCCACCGATCGCCGCATGCACCTCCTTGAACTTTGCCTTGGGATAGGTTGTTTGCAGCCACTCCGTCGTCTTGTTGCGCCAGCCGTTCATCGCAGTGATCGAACCGCCCAGATAGGCGACCGTCACCTCCTGCCCGGCGTTGATCTTAGCCATCGTATGCCCGATGCCACCACGCGTGCGCACCTCTTGCGCTTGAATCTGACGGTACTCCGGCGCACTATGCGCCGCAAACACCATGCACAAGACTCCCAGAATCCACACAGACGGAAAAGTGATCCTCATAACATTACGCTCCCTTAGGAATGTAGCGATAACAGAAGCGTGAAATCATAACCTATCCCTGCCAGATCCGACAAGCTCCCATTATTCCTAGTTTGTAATCGGTTAGTGACAGGGGGCATGCGAGTCAAGTGCGTGTTTTGTGTGTGCGCAGTCGGGAGCGCGGGCGTCCCCGCCCGCTGAAAATTGAACGTCGAGCGTTTTTTCCCGCGCTGTGCGCGGAGCCCAAGCCCCGAAGGGGTGGCCTCACCATAGCCCGGGGCAAGCGGAGCGCAGCCCCGGGCTATGGTGCATCCGGCCCTTTGGGCCGGTGGGTGATCCGCGACGTCCTGCCCTCCCTTGCCATGCATAACTCCTTCACCAGAAACGCATGACCTTCGCACACCCCACACTCCAAATCCGTTCGCCAGACCTGCGGGGTTGTAAAGGATAAGCGCAAGGCGAAGGCAAAATCTCCGCGTCTTCGCGCCTGCATTCTTGCAAGACTCATTGAGTCGGCGGCGCTTTCGCGGCCTCCAGCCACGACTTGAGAACGGCCGTCTGGCGCACGGTATCCGTGTAGGTATCTCCGACGGGATTCTCCAGCGTGTACCAGCCTGTGTAACCGGCCCGGGCCATCGCCGTGACAATGGCCTCGTTCGGCACGGCTCCAAGTCCCAACGTCACATACGCCCGGTTGTTCTCCTTCGGCTGGTCCTTAAGGTGGATGTGAGCAACGCGGTCCTTCGCATACTCCATGAGTTCGAGAATAGATTCCCCACGGCCAGCGTAATATAGATTCCCGGAGTCAAGGGCGAACCCGATTTCCGGGATTTCATCCAGAAAACGGCGCAGGTATTTCGTGTGCGAACAGGCGTTTTGGGGTCCACCGAAATCCTCAACGGTCACTTTGATTCCGAGTTTTCCGGCTTGCGCGGTGAAGTCCTTCATCTTTGCGAGGATGATGTCAAATTCCGCCGCCTCGTCCCCGTCTGCGGTAAAGTTCGGCGGAATGACCATAATCCGCGGCACCCCGTATTTAACGGCAAGATCAAGGCAGCGCTTAGCGTCCTCTGGAAACTTCGAGTCGTCGAACATCGGCGCAAAGTAGTAGAAGTTGATGATTTTGAGCGGCGTCGCCGCCAACTGATCAAGGTCCTTCTCGTAGGGTCCCGCATCGACACCACGCACCCCGAGCGCATACAGCCGTTCCGCAGCCTCGCCAAGGGAGATGTTACGCTCTTTTGAGACCCGCCGGACAAAATTCGCAAACACGGATATGTTCGGCTCGGCGGCGACCGCCAGAAACGAGAACGAGATGAGCGCCAACAGCGCCAGAACGATTTTATTGGATGTCTTGTTCATGACTATGCTCCGCTATTCATTCATCCCACCGCGCGTACAATCTCTTCCATCGCCGCCGCCTGCTCTTCCATGCTGCTCACCATTTTGAACTGGGTGCGGCAACGGTCGAGATTATGGCCCGGGCGGTGTGTACGGAAATAGACGTCGCCTGACAGATAGTCCGTCAAAAAGCGGATACCGATCGTCAGCGTAATCAACTGTCCGGAAAACACCAGCTCCTCGCGCTCGGCCGGCAACAGGAAGTTCGCGCCTTCAAGATAACCGCGCGTCAGCGCCTCAAACATCTCCATGCGGCAACTGACCTTTGAAAGATCGCGCTCGTCTTCGAGCGCCGAAGCCGTCGCGGTGCGCACCATATCGCCAAAGTCGTAGAGCGCGAGTCCCGGCATCACCGTGTCGAGATCGATCACACAGACGCCCTCGCCCGTTTCATCGTCCAGCATCACGTTGTTGATCTTGGTATCGTTATGCGTGATGCGTTCCGGGATCTCACCGCGTGCGTGGCGTTCGAGCAAGTGCCCACAGCGTGAACGCCGCTCTTTGACAAACTCGATCTCCGCCGCGACCTCAGCCTTGCGTCCAAAGGCGTCGGCCTGAATCGCGGCATCCAGCGCATCCAAACGCGAGAGCGTATTGTGAAAGGCCGGAATGGTCTCGTTCAGCCTCGGCGCGGGCAAATCCGCGAGCAGGTTTTGGAAGCGTGCGAACGCACGCGCCGCTTCGAATGCCTGACGCGCGTCTTCAATCACATCATACGTGCGCGCCCGCTCGATGAAGAGATAGAGACGCCACCAGTTGCCGATGCGGTCACGTACCCAAGGGCGTCCATCCACCCGCGCGGGAATGACGGTCAATGCTCTGCGCGATGCGTCGGGTGCCCCCGCCATCTTGGCCCGCAGATGATGGGTGACGCGCACGATGTTATCCATCACGCCGTCCGGTTGCTTGAAGATGTCGTGGTTGATGCGCTGCATCAGGTAATGCACGGGCGTACCGGCCAGACTAGTCTGGACACGGTAGGTGTCATTGATATGGCCGGTGCCGTACGGCTCGGCCGATACAAAATCCCCCCAAGCATAAAACCCGGTAAACACGTCGCGTAATGCATTTTGGTCAGTTGACATATTTTCTCCTCAAATTCTCTCTCTCCGCGAAAACACTTAATCGTCACACTTAGTCGGAAACACTTAGTCGCCACACTTAGTCGAAAACGCTTAGTCGTCTTAGTCGATTGTGCTCGCGACGAAGTGTTTGGACGAAGTGTAAGCGACGAAGTGCAGGGACTAAGTGTAGGGCGCGACAATGGAGGGCGAGTGTCCCCACGAGCCGCCTTCCGCTGTGCGGAAGGATGGTTTCAGGGTTCATTGCTGAGCCCCCTGTCACCACCCGATTGCTCCTCACTCGCCTAGTCGCCGTACGACATCCGCTTTCATGGCGTCGATCAGCGAGGACGTGTAGGCGGCCAGCGACAACGTGTCGTCTTGCACCACCGGAGTCAGGTCCATGGCGAAGGACAACAGCGTGGCAGAATCCACGGCATGCGACTCGAAGAAGGTGGCGTGGGCTCTGCGGCGTCCCATGACCGCTTCGTCATACCGCTTGCCGCCTGAAATCTGCGAATCGAAAACTGCGGAGAGCGCGGCCGAGATATTGGCGCGTTCGCTGACATCCAGCACGACCTTGCGGTCATCCGGCAGCCAGTCGAGATCGCGCCAGATCTCGCACCCGTAGACCTGCTGCGGACGGTCGGCGACCGGCATGCGCCGGATCGCCGCGATCGCGGCGCGCGTCACGCCGACATGCGTGTCGTGCTTGTCGGAAGGCGCATGCGTGTAGACCGTCTGCGGACGCGTCGCCATCAGAATCTCGTACAGGTCATTCACCAACGGCGTATTGTCCTGCGCCTTGACCTGCTTGCTGGTGAAATCAAGTTGCAGTATAGCGCCGTAACGCCCCACCATCGCCGCAGTACGCTGCTCGACGCGCCGCACCGCCTTCATCTCATCATCGGTGTAGGCGGCATAAACCCCGCTACGCGAACTGCCCGCGCCATCGGTGCAGGTCACCCCGCAATACGATTTGTCCGGCTGGCCGAAACAGGTCAGGATGCCATGCACCGTCATAAACTCCAGATCATCCTGGTGTGCGCCGATCCCCAGATGGGTTGTGCGTGCCAGCGCCGCCTCAAGCGGAGTCCCGTCGGGGACAAAGATGTCCGCCGTCGCATTCGTCAATTTCATGTTTCTCTCGTCCTTTCCTTCCGTAACAACAGTGAGACTCTTGTAAAACCCCTTGCTTGCGAGGTGTGGCACGGGCATCTTGCCCGTGTTCCATGGGCGGGACGCCCATGCCACGAGGGGGGGCAAGAGCCTCCCGCGACTTACAGCACGGGCAGGGAGGCCGCCGCCACCGATTGGCCAACCCGGCGCGCCTTCTCGTCCGGCATAAACACTTCCACCTGCTCGGCGATTTCCGGGAATTGATCCGCAAGAATCAGCCGCGCCGTCTCCAGAATCATGACCCCGCCCGCGCCGGATGTCACGCGCCCGAGGATCATCATACTGTCAAAGCCGTAAAACTCACGGTACCACGGCACGGTGTAACCGAGGTAGAGGCCAATCTTCTGGTAGATCCGCAGGGCCGTTACATCGCCTTCCGCCATGCGCTCCTGCACGCGCTCCAAACGTTGCGGCAAGGCCATCTTAGCCGGGAAGCGCATGCCCTTCTTCAACGCCAAATGGTTCACCGCCTGCTGCGAGAAGTACATCGCGCCGACACCGATATCCCCCGACCACTCATCGGCCGGAGCCTCCGGATGCAGATCAACCGGCGCAAAGGCGAGTTCCGAGAGACGCCCGGTCAGGCACCCGTTGCGATCGATAAAACCGACAGCTTCGCTTGAACCCATCGCCACGCCCAGAATCCCTTTCTTGCCGAGCGACATCAGACCGGCCAACGCCGTCACGTCGCCGTCGTTGGCAACCTCGATCGGCACCTTCCACTCCTCCGCCAGACGGACGAACATGTTCTGCGCCTCGGCATAGCGCGCTTCCGGAATCGAACGGAGCAGCGAAGCCACCCGAATCCGATTGTCCACGATCACGCCGGCGCTGCTGCCGCCGATTGCATCCACCCGCGGCAGCTTAGACGCAGCGATCTTCAACCCCTCGTTCAACTTGTTGTAGTGATAATCCGGGTCGGTCTGGTTACGCGGATCCCATGGGAACTCATCGCTGTAAACCGCCTTGCCATTCTTGACCGCACTGATCTTGAAATCGCTCGCCCCCAGGTCGAAGCCGATCCGGCAACCGTTGGTACGGTTGTCCATCACCAGTGCACGCTCGTGCGCCTGCGGCATCTCGCTCAGCTTGCGCAGTTCCACCACCATTGGACGGTCGTAGACCTTTTCCATGAAGTCCACATCGAACTTCCGCGCGCCATCCTTCGAGTACTGCTGTTTGATCGACCGGCACAACTTGCTCGGCCCCGCCAACATCAAACGCCAGCCGCCGGAGGCCCAGAGCAGGAACTTCACGATCCGCTCTGCAAGTTGCGCCACTTCCGGCAAATCCTCAGCGCGCGCCGGCAACGGCAGATCATAGCGGGAGATGTAGCCGTTCTCGCGCTCCCAGGCAATCGCAAGCACAGAATCTTTCGGGCCCGCCGCCTGCTTCAGCGTGTTGAGCAGCGTGATCGGCGGTTTGAAATCGCGTTTCAATGTGACCTTGGTCTGAATCATTTTCCGCAGCATAATGGCCCCTTTCTTTTTGCTCCTGCATCGGAGCGTGATTTTGTTTACAGTCATTTTAACAAGTTGCGTCTTTGGATTGCGTTCACAATCCTAATATCGTATGATTACGCACAAAGTGAAAGCAATCTCCAACCTGCGTTTTGATTACATGAACACCCCCGAGCGGCGTGCGCTTGACCTCGCGCCGCTGGGTCTCCCTGCCGTCCCGATGTTGGGATATTGCAATTACCGCAATCCCCGCCCCGATGTGCCGGAGCACTGGCACCCGGACTGTCTTGAGATCCACACCTGTGTGCGCAACACGCTCACCTTCGGCTGCAACGGCAGGACCTACCGCGTCGGCCCGGGCGATGTCTTTGTGAATTTTCCCGGCGAGCGCCACACAGTCAGCGAACATCCCAAGGGGTTGATCCTCTATTGGCTGATCCTGCGCGTCGATCCCCCCGACAACGCATTCCTGCAACTGCCGACCGCCGAGGCCCGCGCGCTGCGACTCGCCCTGCTGAACCTGCCGCACCGACATTTCCGCGGCACCGACCGCATCAGACGTCTTTTCCAAATGCTACACACGGTGTATGACGAACCCGACAACACGTTGCGCCCGCTGCGTCTGCGCATCGCCCTGCTCGATCTGTTGCTGGAGATCACAGTCGCGGCCAGCGCCCACACCGTACCGCCCGGCGAGACGCGCATCGAGGCTCTGTTGCGCGAGATTCAGGCGCATCCGGAAAACAACTATCCGGTGGACGAACTCGCGCGCCGCGCAGGCATGACCCCCGCCCACTTCACCACGCGTTTCCGGATGCTGGCCGGCCTTCCTCCCCGCCAGTTCCTGATCGACTGCCGCATCCGCGCCGCGCGCGAACTCCTGCAAACCACCTCGCTGCCGGTCACCGACATTGCCATGCGCCTCGGCTTCTGCTCATCGCAACACTTTGCCAACCTTTTCAAGCGGCACACCGGCATCACACCGCGCGCTTGTCGCCAAGGCCACTCCGGCCCACTGCGCGCGAGTGACAGCGATGATGGACAGAGCGTAAACATCGCTACAGCAACGCGCGGCGCGCGTTGGCTCCGGTGATATCTGAAACCGCCTCGGGCGTGGTGTTGCGCAAGCGGGCCACCTCTTCCAACACGTAGCGCAAGTTCGCCGGCTGGTTCAGCGGCTTGCCGTCTGTCCCCGTCGCAGCGGGTGCGCCGCCTTGCGGAAAGATGTCCGGCGTATCGGTCTCGATCAGCATCTGACTGTCCGGTATGTCGCGCACCGCAGCCCGCACCTTGGCAGCCCTGGGATTACAGACCGACCCCGCGAACGACACATAAGCTCCCAGATTCAGGAGTTGCTTCAAGATTTCGGCTGAACCGCTGAAGCCGTGAACGACGACCGCAGGCAGACGCCGCGCATAGGGCTTGATCCGCTCCGTCAAACGCCCCCAGACACGCGCGCCGTGCAGAATCACCGGACGGTGCAACGCCTCCGCGATATCGAGCTGACGCAGGAACACCTCCTCTTGGAGTGCGGCAGGCACCTCATCGCGCAGACCGTCCAGACCGATCTCGCCCACCGCCGCAACCGGATGCGCATCGAGCAAACCAACCAGTTGCTCATCCCAGTCATCGGACAGCCCCTGCACATACCAAGGATGGACACCGAAAGCTGGCACCAGCACAAATGGCAGGCGTGCCCGCGCCAGTTCGGCCACCGCCGACCAGTCGTCCGGCATCGTCGCGCAACAGCAGACGCCGGTCACGCCGACACGCGCGGCATCGTCGATCACCCGAGTCAGCACGCCCGAGAGCAGCGGACTTTGCAAGTGGGCATGCGCGTCAAACACAGCCGGGCGGCCTCACGACAGCTTGGTAGCGGCCTTCACGTACTGCATGCGCTCGAAGCCGTTGCCGTCACGCAGGTTGCTCTCACGCAACTTGCCTCGGAACTCCGATAAGGAGGCGTAGCCTTTGTCCGCCATCCAAGCGGAGAGGTTGTCCAGAATCTCCTGAATGACCCCAAAGTCCTCCCGCACATACAGCACCGAACAGACATAACCGACATCCGCACCGACCAACAACGCTCTGGCCAAATCTTCGCCGGAGTGGATGCCGCCGCTAATCGCCACGCTGCAGCGCACCCAGTCGCGGATTACCGCCGTCCAGCGCAACTGCGAGTGCAACACATGCGGCGACGAGTAGTCATGCGCGTAAAAGATCGACTCCGTCTCGGTATCGATCTGCGTCTGCAAAAAGCGATTGAACAGCACCATGCCGCACACTCCCGCCGCATCCAACATGCGCGCAAAGGAGAGCAACGATGTGTAGTGTTTGCTCAACTTGACCGTGATCGGCACCTTGACCTCGTTGCGGATCGTCTTGACCACCTGCAACCGGCGCGCCTCCACCGACGCCGCGTCCTCCTCCGGATCCACCGGCATGTGATAGAGGTTCAGCTCAATCGCATCGGCCCCGGCGCGCTCCAGCTTCTTGGCGTAGGTGATCCAATTCGCCGCCTTCACGCAGTTGATGCTGGCAATGATCGGGATCTTCACGGCCATGCGCATCGCCCGAAGCTTTTCGACATACTTCTCCGGCCCGAGTTGTCCCAGAAGGTCGGCACGCATATATTCAATGGCGGCCATGCTGGTATCACCTGCCAGCGATGCCGCCATCTCCGCCACATCTGCCTCGATCTGCTCTTCAAAGATCGAGCGCATGACGATCGCAGCGGCACCGGCCTCCTCCAACTGCTTGACTGACGTCACGTTGTCTGTCAGCGGGCTGGAACTGACCACCAGTGGATTCTTCAATTCGAGCCCGAGATATGAAGTTTTGAGATTCGGCATGTCCGTCCCTCCCTTACTGCTTGGTCACAACACTACTTGGCCACGATCTGACCGGCCCGCGCCAACATGCGTGCCTCGACGCTCTGGATCTCGGCGAACCCCTGCGAACTGACCGGATTAAGCCCGTCGCTCGCCTCCATCGACGAATCGGCCTCGTTGTAGATAGAGGCCTTGCAGTCGGCAAGCGCATTGAAAAAGATACTGCCCTTGTAGAGCCCGACCGACACCGTGCCGGACGCGTGCTTGGCAAACGTCCCGATCGCGGCGCGCGCCGCCTGGGTCACCGGATCAAAGTAGCGGCCGTCGTAAATCTGGTCGGCGACCAGCTTCGAGAGCTGTCCGAAAAGCAGACCCGCGCGGCGGTCGAGCGTCGCCTGATAAACATAGCGCAGACAGGTGGCCAGCAGCTCCATGCCGGGGGCCTCGTACACGCCGCGGCTCTTGGTGCCGATGATGCGGTTCTCAAGCGCGTGCTTCATACCGATGCCGTTGCGCCCGGCCAACTTGTTGGCGAGCTGCATCGCCTCCAGCGGCGACACATCCTTGCCATTGATCTGCACGGCCCGGCCCTTGTTGAAGCGCACCGTTACGTTCTCGATCTTGTCCGGCGCTTGCTGCGGCCAGACGCCCATCGTCGGCTCGACGATCAGCATCGACGTCTTCAGGCTCTCCAAGTCTTCAGCCTCGTGCGAAAGACCGGCCAGATTGGCGTCGGTCGAGTACTTCTTCTTGGTGCCGACAAACGCCTTGATACCGAACTGCGCCAGATAGTCGACCATCTGCGTGCGGCCGGGGAACTTCGTCAGCAGACCGGCATCGCGCCATGGCGCATAGACCTGCATCGCGGGCGCCAGCACGTTGGTGTAACGCTCGAAACGCATCTGGTCGTTGCCGCGTCCGGTCGCGCCGTGCACCAACACCGTGCAGCCGCGCTTCTTCATCTCCGGGATCAGACCGCGCACGGTGACGGCGCGTGCGATACCGGTCGAATTCCAATAACCGCCATCATACATCGCCTGCGCTTCGATCACCTGAAAGCACGCCTCAGCCATCGGCTCTTTAAGATCCACGATGACCGTATCGACCCCGCACGGTGCCATGCGCGTCTTGATATCCGTGATGTCCTTTTCATCCGGCTGCGCCAGATCGGCGGAGAACGCCACTACCTTCACACCCGCCTCCACCATCACCTTAGCGATCGTGCGGCTATCCAAGCCACCCGACACGCAAGCACCCACCGTCTTGCCCTTAAGATCTGATAACGTCAAAGCCATTTGCAAAGTCTCCTTTTCATAGGGAAAAATGATTCACAGTAGCGTACCCTGTCCGGACGCTGAAATCAATCCAAACCATTTTCCCGCACAAAGCGCGACCCGCGCTATGTGTGGAGTTAGAAATTTAGGATTTAGGATTTAGGATTTAGGATTTTTCCACT
>DUPH01000112.1 GCA_012838435.1 Lentisphaerota bacterium | reverse complement strand
CGCTCAGCGGCAACGCCGACGCCGACATTCCCGTCCGCATCGAGGCGTGCGACAGCCTCGCCAACCCGGTCTGGACACCCGTCGGCGGCACCGTCACCATCCCCGCTTCCAGTGTCCTCGACTTCACCGACCCCGACGCCGCCACCCATCCCTCGCGCTTCTATCGTGTGCGCTTCCCGCAATAACTTGAGCGTTGAAGTTTTTTAACGCAGAGGTTTTGTTGGGTGGCGGCATGACCGCCGCCGGGCAAGTGACACTTGCCCCCGATTTAACGTTCAAGTTATGCGGCTCGCGGGGACACCCGTCCAAGCTTCGCGCCTTCGCGCGAAATAACCGAGCAGTGCTTTTACTCTCACGGTTGCGAGCCACTGCGTGGTCGCAATAAGAAAGGTTGACTCGCGACCCGCGACTTACGACTTGCGGCACTGCCCAAAAAACGCTCAACACCCAACGTTCAACGCCGAAGTGAAAAAACTCCTAAATCCTAAATCTTAAATCCTAAATCCGCATGGCGCGCACCATGCGCTTGAACCGCACCGTTCTGAGTGATAAGATCAAGTCATCAATAAAGGAAACCCGATATGAGTCGAGTCATCGCGATTGACGGCCCCTCCGGCGCGGGCAAGTCGTCTGTGTCCAGGCGCGTCGGCCAACACCTTGGTTTTTTGCATGTCGATTCCGGCGCACTCTACCGCATCATGACCTGGCAGTGCCTGCAGAACGGCATTGACACGTCCGATCCAGAAGCGGTTGCCGCCTTCGCGCAGACGGTCGAAGTCGAGTGCGAACCGCGCGACGGCGCGATCATCTATCGCGTGCAGGGGCAAGAGCCGGGCGATGCCATCCGCACACCGGAGATCAACCGCCACGCCAGCCCAGTCGCCACGGTCAAGGCTGTGCGCGACCGCATAACCGATTGGCTGCGCGGCATGACGCGCTTCGGTGACCTGATCGTGGAGGGGCGCGACATCACGACCGCCGTATTCCCGGAATCGCCGGCGCGCTTCTATCTCGTGGCCAGCGCCGAGGCGCGCGCCGAACGCCGCCGCAAAGAGGAAGTCGAGAAAGGCATCGCCAACCAGTCGGCGGAGGAGGTTAAGCGTTCGTTGCTGGCGCGCGACGCGATCGATTCCACACGCCAGCACGCTCCGCTGCGCAAAGCCGATGGCGCGCTGGAGATCGACAGCACTTACTTGACGCTCGACCAAGTGGTACAGACCGTGCTCGACGCACTGCCAGCCGCATGGAAGGAGGGTAACGCATGACCATCGCCGGTTGGATCACAATGATACTCTGCTGGAGTTTTGTCACCGGCTTCAGCGTGTTCCTGATTGTCCGGACACTGCGCGATCCCCGCCACTCCGACGAGCAACCCCCGCAAAACACGTGATGCCGGACGCCACAGGTGCCTTATGAAGCGCACGCCCTCTTGCTGGATACGGCTGTCGGCCATTGCTATTGTTGTCGCGAGGGGCGTCCTCGTCGGCAACGCAAAAACTGTTTTCAAAGGTGATTTCGCGCCGCAGGAGGGCAAAAATCCTTGATCAGGAATGAACTGATATGGCATGGAAACCGCGAAGACCGCCGTGCGTCCTTCATGTCCAGCGTTCTTCATTGAGTGCGGCGAAGCCTCGTGTTACCATAGAACGACCATTCATCCATGTGAAGGACGTATTTAAAACGGGAGGACAAGATGCTTGCTACGCGTGTCATTCGTTTTGTGCTTTTGGGCCTGTTCCTGCCCGGATTCGTGCTGTTTGGGAAAGAGCCGACCGACCTGCAACTCTTTCTGCTGATCGGCCAGTCCAACATGGCGGGGCGCGGCAAGGTCGAAGCCGCCGATCAAGTGCCGCATCCGCGCATCCTGATGCTCGACAAAAACAATGCCTGGGTGCCTGCTATGGACCCCGTACATTTCGACAAGCCTAAAATCGCGGGCGTGGGCCTCTGCTCTGAGTTCGCGCGCTGTGTCGTTGCGGCGGAACCGCAGACTGTCGTAGGGCTCGTGCCCTGCGCATTTGGCGGCACGACGCTGGATCAGTGGCGTCCGGGATCGGCGCTTTACACCAACGCGGTGGCCCGTATGCGCGCGGCCATGCAGAACGGACGATTGCGGGCGATTCTGTGGCATCAGGGCGAGGGAGATAGTTCGGCGGCCAAGACCGCGACATATCCGGTGCGTTTCAGCGCAATGATCGCGCAGCTGCGCAGCGACTTGAACGCGCCTGACGTGCCGGTACTGGTGGGTGAGTTGGGACATTATCGCGACGCCTATGCCGGCTTCAACGCGATGCTACCGCAGGCGGTCCAAGCAGTGCCGAACAGCGCGCGTGTCTCTTCGGAGGGACTTGGCGCGAACAACGATAACGTACATTTCAATCGCGAGGCGTTGATCACATTCGGGCGGCGCTATTTCGAAGCGTACGAGAAACTGCGAAAAGCCGCCGGGCAACGTTGAGCTTGCGTTATGTCTCACACCGAAAAAAAGATGTTGTGGTGGGGGCGGTCGGATCCTGAGTACTCGCGGAACGGCGTGCTGCGTCAACACTTGCGGGCACTCGGTTGGGAGATCGCGGACTTTTCTCCGAGGGTTTCGTCTCTGGGTGACATCGAGGCCGCGCTGCGTCGACTGCCTCGGCCTGACGTCGTGTGGGTGCCGTGTTTCCGTCAGCGCGACGTGTCGGCCGCACGCCGCTGGTGCGACCGCAAGGGTGGTGTGCCGCTGGTGTTTGATCCACTGATCAGCGCGTACGACAAGCAGGTGTGGGAGCGTTTCAAATTCAAGGAGGGCGACAGCGGTGCGAAGCGTTTGCTGGCGTGGGAGCGCGCCTGTTTCGCCAAGGCCGACCGGGTGCTTGCCGATACCGCGAGCCACGTCGCGTATTTCGCAGAGACGCTGGAGGTTCCGCGCGAGAAGCTCCACTTGGTTTACGTCGGCGCGGATGAGACACTTTTCCGGCCCGCGCCGGCGCGGACGCCGGGCGCGCCGATTGATGTGCTTTTTTACGGTAGTTTCATTCCGCTGCACGGCGCGCATACGATCATCGAGGCCGCGCGCATTTACCAAGGACCGCCTGTCCGCTGGTGTCTGCTGGGCGATGGCCCGGCAAAACCGGCGTGTCAGCAGGCAGCCGATACGTTGCCGAACGTCGTATTTGAAGCGCGCATTCCGTACACTGTGTTGCCGGAACGCATCCACCGTGCCGACATTCTGCTCGGTGTGTTTGGCGAGACGCAGAAGGCTGGACGCGTGATCCCCAACAAAGTGTTTCAGGCGCTGGCATCGGGACGGCCTGTGGTGACGCGCGTGTCGGAGGCATATCCGGCGGCGGCGCGGCAGAGTGAGGCGATGGCCTGGGTGCCGCCCGGTGACGCGCACGCCTTAGCCGACGCGGTGGCGGCGTGGGCATCGGAGCCGGCACGGCTTGCCGCGCGTAACCAAGCCGCACGCGACCTCTACGAAAGCTGCTTTGCGGCGACGGTGGTTCGTGAGCAACTCGCGGCGGCGTTGGACGGACTAGGTTAAGTTAAATAGGGCACCAGTTCATCGAGCGCGAGCCGGATGTCGAGGTGGTCGTAGAAGCGTCGGCACTCGCGCACATTCTCGGTCGGGGGTTGGCCGTCCGGATAGTAGACGGTGTCGAAGACCGTACGCGACCAAGGGCCGAAGGGCGCGGAGCGCACCCAGTTGGTGGCACCGAAGAGGCCGATCGTCGGGGTCTTCATCACGGCGGCGATCTGCATTGCCGCAGAGTCAGTGGACACCGTCAGGAATGCGCCGGCGAGCAGGTGTTTGAGCTGTTGGATAGAGGTTTGTCCCGCGCGGTTTTCGCAGTGTCCGACGAGTTGTCCCGCGAGGTGTGTGACATATTCACGCTCGTCGGGTGCGCCGGTCAGCACAAACGGCAGGCCGAAACGTTCATGCAGCACGGTGCTGATCTCACGCCACTTGGCATCGGGCAGACGCTTAGAGAGCCAGTTGGGCGAGCTGCCCGCATTGAGCACGATGTAGTCGCGCGGCTTGGACGTGAAGGTCAGATCGAGCGGACCCAACAGACCGGTGGGCTCCATGATCGCGCGCCAGGCTTCCTGTGCGGAGAGCACATGCGCCTTGAAGCGGCGCTCGGCGATCTGGCGCGCTCCTGAAAGACGCGTCAGGAAGCGGCTACGGTCATTACTCTGTAGGTCGATCAAGAGGTCGAGCCGCTGACGGCGCATATCGCGCACGAAGCGTCCCATCGAGCGCAGCCGCTTGTCGCGCAGGACAACGAAGCTCTCGAACTCATCCTGATACAGTGCCTGGCCGAGGGGCATGGTCAGTACCACCGGTTTGATCGTCAGTGCGCGGATGAACGGCAGGGCCAGCGCCAAGTCGCCCAGTGCGCTAAGTCTAAGGACAGCGATTTTCATGTGTTTACGGTATCAAAGGGTGTCCGGATCGTTATTCACTTCTCCAACCCTCATAGAAAGCTGTAGTATACCGGGTGCCCCAGCTTCGGGCAACTGTTGGTT
>DUPH01000111.1 GCA_012838435.1 Lentisphaerota bacterium | reverse complement strand
CGTCCATTTCGATCACGCCGCCTTTCATGACGCGGATGTCGCTGGTGCCCTCCGCGAATGCGCGGAGCTGCGCGGTGTAGAGCGTGGCCGCAGTACCCGAGCCGCCCACTTCCAGCGTCGACAGCGCGCCGTTCACGCCCAGATCAAGGTATGCGGGATTGCCGCTCGACACAACGTGGAGCACGCCGCTCGACACGTTGATCGCGGCCGCCTGACCGCTTTCGCGGCCCACGAGGAAAGGCGTGCGGCTGTCGATACGCGCGGCGGAGGTGGTCAGCTTGAGGGTGCCGGTGCGCAGGTCCAGCATCGCCAGGCTGCCGGCCGTCATATCGTCGTTGGTCACGGTCAGCGAGCCGCTCTGGATACGTACCGCGTCGAGACCCGCGCCGACCCGGCCGTCCTGCCAGAAAGCAGGATCGTTCCAGTCGCCGGTGCCGCCGTTCCAGACCGCGTAGCCGCCCGCGCGGTAGGACGGGACATCGGTCAGGTAGTTGTGGCGCACGTCGTCCTCGCTCAGCGTGCCGGTGTGGACGCGCACCCGCGAGAGCGCGCCCGCAAAGAAGTTCGTGTAGGCGCTCGTGCCGACCCGCAGCACGCCGCCGAGCGCCAGCGGCTTGCCCGCTTGCAGATTTACATTGCCCTGTCCGCCCTGATTGCATGGCACGCCGTCCACATAAAAGGTCAGCATCTCGGCGCCGCCCGGGCGACGGCGAGGTGGTGCCAGAGGCCCGACGCGGGCGTACCGTAGTTCGAGCCCATCGCGCCGCCGCGAAAATCAATCTGCACACCGTGGACATCGTAGCGCATCATCAGCCTTGCCCAGTCCTGATTGCCGGTACCCAAAGCCTCGTCCTCGGTCCACGAGAGGTAGACCGCTTTCGCGGGCGGCGGCGACGGCACCCACACCCACGCCTCGATCGACCACGTGCTTTCGCCGGTCAGCGAGGAAGGTGCCGCCGGGCCGACCAGCACGCTCTGCGCGGTGCCGTCGAAAAGCACCGCCTTCCGGCCGTTCAGGCTGTTGGTGAACACCGCACCGGTCGTGCCCGCGAGCGCGTCAAACGATGCGCCCAATGTGCCGTCGTTCGCCCATGTAGTCACTGCGTCGCCATCCGCCGCCGTAATCGTGGCGGCATCCAGATCCACTGCGAGCGACCCCGCCGTGCGCAATGTTTGCGCGTGGAGCGATAGCGCACCCGCACAGATAACGATCAATCCGGTCAGTCTTGTATTCATGACGCCTCCTCGTGGCATTGCCACACAGCCCGCACAATCGCGGATTCAAACTCACGTTCAGAATTCAGAATAATAAAGGCTTCTACGTCGAAAGGTCAACTCTTCACGTTCATTGGGTTGCATGATTGCGAAAGCAAAGGGGCTTCGCTATAATCCACACATCAAGACGCGCTCACATTGTACGCTGAGTTCGGCATGGATACCGGCACACCAAAACAACTGAAAAGCGAGTAGCGAAAAATGGCACTTTATCTGGGTATCGACAGTAGCACACAGAGCATGAAGGCGCTGGTCATCGATCCGGCGGCCGCACGCGTGGCGGGTAGCGCAAGTGTCTCGTTCTCAACGGATCTGCCGCACTACCGCTGCCCGGACGGGGTTTTGCCGAATGACGACCCGTTGGTCAAACACGCCGACCCGTTGATGTGGCTGGCCGCGCTGGATCTGCTGTTGGCGCGTTTGCAAGCCGCCGGCGTGGAAATGGAACGAATCG
>DUPH01000110.1 GCA_012838435.1 Lentisphaerota bacterium | reverse complement strand
GGACAAGGGCGTCTTTTCCGACTCAAGGGTTGAGTCTGCGAGGATACTTCTTTAAAGGAGAGACGAATGAACACTGTGATCTTGGTTGCGGCCGGCAAAAGTACGCGCATGGGATCGAATACCGATAAGGCTTTTCTGAGTTTAGGATCGCGCCCCGTTATCGCTTGGTCGCTGCTGGCCTTTGAGCAGTGCACTGCGATTGACCAGATTGTGCTGGTCGTCCGGAAAGATCAAATACTGGCCGCTAAGAGTGTTGCGCAGATGTTCGGGATTTCCAAGCTGCGGGAAGTCGTGGCGGGCGGGAGTCGCCGTCAAGACTCGGTCGTGAACGGTATGCGGGAGATGGCACCCGAGACACGCATCGTGGTGGTGCATGACGGTGCCCGGCCGTGCGTCACGCCGGAGTTGATTGAGGCCACAATCAAAACGGCCAAACGGAACGGGTGCGGTATTGCGGCCTCGCGCGTCTGGGACACGATCAAGTATGTGGAGCGCGGTTTGACGGTAGATCGAACGATAGATCGTGCAAAGCTCTGGGCGGTCCAGACCCCGCAAGCGTTCAAGGTGGAGCTGTTGCAACGCGCTTATGAGGCTGTTGAGGAGCAAAAAGCTGTGATCACCGATGAAGCCAGCGCCGTTGAGTTGATCGGGGAGCCGGTTCGTCTGGTCGAGTGGTCGCGCCACAACATCAAAATCACGACCGCTGAAGATTTGCCTCTGGCAGCGGCAGTGCTGAAAATTAATTGATTGCGAGGGATGAGGCTGGGGGGTTATGGAACGAAAGTATGCTATTCTGGGGGACGTTCACGCCAATCTTGAAGCGCTGAATGCTGTCATCGAAGACGCCCGTGGCCGAAGCGTTACGGATTTCGTTTCGGTCGGTGATGTGGTGGGGTATAACGCCAGCCCTTCGGAGTGCATCCGGCTGGTGCGCGAGTTAGGTTGTATCACCGTTCGCGGCAATCATGACCACTACTGCTCCTACAACGAAAGTCTGGATGACTTCCAGCCGCTGGCGGCCAGTGTGATCGCATGGACGCGGCGTCAATTGACGGAAGATGACGCCAAATGGCTGCATGACCTGCCTTACCACAAAGCCTGCGGCGGCTTTACGTTGGTGCACAGCACACTTGATATGCCGGGACGTTGGGGGTATGTGTTCGACACGCTGGCGGCTGAAGCCAACTTCAGTTACCAGATGACCGCCCTCTGCTTTCACGGCCATACGCATGTTCCTATGATCTACCAAAAACAGCATGAGATCACGCGCATCGAGCCCTGTAAAATGAAGATCACATTCGGCAAAAAGTATTTCATCAACGTCGGTAGTGTGGGACAACCGCGCGATGGCGATTCGCGTAGCGCGTACGTGCTGTACAGCACCAAGACCAAAGAGATCGAGTTCGTCCGCGTTCCCTACGATGTGCAGACCGCCATGGAGAAAAACATGCGGGCCGGCCTGCCCGAACGGCTTGCGTTGCGTTTGGCGCAGGGACGGTGATCCCGAAAGCAGTGATTCGATTTGTCAGACCGCTCGATATCGTGTAGAATCGCGCGGTTTTTTTCGTACACCTATGGAGGTCTATCACATGAGTTGTCCGTATCCGTGCTCCCATGAAGTGGAGCAGATGTGCTGTGTGGCGAAGGGTCCCAAGCACGGTCCGGCACCGATTCCCGAAGAGGGCAAATGGGTGCAGGTCAAAGAAGTCAAAGACATTTCCGGTCTGACGCACGGCGTGGGTTGGTGCGCACCGCAGCAGGGTGCCTGCAAGCTGACGCTGAACATCAAAGATGGCATTATTCAGGAAGCGCTGATCGAAACGCTCGGCTGCTCGGGGATGACCCACTCGGCAGCGATGGCCGCTGAGATTCTGCCGGGCAAGACGGTGCTCGAAGCGCTCAACACGGATCTCGTGTGCGATGCGATCAACACAGCCATGCGTGAACTTTTCCTCCAGATCGTGTACGGCCGTAGTCAGAGCGCATTCTCTGAGGGCGGCCTGCCGATCGGCTCCGGCCTTGAAGATCTGGGCAAGGGCCTGCGCAGCCAGATCGGTACGATGTACAGCACCAAGCAGAAGGGCGCGCGTTATCTCGAGATAGCGGAGGGCTATGTGAGCCGTCTGGCGCTCGACGAAAACAACGAAGTGATCGGGTACGAGTTTGTCCGCATAGGGCCGTTCATGGAGCTGCTCAAGAAGGGCGAAGACCCAAAGAAAGCGCTGGAAAAATGCACCGGCACCTACGGCCGGTTCTCGAAAGAGATGGGCGCCGTTAAATTCATCGACCCGCGTCACGAGTAGTTGAAAGGAGTTTTTCTTATGGCAGCACTGTTCGAAAGTTATGCGCGGCGCATCAAGCAGATTGAGGCCGTGTGCAAGAAGTATGGGATCAAGGATCTCCAAGAGGCGCGCAAACTGTGCGTAGCTCAGGGTTTTGACCCCTACGAAATCTGTACCTCGATCCAGAATATCTGCTTCGAGAACGCGAAGTGGGCCTATGTGTTGGGCGCGGCGATCGCGTTGAAAAAGGGATGTGTCAAGGCGGCTGAAGCGGCCGAGGCCATCGGCGAGGGACTCCAAGCCTTCTGCATCCCCGGTTCGGTGGCGGATGACCGCAAGGTCGGTATCGGGCACGGCAATCTGGCCGCGATGCTGTTGCGTGAAGAAACCCGCTGCTTCTGCTTCCTCGCAGGGCACGAGTCGTTCGCGGCAGCCGAAGGCGCGATCGGTATCGCCCTCAAGGCCAACAAGGTCCGCACCGCCCCGTTGCAGGTGATCCTCAACGGTTTGGGCAAAGACGCGGCCTACATCATCAGCCGCATCAACGGCTTCACCCATTGCGAAACGAAGTTCGACTACGCGACCGGCAAACTGAAGGTCACGAAGACGACCCCGTTCTCCGACGGGCCCCGCGCGGACGTCCGTTGCTACGGCGCGGATGATGTGCGCGAAGGTGTGGCGATCATGTGGAAAGAGAAGGTGGATGTCTCTATCACCGGCAACTCCACCAACCCCACGCGCTTCCAGCACCCGGTCGCAGGTACCTACAAGAAAGAGTGCATCGAGAAGGGCAAGAAGTACTTCTCAGTCGCTTCCGGCGGCGGCACGGGCCGCACGCTACATCCCGACAACATGGCGGCGGGGCCGGCTTCGTACGGCATGACCGACACCATGGGCCGCATGCACTCCGACGCGCAGTTCGCGGGATCCTCCTCGGTGCCGGCGCACGTTGAGATGATGGGCTTCCTCGGTATGGGTAACAACCCGATGGTCGGCGCAACCGTCGCAGTGGCCGTCTCGGTCGAGATGTCCCACAAGAAGTAGGGGTACGCGTTTTGGAGTGCGGTGACAAGAGCCGCGCTGTACGCGGGTCGCGGCACCGCTTTCCGGCCCGTCTACGCCAAAGCGGCGTCGTGAGGAATACCGCTTGCCGCCGCACTCCAAATCTATTCGCTTGAGCTCCTAAATCCTAAATCCCAAATCCTAAATCCTACTCGCCAAGCCCCGCTCAACGAGATGCGCGAGAAAACGGTCAATCTCCGCACGCGCTGTCTCGTCGTCGACCTCGTACTCCTCCAGCATCGCCTCAAGCAGTTCGGCTTTCGTGACCGGTCGCTCCAACTGCTGCCAAAACCAGAGGCCCATGTCGTTCAGGCTGAACATTTTGGACTCGCCAACATGTAACACGATGAGGAAATGTTCACCCACGATCTCCCTCAACTCGATATCCTTCGCCCGTGTAAAACGTGTGTCATCCATACTGATACTCCTTAGTGTTCTGCAACCGGTTTGTAAAAGCGACGCCGTGCATTCTTGTCGAACGGCACCTCAATCTGCTTAAGCGGCCAATCACCAGGGATGGGCTCGGTCGACCATGTCTCCCCCCCTACCGGCCGCCACGGGAGCGGCACCCACGACGTACTTCTCAGATCATCTGTCGTCATCACCCTGAATGCAATACCAGCCAGCGTTTCGACATTCAGCGCGAGGCCCGGTGCGGCAGAATCCGGCACTACAGCCAGCGGATCGTAGGTTCCGGCCTGCGGCAACACCAATCGGCTGATCCGCATCCCGCCCACAAGCGCCCCGGTGCCGGCCAGCGCCTCGATCCACGTTGCAAACCCGTCACCGTCTTGATCAAGAAGATCTGCGTAAGGGTCCCCCCCCAACCCCTGCGCCAGCAACCAATCGCTCGACGTTCCGCGCGCGGTTTGGTCAGGCCGTATGTTGAGCGATGGGTCACCCAAGAACACCATGTGCCGCAGGGAGAGTGCGTGGCTACCTCCCAGCGCGGCAAAAGTTCCGCACCAGACATCTCCCAGACGACGCGCACCGGTCGCCACCTGAGCACCAAAGGCCTGTGAGTAAAGCTTAGCCTGATCCGGCATCGTATAGCCAGCCGTGCTGATGACAGCCGCGAAACCCGACACCGGATTCCTGACACCCGCCTCGGCGATCGCCTGTTGCTCTTGCCTCAGATCAAGTAGCGTCCAACGCCCCATGCGGCACCCCATCAGTAGCGCCACGGGCGCGAACGGCCATGTGGCGGTTCGGAGCATCGGGGCATCAAACAGCTTGCCGTCCCTTGTGTAGCCTGCAATGGTGTCACTGGAATGACCGACGAAATAGTAGAAGCCGGCCCCCTCCTGCAACTCATATGAAACACCCGTTTCATGATACGTGTCACGCCACAACGGCGCCAGACGGCTCTGGTCCGGTGCGGGATAAAAGGTTTCGAGCCACCACCCCACGCTCGGGAAAGAGACGGCGGTAGATTCGGCAAACCCGGTGAAGTTCACGTATTTTGAACCCGTGTTCTGCCAATCGCAAGAGAACACCGCCTTACGCTTCCACGTCTCGGTCAACTCATACCGGATGGTCTTCTCCACCATGCGCGTCAGTTCCAGCGCGTTCGTCGCCAAAAAACGCCCGACCGCCACCTCCGGCACCGCGTCCCCCTGCACATCACCCAATACCGGATCATTCGGCAACAACAACGCGCCGTTTGCCGCCGCGTCCACCTGCGACACCAAATACAGCGGAAACAAGGCTGGGTAGGCCCCCGCCTTGCCAGGCGGGAACACCTCCAATTTGTAATCGCTTCCGCCATGCCCGGCAAACAGCAGATAGCGCAGCACCTGACCGCCCGCCTGCGCCACACCCGCCGCACTAAAGCGGCGGAAGGCCTCCGGATGCACCAAGCCGTCCGTGAAGGCGTTGTAGAGATCTTCCGCGTCGATCACACGCGCGCGCAACCCCTGCGCCTCGCGAAACTCGGCCAGCGGTGCCGCCGCTTCCGCGAACCCCGGCCACCACCGGCGCGGCGGTGTCACGATCGCCAACTCGGGCATTTCGTCCGGGGCACTCCAGTCGATCACACGCGCACCACTGACGGACGGTTCAAAAGCGCCCTGCGACCGATCGAAAACCACATAGCGCGCCGTCGCCCCGCCACATGCAAACAGCGCCTGCCAGCCCCCCTCCCCGTCCGGCACCACGCACACATCGGACAACGCTACCGGTTGAGCCGCGTCCGTCACCTCCCACACCGCCAGATTCTGTGTCGTGAAACCACCCGCCGCAATCACCGGGCCCTCCCCGCCCGTGCACTGCAGCATGCCCTCCTGCGCCGTGTAATATCTCGGGTAGTGCACTGTCGCGGCCAGCAACATAAAATCGTTAACGACCTGCGTACCGCCCGCATTTTGAACAGTCAACTCAATCGTCCCGTTCGTCACCGTGCCCGCCGGCACAACATAGTCAAACGTCACCGCTTGCTCACCCGACCACCCTTGTGAACCGCCGCTCACCCCATTCACGCAAACTTCGCACAGATGTTCATCCGGCGTGGGGAAATCGTGGTATGACGCCAGTTCGACTCGCACGGTAACGCCCGTCACCGCCTCGGCGCACCATTCCGGTAGCACCACTGCCCGGGTTTGCGTACGTGCCGCTGCATACGTGGACCCGATCCACTCGCCAAAATTCAGTACATTGGTGAGCGTACCCACTGAACTGCGCCGGTCACGCGGCTCATAAGGCGCCAGAAAGGCTGCGCGGCAGGGCCTGTCAGACATGAACCAAAGATTGGTCGCGCCGCTTCCCGGCGCGGCCGCTTCTTGCGGCATCACCGCCCCATCCTCCAACGTCAGCCAATAGACATTTTCCGGTGCGTAAAGCTCGCTTGTCGGCTGGCCGTAAAAAAACAGGGCATCCCCCTCCGTGCGCCACGTCACCGCCGCACCGCCGCATGCGAGCGCCACCCCGCCCTGCGCCATCGCCGCACGCACGGTGTCCGCATCCCAGCCTGAGACCAGCGCCACCTCGTCGGCGGTCACGCGGTAAACCCCTGCGTCGCGCACACCGATCCGCACACGATCCGCCCCCTCAACCGACGTCCAAGGCACCACGCGCGGCGCTACGCCGATCCAGTGCTGCGCACCCAAGGCCAGCATCGGCCAGCACACGGCCAACGCCCAGCGCACACGTCCATTGGATGTTCTTCCTGTCACACGTTATATTTAACCACACCGTTACCAACGAAGGGAACACAATATTGGTTTTTGATATTCACTGCTTTCTTTTTCGGAGACCACGCCACAGGAGAAGGGCAACGAAGATACCCGCGCCGACACCGACAGCGAGCGGGACAATTGATCGCTTTTGCGCCGGTGGTGGAACATCGGGCGTTTCCGCGATATGAGGGGCTTCGGTTTTTTCTGGCACGTTGTTGGTGGGCGGGGGTGGCTCGGTCATGGCGGGTTCATGGGTGAAGGCGGGCGGGGGTGGAGGGAAGTCCGGCATGACAAGCCCGTATTTGGAGGGATCGACGCTGCAGACGGGCTTTCCGTCCGCGTCGAACGAGACGGTCATCGTCACCAGTTCGGGCGGGAGGTTGGTCGCGTCTCCGTATTTCGCGAGGGCCTGTTTCAGCAGGTCGTAGACATAGACGGCCTGCGGGCCGGTGTTCGCCACGGAAGGCAGAAAAGGCGGCTCGTTGGTCGACCAGCAATATAATCGCGTCTTCGAAAGATTTAGCACATTCGTGCCTGAGGCGCGCGCTTTCAGGATTCGGAGACTTTCCAACCCCGCATTCTTTGCAAAATCCAGCTTGGAAGGAAGTTCCGCGTATTTCTCAAGCAGAGGGAGATCGCTAGCATCCCCTTTTTGCGAGAGATACAACAGGCTGTAATCTACAAACCGCCAATCGGGATTGCCACTCTTTGATACGAGGAACTCCCTCGTCAGCCGTATGATGTCAGCGTCCCCGGGCGAACACATGTTGACACCATCAATTCTACAGATTAACTCCGTCAGAGTAGAATAGGTGTAGTTGTCATAAGGTCTGCCTTCCTGCAATATCTTTTTGTATGCCGGAAAATCGTGATATCCGGTGGCCGCCTGGTCTGCCAACCACTGTGCAGCGGGGATCTCATCAATTGATGCAGTCCATAATCGCACAACCCGCGCCATTGACTCGTCCTCAGGCAAGACATTGATCTCTCCAAAAGTCGGGAAGAGTGCCCAGAATGCGAATATTGACATAAGCCGTGTTTTTTTCATTGTACATGTCCTCCTGATCGTAGAGTTGGAATTTGCTCGACATACAATCGTTTGGAAGCGCTCACATCCATGAAGGGGGAGGCTGTTGAAAACATGAGATTGCATTTATCTGATACGTGGGCGTAAATGCCGAGCGCATGACACAGTTCGTGCGCGGAAACGAACGGCGCTATCTGGCTGGCCGAAATGAGGCAGTGGTCCGTATACGGGGCATCCAAAGGATCTATATACCAATAGGATGCGGTTGTGTGCCCCGCGACTTCGGCTGCCGGCGTGTCTCTTATGCCGGGCACAAAGATCAGGCAGCGGTTGCTGGTGCCGTTCGTGACTGAGGCCAGAGCCTCATGAACGACCGAACGGGCATCTGGAGAGAGCTGGAACTGATTGTTTGTCGACACAACATGCCAGTTATCGACATCCACCCCCGGCGGTGCGTCGAAGAAAACGAGCGAGCCCATCTCCACGGTGATGTTGGCCTGTGCGAACCTCTCTTTTGCCGATGTGACCTGTGCCAGCGCGGACAGCGTGTCGATGCAGGCGACGCCGTTGGTGCGCATGATCGCCACATCGACGCCCACGGACTTGACGTCCACGCCGACCGGAGCGCTGAACACGTTGGTCTGCCCCCACCCGTCGACGTATGACCCGCACACGCTGCTCAAGAGTTGCGACAGGAAGAGGCGGTTGGTCGAGTCCGGCGCGACACCGTACACGGTCGTGTCGAAGTGCGCGTCATCCCAGTCCGAGACCAGCAGCAGGTTCGTGGACGCGAAGACGCCCGGCGAGACGCGGGGCAGCGTCATCACGCGCGATGCCGCGTCATACGCGGAATCGCCCGGATGCTCAGTCCAAAGGACGACCTCAACCGACTCGGCATCCGCGCGGCGCTCGTCGGTCACGCGGACGCGGAAGCGGTCCGCGTCCGCGCTTATGAACTCGCTCTGACGGAACACGGCGTTGGTCACGATATAACTGCCCGCCTGGACATACCCGTTGGAAAACGCGCTTTCCCATTTCGCGACTTGCAGGCTATTTGTGACGACCGTAGTCATGCTCTTTGGGGTTTAATTCAGTTCGGATTCATGATTCGTCCCAGAAACAGGATGTTGCCCGAGCTGTTTTCCTGAATAAGAAAGAGAAAGGGATGGTCAGCACAAAAATGGGGGGGAAGGGACTCAAGAAAACTTGCAGCCGTACTGGCAGTCGCTTCGGTTCCCATTTCGTTGACTTCGATATACGTCTGGTGGATGACTTTATTGATGTACAGAGGCTTTTCGGTGATGCCACTGAAGTCGGCTTTGGGCGTGAAGGCCAATTTAAGCCCGAGTGCCTCAAGCGCAGGATTGAGGATAGTGGAACCCCATGAGAATTTGAAACGCGGGATTCGCACAACCACTTCGGCGACTTTCATACGGGATGTCCAAGCCGCTAATGACGTAGCAGAAAGTTTCTCCTCCGCATGAGCGAAATCCTCGGCAGACTTCCCATCTGGGAGAATGAAAAGCATGGAAAAAGCGTTGCCTTGGTACGGAAGTCTGAGCAACTGGAGTCCGTCGGTTGCGAGATAAGCAAAACGCCCCGTCTGCATCATTAACGGCACAAGGATTTGATCCGTCCCGTTGATGAAAAACGGCTCCTTTCGTGTGTCAGATAATTTGAATTGCGATTTCCAATTCCCTTTGAAATAGACAGCATTGATTAGCATCAGGCGGGTGCCTGTCTCAGGGGGGGCGGTGAGGATGTTCTGAATCTTGCCATTGGTCTGTTTCCCGACCCAATTGTTGATGCGAAAACGTACCGCCGAGGAGTCGTTGACAAAATCAACAGGGAACGGCGTTACGCCATATCCCGTCTTGAGGTGCTTGATGAAAGTTGGTTTGACGGGATATCCCTGTTGTAGAAAAAGGGCGCATGCAAGGTCAAAACGAACAGCTCCCAGATGGCGGGACAATGGGAACCTTCCGGGGACAGAGGGCGAATGTAGAACTTGTGCGAACTCCTCAGCGGTTTCGCCCTCCGCTCCTCCGTAAGCCATGGAAAGTGTCGCAAAGACGCTGACAGGCGAGATGCAAAGATTGCCTGATCGGTGGCGCACTTGTTGGTAAAGATCACATCCGAAGGCGTTGATTGGCGACAAACCGCCGTCAGCGCAGACGGTCAACGCATGACTCGCCACAGTAATGGAAAAAAGTGTCAGCACCTTTGTTTTTAAAGACATTGTGAATATCCTTTCTCCCCTTCAATCACACCCGCCGAGCATTTCGCCAGTGGCGGCGTCCACGTAGATCGTGGCTCCGATATTGTATTTGGAGTTCTTAGGAGTCCCAAGGTAATTGACCCACGCCAGCGCAATTTCAAATTTTTTGGCGACATAGTCAGACAGCCCCCCTTTTCCGGGAGCAGGGCGGATGTAATTGTAGTTGGGTATCACGTATTCGAGCCGATTGGTGTAACACTTCATTTCCGGGACATCCCCTTTTTCAAG
>DUPH01000109.1 GCA_012838435.1 Lentisphaerota bacterium | reverse complement strand
TTAGTGTGTTCCGTGGTTCCAATCAGAAATGGCGTTCTGCACCAAATAGGTGCGGCGCGGATCTCAACGGAAGCCAATGTTTACGGGGCTTTGCTCAAAATCTGCATGCTCAACTGCTCTTTTTAGGTTTAGTTCATTACGGACGTACAGCTTGCGAATGTCGGTCGGATCGACAACTACAAGCGTGTCCTTGTCTATCCGCTTGGCACCTTCCTGAGCGATCACACGAAAGATGGCCTCGTCCAGACCTTCCTGCAGAATCTATGGGAAGACAGAGCCCAATTGACAGGCGTCCGTACCCTTTCGCATAATGTGCGTCGGCGTAGCGGACGTGATTGATTGACAGGAGGGATATATGGAAACCAGTGTCGGATTGGCTTGTGCGCTGGTGATGTCGGCGTGGATCTTGTACGCAGGACAGCCATGTGAAAATTGGATGGCACCCTACACGGGCGCGGACGCGACCGGCGAGAAAGTGGTGGGCCTGTGGGCCTTCGCAGACCTGAAGGATGCGTCGGGCAAGGGACGCGATGCGGTACTGCACGGGGCCGTGCTGGTGCCGGACGACCGCTGGGGCTCCTGTCTGGAATCGTTCTGCGGCTGGCCGGTGGAAGACGAATGCCACGCGGCCATCGTGACCAATCACCCCTCGCTTTCGCCCCGGGGCGCGTTTACACTGGAGATGTGGATCAAATCGAAGCCTGAATTTGTCGATTGTCCCGTAGCGTTCCTGATCGACAAAAAATATGTGGCGCACACGGATTACCAATGGACGCTGGGAGCCGCCAACGAAAATGATCAACGATGTGCCTATCTGCGGCTCGGTTTCGGCGATGGTTCGGAAGAGTATGTTTCGCAGCCCTCGGTGTTCGCGACGAACATCTGGACGCATCTCGCGGTCACCTACGACGGCGCCGGGACCGTGCGGTTTTTCAGGGACGGCACGGCGCAGGGCACGGTCACCCGGACGGGACGCGGGTATATCGCGCCGGGCGACCATCATCTCTCTATCGGTGACCGTCTCGGCAGCTACTATTTTGGCTTTCCGGGATACCTGACGCAGGTGCGGCTGTGTCAAGGTGCGCTGGAGTTCCGTCCGATAACAGTGTCCTTGATCTCCGACCGGAGCGTGTTTGTGCGCATGGAAGAGGCGTCGTCCTTGCGTTTCATACTGACCAATGCCCAGCGTCAGCAGACCGCGCACGATGTCTCTTTGCTCTGCACGGTCGAGGGACGTGAGACCGCTCGCTACCAGATACCGGAACTCGCATCGGGCGGGAGTCGGACGAACGAGGTGCCTGTCGATACGACGCTGCGTCCCGGCAACTATATGATGCGGTTACGTATCGCGGCCTCTTTGGAGGATGGGACGGCATCCTATGTAAGCGAGGAGAGTGTGCCGTTCACGCTGGTGCCGCGCCGTCCGCCGCGCATGCCGGTGGTGCTGTGGGACTATATTTTTCTGCACGAATTGCCGCGCCTGACGGAAATCGGGTTCACGCACTGCTTGGGGTTAAGTGCGGATTATGCGCGCATCTATGAAGCGGGGCAGCCGGTCGCGCCCGAGGAACCTGTGTACCTTGCAGAGGCTAAGCGGCTGCTGGATACCGCGCTGGCACGTGATGTCGGCATCATCGCGACGCTTTCACCCGGCCACTGGGCGGCTGTCGAGAAGCCGGAGTTCCGGCGTGTGAATCGTGAGGGTGCCAGCGACGACCAAAGACCGGCGCTCTGCGCGGCGTTTCCAGAGATGCAGGCGTTCGCTTTTAATGTAGGCGCATCGGTGGCGCAGGCCTACAGCGCTTTCCCGGTCTGGCAGGCGGCTTTGCTACATACCGAGGTGCGTGACGAAGCGGACGTCTGCTGGCACGCGCATGACCGCGCGGCGTGTCAAGGCGCGACCGGCGCGGATTACCCGACGAACGCACCGAGCAAGTACGGTGTGGATTATGCCGAACTGGATGACTTTCCATCGAACAGGGTGATCCCTGATGACCATCAGCTCTTGCGCTTTCTCTCTTGGTATTGGAAGGAGGGCGACGGTTGGAATCGCATGAACTCCGAATTGCACCGGGGGCTCCGGTCGACCGGGCGGGAAGGGCTTTGGACATTCCACGATCCGGCAGTGCGTGTGGCGAGCGTCTACGGAAGCGGCGGGAACGTGGATGTCCTGTCGCAATGGACCTACTCTTATCCCGACCCGATCCGCATCGGCGTGGCGACCGACGAGCTGTTTGCCATGGCGCGCGGCGCTGCTCAGCCACAGCAGGTCATGAAGATGACCCAGATCATCTGGTACCGCTCGCAGACGGCACCGCTCACGGAGGGGGGCGAGGGCGGAAATGTACCCGCCCCGCCGTGGATGGACACTGATCCCGACGCGGCTTTCCTGACCATTGCGCCCATGCACCTGCGCGAGACGTTCTGGACAAAACTGGCCCGGCCGGTGCGCGGCATCATGTATCACGGATGGGAATCGCTGGTGCCTCAGAGCGGTGAGAGCGCCTATCGCTACACCCATCCGCAGACCCAGCATGAGTTGCGCCGCCTGATCAAAGAGGTCGTGGAGCCGCTGGGGCCCACCTTGCTGCAAGTTCCTGACCGACCCAGTGATGTCGCGTTTCTGGAGAGCTTCGCATCGCAGATGTTCGCGCAGCGCGGAACCTACGGCTGGGGCGAAGGGTGGTCCGGCGACGCCTATCAGATGTTGTTGTGGGCGCATCTCCAGCCCGAGATCATCTACGATGAAACGGTGAAAACGAATGGACTGGACAGATACAGTGTGCTGGTCATGATGGACTGCGATGTACTGACGGCTGGCGTGGCGGCTACGGTCCAGGCGTTTCAGGCGCGGGGCGGGGTGGTGGTGGGGGATGAACGTCTCTGCCCGGCCATCCAGGCTGACATCACGCTCGCGAGTTATACGCGGACGGTCCAGGCGGATGAGGATCGCGCCGCTTTGATCGCCAAATCCGCCGAGTTGCGTGCGGCACTCGACACACGTTACCAGCGCTATTGCGATGCCTCAACGCCAGATGTGGTGCCCCGTTGCCGTTCGTACGGCTCCACCGATTATCTCTTTGCCGTCAACGATCGGCGCGAGTTTGGAGATTACGTCGGGCAGTATGGCCTGGTGATGGAGAACGGCGTTCCGGCAACGGCTGTGCTATCGCTGGCGCGCTCCTCGGGCCATGTGTACGATCTGGTGGAAGGGTGCGCTTTGGACGCGCATGTGCGGGATGGGCGGCTGACCGTCGCGCACACATTCGGTCCTTGTGACGGTTGCGTGCTGATGGTCACAGAGCGCGCCATCAATGCGGTGCGTGTCAACGTTGCGCAGGAAGCGCACCTTGGTGGCCGTCTGTCCTGCACGATTTCCGTGGTGGATCAGGAAGAGGAGCCGATCGATGCCGTGGTACCGTTGCGTGTCGACATCCTCGATCCGGCTGGCGCGCAGGCTGAGGGGAGCGGATACTACGGTACCGAGCATGGACAACTCACACTCACGCTTGATCTGGCCCCGAATGATCGGCGCGGTCTGTGGCAGATCAGCGTACGGGAATTAGCTTCGCGTCGCCGTGCCACAGCCGATTTCAGGACACAGGATAACGATCACTTGAAGACCGAGCGTGGAACCATGATGTACATGGCGAAGCGGACGGGTCGATTCAGGGGTGGGCGTTAGGCACTCTGAAGCGCGGTGATGCAGAGCGTGCCGAAAATGTCATCGGCGCTGCAACCACGCGAGAGGTCGTTGATCGGCTTGGCCAAGCCTTGGAGCACGGGACCCAGCGCGGTTGCGCCGGCCAGCCGCTCCACCAGCTTGTAGCTGATGTTTCCGGCCTGAAGGTCGGGGAAGATCAGCACGTTGGCATCGCCCTGAAGCGCGCCGCCCTTGTTCTTGGCGGCTGCCACTGCGGGCACGAGCGCGGTGTCGGCCTGGACCTCTCCGTCAACGATGGCATCCACGCCCTGCGTCTCAAAGCGCTGACGGGTCAACTCCGCTGCGGTCCGCACCTTGTCCACCAGCTCATGCTTGGCGCTGCCCTTGGAGGAGAAGCTGAGGAAGGCCAGACGCGGCTGGCGTCCAATCAGTTTACGGTAGGAGATGGCGGTGGCATGTGCGATATCAACCAGCTCCTCGGCCGTCGGGCAGGGGATCACGGCACAGTCCGCGAAAAGTAACGTGGTATCGCCGGACGCGGTCGGTGTCTTAAGGTCCATGATGAATGTTGAGGAGGCGAGTTTGATGCCTGCGGCGGTGCCGACACAGTGGAAGGCGCTGCGCAGCATGTCGCCGGTCGAAGCAATCGAACCGGCCACCATCCCCTGCGCCAGATCCAGCGCCACCATCATGCTACCGAAATAGAGGCGCTTGCCCTTCACGATGGCTTCGGCTTCCTCGGCGGTCATGCCCTTGGCTTTGCGCTTTTCGTAGAGAGCGGTGGCCAGGCGCGGCAGCAGGTCGGTGTTCGTGTAGTCGACTGCGCGCACGCCAGATGCAGCCAGCGTGACGCCGGCCTGTGCTTCAGCGGCTGCGATTTCGGCGGGCGTGCCCAGCACGATCGGCGTGCAGATGCCGGTCTGAGCCGCTTTAACAGCAGCCGTGATGACGCGTGGATCTTGGCCCTCGGGCAGCACGATGGTTTTGTTTGCCGCTTGGGCGCGGGGAATCATGGAATCAAGAATGCTCATGGAAACGTTTACCTCTACTTTGTGCTTTTTGTGGTTTCTGAAAGGACGCGGAGGGTCTCACGCGCGATCATCAACTCTTCGTCGGTCGGGATCACGATGGCCGGCAGCTTCGATGCATCGGTGGTAATGACGCCGGTTTTACCAGCGGTCGCCTTGTTCTTGGCGTCGTCTAGTTTGCAGCCGATTGCCTCCAGACGCGAAACGATCATCTGACGCGCAGGTGCGCTGTTTTCACCGATGCCGCCCGTGAAGATGATCGCATCGGCACCTCCCATCAATGTGTAGTAACCGCCGATGTAAAAGGCGGTACGGTGCCCGAACATGTGCAGAGCGTTCTCCGCTGCGGCTTTGCCTTGTGTGGCGGCGTTCACGGTGTCGCGCATGTCGCCACTTTCAATACCGTTGATGCCCATCAGGCCGCTGCGCTTGTTGAGCGCGTTGTCGATCTCGTCGGCCGAGATTCCCTTACGCGCCAAGAAGAAGATGATCGCAGGGTCGATGTCCCCGCAGCGCGTACCCATGATCAGGCCGGCCAGCGGCGTCATGCCCATCGAGGTGTCGAGCACCTTGCCGCCCTTGATCGCGGCGATCGATGAACCGTTACCGAGGTGGCAGGTGATCAGTTTCAGTTCTTCGACAGGCTTCTTGAGGAACTCCGCCGCCGCCAGCATCACGAACTTGTGCGACGTGCCGTGAAAGCCGTACTTGCGGATGCGGTACTCATCGTAGAACTTTTGCGGGATGGCGTACATGTAGGCGTGCCGCGGCATGCTCTGGTGGAACGCTGTATCGAAGACCGCCACGTTCGGTGTGTTCGGGAAAACCGTTTCACAGGCCACCACGCCGTCCAGATTGGCCGGATTATGTAACGGGGCGAGGTCCGCGCAGCGTTTGATGCCGGTTTTGACATCTTCGGTGATCAGCACCGAGTCTGAGAACTCCTCGGCGCCGTGGACCACGCGGTGGCCGATCGCGTTGACCTCCTTCAGTGACTTTATGACACCCGTCTCAGGATCGGCAAGCATCTTACAGGCCATCGCCAGCGCCTTGCCATGGTTTTCCGCCGCGATGCCCCGCTCCGTCTTGGGCTCGTTGTTACGCTGGTACACCAAGTTGGCGTTGGGCGTGCCGACGCGCTCGACCAGACCCTTGGCGAGGACGGTTTTTGAAGACACGTTGAACAGGGTGAACTTGAGTGAGGAACTGCCGGAGTTTATAACAAGAATCTTGTCGAATTTCTTTGCTGACATGATAAGTCCTTTTTTTCTCTCCATTCAGTGATAATCGGGATGAATCAAACGGTCAGCGGCACACTGACAAGGCACGCTGAAACATGCCGCACCATTCTGCACGTCTT